>SYGN01000050.1 GCA_005799525.1 Opitutaceae bacterium | reverse complement strand
GAAGTATTCGCAGTTGGCGAAGAAGTCGAAGAGCTTGAAGGCGGTCTTCTTTGGCTCCTTCACGCTCTCCTTGATCGTGTCGTCGAAGAGTTGCTCCCGGAAGTCGTGCTTCCGGGTGCCGCGGCCTTTGATCTGGATGAAATCGGTGGGCGAAAAGATGGGGCGGAAGAGGCCGAGATTCAGGAGGTCCGGGCAATCGTAGCCGGTGGTCATCATGCCGACGGTGACGCAGACGCGAGCCTTGCTGGTCTTGTAGGTGGGGATGAAGTTCGCGGAGCCGAGCAGGTTGTTGTTGGTGAAATTGATGGTGTGCTGCTGCGCGCCGTCCACCTGCGAGGTGACCTGCACGGCGAAGTCGGAACTGTATTTGCCGGGGAACATCCGGTCGGCCATCTCGTTGAAAACCTGCGCGAGCTTGGCCGCGTGATTCTGGCTGACAGCAAAGACGATGGACTTGCCGATCTCGCCGCTGATGGGATCGCGGAGCGCGTTTTCGAGGAAGATTTTGCAGAAGAGCTGATTGGTAGCGGGCGAGAAGAAGCGTTTCTCGAACTCGCGCTGCTGGTAAGCCTCCTTTTGGTCGTCGCCGTTCTCGTCCTTGAACTGGGCGACGAAGCCGGCGTCGGACAGCAACTGCGTGGTGACCTCGCTGCGGGCGTACACAACGGTGGGATTGATGAGGAAGCCATCCATCACGCCATCGAGCAGCGAGTAGCGATAAGTGGGCTGGCCGTCGTCGCAGCCAAAGGTGCGGTAGGTGTCGAGCAGCAGGCGGCGCTCGAACTCGCGCGGGTCTTTGGTCGTGGGTGTGTCCTTGCTGAACTTCTTGAGGTAGTCGCGCGGCGTGGCGGTGAGGCCGAGCTTGTAGCCGATGAAGTAGTCGAAGACGGCGCGCGCATTGCCGCCGATGGAGCGGTGAGCTTCGTCGGAGATGACGAGGTCGAAGTCCGTGGGCGAAAAGAGCTGCTGGTATTTGTTATTAAAGAGCAGCGACTGGACGGTGGTGACGACGACTTCGGCGCGCCGCCAGTCGTCGCGATTTTCTTTGTAGATGACGGTTCTGAAGTCAGCTGACATAAGAAGCAGCGGAGAGTCGGATTTCCCACCTGCCTGGTGCTCGAGTTCCAGGCGGTCCACGAGGAAGAGGACGCGCCGGGCGTTTCCAGTGCGGAGGAAGAGCTTGATGATGGCGGCGGCGGTGAGTGTCTTGCCGGTGCCGGTGGCCATTTCGAGCAGGAAGCGGTCGCTGCCACGTTTCACCGCTTGCTGGATAGCGTGGACGGCCTTCATCTGGTAGGGGCGGAGGAAGCGCAGCTTGTTCGCATCAATGAAGCCCGAGCGCTCTTCTTCGTTTTTCCAAGCGGCTTCCGATGCGTAGCCGGGGCGCTGGGTGAGCACCACGTAGTCGTCGGCGATGACTTCTTCGATGAGACGCTTTGGGTCGGGAATACTTTTTTGGTAGCCCGCGACTGAGGTAGGTGTCGGGAAGGCGGTGATGACGTAAGGGTTGCCGCGTTCGAGGTCCCAGAAGTAATGCAGGTTGCCGTTGGAGAGGATGACGAAGCGGCAATTTTGCGACTTGGCGTATTTGCGCGCCTGCTCCTTGCCGACGAGTGGGTTTTTGTCCTCGGCCTTGGCTTCGAGGACGATGAACGGGAAACTTTTTTCGTTGAGCAGCAGGAAGTCGATGAAGCCTTTGCTCGCCTTCTCGAAGTTTTCGCCGAGCGCATCGAGGTCCTGCGTCTTCACCGTGACGCTGGGCTCAAGCTGGATGTTCGCCGGTCCTTTTGCGTCCGAGAAGAAACGCCAGCCTGCGTTTTCCAGCAGCTTGTTGATTTTAATGCGGGCGGCGGCTTCTTTCATGCGGCAAGAGCGAGTTCGAGTTCGGACACCGCGCGACATTTGCCAGCGGATTCATTTTTCCCACTGAACCAGAGGCAGACGGGGATCTGCGTGCTGTAGAAGAGCTGGCCGGGGAGGGGGGCGAAGTTCGAAGAATGAATTTCGAATGTCGAAGCGGGGAGGCTGCGGTTCGTCCTTCGCAGTTCGGCACTCGGCATTTCCCGATCGGCCTCGATGAGGTCGCGGCGGATGGGGCGAATGCCGAATGCGGAATTTCGAATGTCGAATGATTCAGTCATTGTTCCCTCTTGCGGTTTTACGTGATGCCACGGTGATGGCGACAAGTTGATTCGCTTCGTCGAGCAGGCGCGCCAGTTCTTGGGAAGTTCGAACGTCGAATTTCACTTGTCGAAGTGAGGCGATATCGCGGAGCATTTCGAGCCAGAAGCCGCTTTCGTCCGCTTCCTCCTCGACGGTTCCGAGTTTCGAGATGAAGTCGGCCTTCGATTTTCCACGACACGCTGAACGGTTGTTGGCCGCGACCGAACTGGACGAGCGGATGACCTGCCCGATGGCGTGGCGTGTTTCCAAGACTTGCGGAAAGCCAGCGCACAACCCGATGACTTCGAGCGCGTATTTCTTCGTTCGGTTCTTCAGTTCGTCACTCATACGAGTTTCGATTGTCCATCTTCAAATGTCGAAGTGAAGCTGCTGCGGTTCGTCATTCGTACTTCGGCGTTCGACATTTGCCAGTCGCGCTCGATGGCGACCATGGCGTCGTCCACGAGCTTGCCGATGGCGGGAAGTTTGGCCGAGCCCTGGAGGTGGGACCAGCGGGCCTCGGCGGGCGGGGGCAAAGGACGAAGGACGAATTTCGAACGACGAATGGGCCGGAGATTCCGAATTCGCCATTCGCCATTCGGCATTTTCCAGCGGTGTCGGAGATGTATTTGAGGAAGACAAGGCCGAGGACGACGTGCTTGGATGGCTCCGGCTGCTGCCTTCGCTTGTCGCTGCGCTCGGTAACCGCCGCGTCCCAGTTGCTGCGGAGCTTGTCGGCGGTGGGGTCCTTCCGGACCGGCCGCTTGACCTCGAAGCCGATGGTGGCGGTGGACTGAGCGGAAAAGGCGGTTGATTTAGCGCGGCCATAGTAGGGAAACAGCTGACCAACAGGGACGAACCGCGAGCGTCGGTCCGGCTTTCACAATGCGCAATGTCCGTTTCCGACATTCACAGACATATCGAAGCCGAGCTAAACGTGGACTTCCGGCCGGGGTGTCACGGGATGGGTGCGGCACTCTGCCCTTGAGGCGGGCACGGTGGTTCACGGACGATCTCATCTCGGTCTTCCTTACCGTCCGAACGGCCGCATTGCCGCGAACACCGATACCACCTGACGCGAGAACGACGCCGGTTGCTCAATCGTGAGTGTGCTCTGCAAGTTGTCCGAGATCGCTGCTGTGGCGCCTAGGTAGGCGGGTGATCGTATTCGCGCTGTCCTAGGTGCCAAAAACAGACCACTGCTTTGCCCTGTTCGGTTCCTGCGTCGGTGAGCAACGTGGTTCGGTTTACTTGCCGCCATGCACCCTTCATTTCGCACCCGCTTCCTTGTGTTGATTTTCGCACTCGCCGCACTGGTCGCCGTTCCGCTTCGTGCGCAAATCGCCGCCGGTGTGATCGAGGGCCGCGTTTATAACGCCGCGACCGGCTCCGCGCTCGTCAATGCCCGCGTCACTCTGGAGGGCGCTGGTCGGGATGTGATCACCGATGAGGCGGGATCGTTTCGACTCACGGGAGTGCCGGCGGGCGAGGCACGGATCAGCGTGAGCTACCTAGGAATGGCGCCCCAGAAGGCGACGGTGAGTGTTTCGTCGGGCGTCGAGGCGCGCCGTGATTTTGAACTGGTGCTCGACCGTGCGGGCCGCAACGCCGCGGCGACCGAAGCCGTCAAGCTTGATGCTTTCACGGTGACGGCCGAGCGCGAGATGAGCGCGCAGGCGATCTCGATGAACGAGCAGCGCAACGCGCCGAATATCAAAAACGTCGTCGCGCTCGATGAGTTCGGCGACCGCGGTAGCGAGAATATCGGCGAGTTTCTCCTTTTTCTGCCCGGTGTTTCGATTGCGACCTCGGGCTCCGAACCGACCACCGTTTCGCTGCGCGGCTTTCCCGGCAACAACGCGGGCCTCACACTCGACGGCGGCGAGATGGCCACGTCCTTTGGCGGCAACAGCCGCTCGCTCGATCTGCGCGAGATGCCGATGAACAATGTCTCGCGCGTCGAAGTGACCAAGGTCCCCACGCCCGATATGTCCGCCTCCGGACTCGGCGGTTCGATCAATCTGATCTCGCGCAGCGGCTTCGAGTCCAGGTCGCGGAAATTGAGCTTCAACGTCTACACCCAGTTTCACAACCACAACGGCCTCACTTTCGACGGCGGGCCGCGCAACCACAACTCCGCGAATTCGCCGCGTTTTATCCAGCCGTCCTTTGATTTCAATTACCTCCACCCGATCAATCGCAACCTGGCCATCACGGTCGGCGGCGCGCGCACGTGGCGATTCAAACCGATGGAGACCGGCACCAAAGAGACCGACGAATCGCCCACCTGGGATCTCGTGCGGCTCGTGCAGACGACGAGCCAGTGGAACAGCCTCGCGCAGACCTTCAAGACGCTGCAGGGCTCGATCGGCGTCGACTGGCGCATCAGCCCGACCGACACGATTTCCGCGACCATGAACTACCGCGACTACGGTCTCTACATCACGCGCAGTGTGCTCGGGTTTGGCTACGGTGCGGGCGCGACCGGTGGCCCGACGTTTACACAAGGCGCAGCCACCAGCGTCGGAACGGTGACCATGAACGGCAGCGGCGAGAACGTCGACATCACCACCCAGACGAAACACTCCACGCTGAAATACCGCCATCGCGGCGATCTCTGGCGTTGGGAGGTCAATGGAGCGTTGTCCGGTTCCGCTTCCGACCGCCACGACATCGACGCGGGTTTCTTCAATCTCGCGCCGGCCACCGTGACCGGCGTCGTCCTCCGCGGTGACGACATTCCATCCTCCGGCGGTACGATTCCGACGCGCTACAGTGCGACGCGCGCCGGCACGCCAGTGGATGTCTATGACGGCGGGAACTACACACTGGGCAATCCGACCACCAACCAACCCGATTGGAACACCCAAAAATCCAACCTTCGGCTCGATGTCGCGCGCGATTTTCTCGGGGCGATTCCGTTCACGCTTAAAGCCGGCACGGCGATCGACACCTACACCACGGACCAACGGCGTTTCGGGAAGACGTGGGCTTTCCGCCCCAACGGTTCCACCCTCGCGGCGGACCGACTCGCGAGCCGGTTCGCCGTTTTCGACGAGGCATTCATCGCCGACTCGCCGACCGTCTTTGGGAAAAAAGTCCGTTGGATCAGTGGTCAGAAAATGTTCGACCTCTACAAGGCCAACCCCTCGTGGTTCGTCCTCGACGAAGCCCAGGATCATCAGAACGCCGTCAATAATTCCCGTAAATTGCGCGAGACGATCTCGGCCGGTTATTTTCGTGCCGACGTCCGGCTCTTCAAGAACCGGCTCTGGGTGGTGGCCGGCGTTCGGTATGAGCGGACCGACGACAAGGGCCGCGGTCCGCTCAACGACATCAACGCCCAATTCCAGCGCAACCCGAACGGCACGCTCGTCGATGGAAATCCCAACCTCGCCGGTATCCAACGCGTCCCGCTCTCCACGGATGCGCTCGTGCTCCGCAAGCTCCGCTACGTGGAACGTGGCGCCACGGCTGATCGTCACTACGACGGTTATTACCCCAGTGTGAACGCGTCGTTTAACCTCACCGAAAATCTGATCCTCCGTGCCGCCTACGCGCAGACGCTCGGCCGACCGAACATCAACAACGTCATCCCCAGCACTTCGATTTCTGATCCCGATGTCGCCAACCCGGTGATCATCGTGAACAACGCCGGCCTGAAACCGTGGAGTGCGACGAGTTACGACCTTTCGCTCGAAAGCTACCAGATCAAGGGCGGCTTCGGCTCGATCGGCGTGTTCCGCAAGAGCGTGAAGGATTTCTTCGGCAGCTTGAGCACGGCGGCGACGCCCGCGCTCCTCGAGCAGTATGGCTTGGAGAGCGACCCTTCGCTGCTGACCTACCAAATCTCCACGCGGACCAACGCCGGCGATGCGCAGATCGATGGCTTCGAGATGTCCTATCGGCAGTCGCTCACGTTTCTGCCTTCGTGGGCGCGCGGGCTGCAGGCATTCGTCAATTTCACGAAGCTCAACCTCAGCGGCAGCAACACCGCCGATTTCTCCGGCTACAATCCCAAGTCGCTCGGCGGCGGCATCAATTTCGTGCGCGGTCGCCTCTCGCTCAAAACCACCCTCAGTTACCTCGGCGATACCCGCACCGGTGCCGTTGCCGCGAGTGCCTCGGTGCCGGTCGACACCTTCAATTACCAAGCCAAGCGCATGCGCATCGGCGTCAACGCCACCTACACTCTCTCGCGTCGCTACGCGCTCTATGCGTCCGTGGTCGACTGGGGTGGCTTCGTGCAAGACCTGCAACGCTACGCGCCCGGCACACCCGACTACGCCAAGCCCGCGCGTTGGCAGGAACTGGGCTTCTACATCAACGTCGGCGTGCGCGGGTCAATCTAATTCCAAATTACGTTCAAGATGAGTCAAATGACGGTTTTTGTAGGAGCCTGCTTGCGGGCGATTCAGTCTGTAAAAATCGCCCGCAAGCGGGCTCCTACCGCCAGTCTGTTGAGCTCATTTCAAGAGCGAATGAGACAAGCTTCGTCGCAGTGCGTTTCCACTCGTTCATGCTCACATTCCTTTTTGCTCCGGCCTCGCCCTGATCGTTCCGCTATTTTCCACCACTCTCTTTTATGCAAAATCGATTCCGCGGCCTCGTTGCCGCTCCCTTCACGCCCTTCAACGCCGACCGCTCGATCAATCTCGACGCCATCCCGACCTACGCACGTTTCCTGAAGGAAAATGGCGTGAGCGCCGCCTTCGTCTGCGGCACGACGGGCGAGGGGCTTTCGCTGACCTTGGAGGAGAGGCTCGCGGTCGCCGAAAAATGGGTGAAGTCCGCCGATACGGATCTGCCGGTGATCGTCCATGTGGGCCACACGTGCCTTGCAGACGCCCGCACGCTGACGGCGCACGCGGCAAAAATTGGCGCGGCGGCGGTCTCGGCCTTGGCCCCGATGTTTTTCAAACCGCGCAACACCGACGAGCTTGTCGACTGGTGCGAAGCGGTCGCCTCAGCCGCGCCATCCCTGCCGTTTTACTACTACAATATTCCGTCGATGACCGGGGTGACCTTCCCCGTCGCTCAGTTTCTCGCAAGGGCAGCCGACCGCATCCCGACGCTCGTTGGCGTAAAGTATACTTATGAAGATCTTTCCGATTACGGCGCGTGCTTCGCAGCCGAGGGCGGGCGCTTTGATATTCTCTTCGGGCGCGACGAGCTGCTACTCGAGGGGTGGAAAGCCGGGGCGCGCGGAGCGGTCGGCAGCACTTACAATTACGCGGCGCCGATTTATCTGCGCTTACTTGCGGCGCACCAGAAAGGCGATGCAGCCACGGCGCGAAAGCTGCAGGATACCGCGATTAAGATGATCGCGATCTGCAACGGTGTCGGCGTGACCCACCTCGCCGCTTCAAAGGCGCTCATGGCGATGCTCGGGGTAGATTGCGGCCCCGTGCGGCTGCCGTTAGTGCAGCCCAGCACGGCGCAACTCGCCGCGCTCCGGACGCAGTTAACCGATATCGGTTTCTTCGATTTTGCCTCCCGGCCGGGCGGTGTGCGGGGCTGACGGTTTACTCGCCGCTACGGGGCGGCGCGGACATCGATCCGCCCGCGGTAAATTTCGGCAACAGGGGCGCCGGTGAGCGCGGGGCTGGCTTCCGTTTGAGGACCTGCCGCAGTAAGCCCAAAATCTTTTTGGCAAATGTGTGCGGGTCGACCATGTACCGGGCGGGTGCGGGCGCGAGCGAGGCGAGGAACGGGTCGTCGTCGCGGGAAAGTAGCGAGATGTCCACGGGTATGCGCAGACCCCGTTGCGCGAGCACACTGGCGGCGGCGAGGTAGGCGTAGGAGTTGCAGACCAAGCAGGCGGTCGGACGGATTGGCCGGTCGAGCAGTTGGCGCAGCGCTCGCGCCACTGAGTCCACGTCGTCTCGGTGGTAGACGACCTCGGCGGTGGCTTCGGAGTGCGGCGACTGGCGGACGCCTTCGAGAAAGCCGAGTTCGCTGTCGACGTCGCCCGCGCGGCGGGATTCGCGATTGAGCAGGGCCAAGCGCCGGTGGCCGAGGCGCAGGAGCGCTCCGGCGGCATGTCGGCAGATGGCGCGATTGTCCAAATCGTAGTGCGGCATCGTCACGCCCGGATACGTCGATCCGGCGACGAGACATGGCACGTCGCGTCGCGCAAACCAGCGTTGCATCGCTTCGGAAGAGAGGGTGAGCACCCAAGCGTCGTGAGGATGTTGTTCGACCAAG
>SYGN01000049.1 GCA_005799525.1 Opitutaceae bacterium | reverse complement strand
GCAGCGGCCATGTGCCCGCGGTCATACCCGGCGCGCCGCACGCCCTCGTGCATTTTCGCACGGAAGCTGGGCTCGCCAGTGGACCGGCGGCCTGTTCCTAGGTTCATCGGAATGGGAAGGGGTGACATTGGAACGGCTCAAGTCTAACCGGTTCGCGTCGCAGCATCTTGACTGGGAAACGCACGAAATTGGCGAAGTCGGCACAACCGCCGCCAGGGCGCACCCGCTCGCGCCCAAGCCGGAGCGGGCGGCGCACGTCAACGCCGCCGCGCGGTCTTGCGGACTGCTTCCGGCTTGCCGCGGGCTTGGGCTGTGCGGTGCATCTGGCGAAACTCGGTCGGCGTGACTCCCGTGGCCGCGCGGAACGCCCGCGTGAAGGCGCTGTGATCGGAGAAGCCGCACGCGTGCGCGATTTCGGCGACCGCGCGCGGAGTATCGCGGAGGGCCAGCGAGGCGGCGGCGATGCGCGTCTTGGCGATTAACTGGACGGGAGTGAGGCCGAAGATCCGCTTGACGGCGCGTCCGAACCTCGCCGGCGGCACCCGCGCGAGGCGGGCGAGGGCGGAAGGCGAGATGGGCTCCGCGTAGTTGGTTTCCAAGTACAATAGGGCCGCGGCGATTTCCGGCTGGATCTCCCGCGGAGAAATCGGCGCGCGCACGTCTTTGGAGAGGCCGATCAGGCCGCAGATCTTTCCCGCCGCATCGCGCAGCGGCAGTTTGGTCGTAAGACACCAGACCGGGCGGTGGGGCTGCAGCCAGTGGAGCTCGAGGTGCTCGACGATGGGGCGCCCGGTGCGCAGCACGGCTGCATCCTGTTCGGTCGGGATGCGTCCGAAGCTGCCCACGCACACGTCGGCGGGACGTCGCCCAATCATCTCCGCCTTGCCGTGCAGACCGTGGCGTTCCACCAACGAGTGGTTCACGGTGGTGTAGCGGCCGGCGGCGTCTTTAATGAAAAAGGCTATGTCTGGCGTGTGATCGAACAGCTCCTCCAGCAGCGCGCGGTCGATGCCGGCCGCCGCAAGGACGGCGACTTTGGGTGCCGAAAGGGTGGAATCGGGCGTCACGTGTTCGGGGGCTGCGGTGCTAGGCCGATCGAGCTGACCCAACTCCCAAGAGTCAGCATTTGAAAAGTGTTCATGAATAACGATCGGTCGTTCTAAAAAAAGAGCCAACTAGGCAGAAGAGGAATACTCAGAAACAAACGGGCATTCGGGAGCGGCTAGCGAGACGGAAGTGAGCCAATTTGCGATCGCACGCTCCTAAGAAACAGCTTCTGCAGAGTGTTCATGATCTGCGATCGGACATTTTGGAGAGGAGGCCAACCAGGGGTTGAGGAATGCTCGGAAACGAACGGGATTTTGGGGCTCAGAGAGGTCTGGAAGTGAGCCAATCCGCGACCGCGCGCCAGCGGTTTCTTGCTGTCACGGCCAGAATCCGATTCTGGGGCGGCGGCTGAAAGGAAGCTGGATTCTCGGGAGAATGGGATCCGGGAGGGGTTGATAGGAAGGGTCACGGGTGTAAACTCACCGCGATCACCGCCTAGTGCGAAGCGCTCGCCACCGACGCCGCCGCCAAAGGCTGGACCCACGTCGACTATCTGCGCCGCCTACCCGAAGGGTCAGGAAACATGAAGGTCACCTATCTCGCCGGATCGAACCGGGAGTGCCACTCGCACGAACGCGAGAGTTGAACGGTGCACGCACCGACCTATCTTGCCGTCCATGATCCTGACCCTGAAAGAACCCTACGCCGAGACACGCCAACTGCCCCGCGAGCAAGCGGCCGAGCTGTTGATCGATACATTCAGCGCACCCGACCCGGCGCTTGAGGAGGCATGGGGCCGTGAAATCGACCGGCGGCTCGCCGAACTGGCGAGCGGCCAGGTCAAAAGTATCCCCGCCGCGCAGGTCATGGCGGAAGTGCGCAAGATCGTCGGCTTGTGATTGGCGCCCGTTTTCACCCGGAGGCACGGGCCGACTTCAAGACAGCGGCAGCGCGCTACGCGACCGAGCGCCCCGACCTCGGTCAGGCGTTTTACCGACATACCGACGAACTGGTCGCCGAGATCGAACGCGCCCACGCTACTGCGCATCTACCGTCCGCCGCGGGCCCGGCGGCACTTCCGGCGACCGTTTCCTTAAGCCGTCATCTACGTCGTCAAACCCGGTCACGTCTGGGTGCTCGCGGCGATGCACTTTAAGCAGCCGCCAAGTTACTGGCGGCATCGCCTGACGAACTGAGTTTTTCTTTTGGTCGCTATGCCCGCCGCCGCCCAATTCCGCCAACGCGCCGAATTCGGCTCCCTCCGGACCGTGGGCCTCAAGGGCACGTTCTGAACCGCATCGCCGCCGCTGGCGAAGCCACGTCCACGCTGGAGACGCGACGCCCTCGTCGCGTGATTTCGGACCCTCCGGTGGATCGAGGTATCCCTCTCCACCCGTCTGATGATAGCGGCTCGCAGCTGGGGGTGTCCTGCGCAGCTGCTTCACAGCGAATCACCCAGTGCAAAGTGCACAGTTTGACTCCTTTTGCCGTCCTCTCTCCCCCGATTAAGTATCACCTATCTCGCCGGATCGAACCCAGTCAGTTTGTGCGGCGGTTCCGACGGTGTCGGCGGGGCGATTGCAGATTCGTTCAAGGCCGTGGTGTCAAGGGTCAATACGTGACCCTGTTTGCCCTTCCGAGTTCACAGCCGAGGTCGCCGCCGTCGGCGACGGCGTGAAAGACGTGACGGTCGGTGCGCGCGTAACCGCCAACCCGGCCCGCGCCTGCGGCGTCTGCGATTACTGCAAGAGCGGGCGCGGCAATCTCTGCCGTGCCACCATCATACTAGGCAGTGCCAGCACCACGCCGCCGACCGATGGCGCGTTCGCAGAATTCGTCACCGTCCGCGCCGATCAATGCCATGTGCTGCCCCCGGACATGGACGACGCCACCGACGCGATGCTCGAGCCGCTGGCGGTCGCGCTGCACGCGGTGAAACGCGCCGGAGTCGTCGCGGGCAAACGCGTGCTCGTGACTGGCGGTGGCCCGGTTGGGCTGCTCGCAGCCATGACCGCGAAAGCCTTCGGCGCTGTGCCCGTGGCCCTCAGCGATATTCTGGCCACGCGCCGCGAAGCCGCCCGCAAACTCGGCGTCGAGGCCACCGTGAATCCGGCGTCGCCGACGCTGGCCGACGAAGTCCGCGCACTGACGGGGGACGGCTTTGACGTCGTGTTCGAAGCCGCAGGCGCCCGCGCGGCGCTGCGCCAAGCCTTCGATCTGGTGCGCCCCGGCGGGACGATTGTGCAGATCGGCACGCTCGGCACAGAGGACATTCCGCTGCCGGTCAATCAGCTCATGGTGCGCGAAATCAATTTCGTCGGCTCGATGCGCTACGGGAACGTCTTTGACGAGGCGATCCGTATGGTGCAAACACGGCGCGTCGATGTGCGTGCGCTCATCACTGGCGTGTTGCCCTTGGCCGAAGTCAGCGACGCCCTGCGGCTCGCCGGGGAGAAAACGACCGCGCTCAAAGTGCACTTGGAGATCGGCTGACCGAAGCTACTACCGCGACGAGAAAACTTTCCGTCGAGATCGCTGCTAGTCTACGGTGATCTGATGAAACTCGGTCTTGGTCTCTACCGCCATATGCTCACGCTGGAGAACTTCGCCTTCGCGAAGCAGGCCGGCGCCACCCATATTGTCGCGCATCTTGTTGATTACTTCCGCGGCGGGGCGGGCCACTCCGCCGGCGACGACCAGCCTCTCGGCACCGATTGGGGCTGGGGCCTCGCCGGCGATCCGGAAAAACTGTGGACGCTCGCCGAGTTGCAAGGCGTGCGGGCAGCGACCGAAGCCGCCGGCCTCAAGCTCGAGGCGATCGAAAATTTCGACCCGGCGCACTGGGGCGACATTCTACTCGACGGCCCAAGGCGTGCTCAGCACATCGAAAATGTTAAGACCATCGTGCGCCGCCTAGGCGAGGCGGGCATCCCGATCATGGGCTATAATTTTTCCATCGCCGGCGTCGCCGGGCGCACCAAGGGCAACTACGCCCGCGGCGGCGCCACTTCCGTCGGCATGGAGGGGCCTTACGACCTGCCGATGCCGAACGGTCTCGTGTGGAATATGGTCGTCGATCCGACCGCCCCGTCGCGCGACACCGGCACCATCCCGCCTGCTACGCACGACCAACTTTGGTCGCGCCTCCAGCGTTTCCTTGACGATGTTCTGCCCGTCGCCGAAGTAGCCGGCGTGCGGCTCGCGCTGCACCCGGACGATCCGCCGATGCCGACCGTCCGCGGCCAGCCGCGCCTCGTTTACCAGCCGTCGATGTATCAGCGCGTCATCAACCTCAATCCGAGTCCAGCCAACCAGCTCGAGTTTTGCATCGGCTCGCTCGCCGAGATGACCGAGGGAGACATCTACGACACGGTGGACCGCTATTCCCGGCAGCACCGCCTCGGCTATATCCATCTCCGCAACGTCCGCGACAAGGTGCCGCACTACAAGGAGACCTTCATCGACGACGGCGAAATCGATGTGCTGCGCGTGCTGGCGATCCTCGACCAAAACAAGTTCGAAGGAGTGATCATCCCCGACCACGCGCCCCAGATGAGCTGCGCCGCGCCGTGGCACGCCGGCATGGCCTTTGCACTGGGATACCTCAAGGCCGGCCTCCAATCCCTCGGTAAAAAATGAACTTTCCCGACGCGTTCTCTTTGCGCGGCGAGACCGTGCTGATCACCGGAGGCGGCACGGGCATCGGGTTTGCCATGGCGCAGTCCATGCACGCGGCTGGCGCCAAGGTCGTGCTCGTCGGTCGCCGCGAGGCCGAACTGGCGGCGGCGGCCAAGGAACTCGGCGCCGCGGCGGCCTACGCCGTGTATGATGTCAATCGCCTCGATCTCGCGCCTGCCTTGGCCGAGCGGGTCGAGCGCGCTCCGCCGCGACGCCGCGTCCAAGTTCGGCACTGCCAATTCGCAAAATCTAATCTACCGTGGGCGGGAGGTGCAACCGCTCGACGGCTTTGCGACCACCGTGTTCACCGACGAGGCCATCGCCTTCACCGAGCGCCACGCGGCGAGACCGTGGTTTCTCTACCTCGCCTACAACGCCGTGCACACGCCCCTAGAAATCGATCCCTCCGTCGCCGCACGCGCGCCAGCTGCCATCACCGATCCCGCGCGCCGAGGTTACCTCGCGCTGCTCATCGGCCTCGACGACTCCATCGGCCGCCTCCGCGCACACTTAGAAAAAACCAACCGTACCAAGGAAACGCTAATCGTATTCTTCAGCGACAACGGCGGCGCGGGTCGCAAGCCGTTCTTCGCCTACAACACTGGTGTGAACGCGCCGTTCCGCGGCGACAAGGGCCAGGTGCTCGAAGGCGGCATTCGCGTCCCCTTCTTCGCTGCGTGGCCCAGCCGCATCCCCGCTGGCCGCACCGTGGATCACCCAATAATCGCGCTCGATCTCCTGCCAACCACACTCGCCGCCGCGGGCGCACCTGTACCCGCGGACCTCGACGGCGTAAACTTACTCCCTCATCTCACGTCGGCCACGCCGCCCGCCGCTGCACCGCACACCGATTTGTTTTGGCGCTTCGGCCCGCAGCGCGCCGTCCGCCGCGGCAAATGGAAGCTCGCCGACTGGCGCGATTTCGACGCCAAGACCCAGAGCAGCTGGCAACTCTTCGACCTCGCCACTGACCCAGGCGAGTCGCGCGACCTCGCCGCACAATATCCCGCCCGCGTCCGCGAACTCGCCGACGCTTGGGAAAAGTGGAACGTCACCAACGCCGCCCCCGTCTGGCGCGGCACGCCCAACGAAGATCCCGCCGGCCAGACGTCTGGCGCGCCCAAAGCCCTCAAGAAAAAATAAATTTCGCCCTCTCGCTCCGCCCTTTGTTCTGCTCCCTGGCTCCCATGCGCCTGCCCATCATTTCGCTCCTTCTCCTCTTTTCCCTCTCGCCCACTCACGCTGCAGCCGAGCCCGCTCGCCCCAACATCGCGGTCTTCCTCGCCGATGATCTCGGCTGGGGCGACACCTCGCCCTACGGCAACCCCGAGATCAAAACGCCCAACCTCGCCCGGCTCGCCGCCCAAGGCGTGAAGTTTACCCAGTTTTACTCAGCCGCCGGCGTCTGCTCGCCGTGTCGCTCCGCGATTCTGACTGGGCGCACCCCGAATCGCAACGGCGTGTGGACGCATCTCTACGGCAACCAAGAAGCCCACCTGCGGAAAACCGAGATCACCTAAAGCTGCTGAAAGCTATCGGCTACGAAACCTGCCACGTCGCAAATGGCACCTCAACTCCCGGCCGCAGTTCAACACCGCCGGGTTTCCCCAGCCGCACGACCACGGTGACGACTACTGGATGGCGACGCACAATAATGCCGCCCCGAGCCATGAGAATCCCAACAACTTTGTCCGCAATGGCACGCCCGTGGGCCCGACCAAGGGTTACTCCGCCCAACGCGTGGCGGCCGACGCCGTCCATTGGCTGAGCGACATCCGCGATCCGAAAAAGCCGTTCGTACTTTCGGTGTGGGTGCATGAACCGCACGCCCCCCATCGCCTCCGACCCGCGATTTTCCGATCTCTATCCCGGCCATCCCAACAGCAAACACCCAGACAACATCACACAGATGGACCATGCGCTCGGCAAAGTCATGGACGCCCTCGACGCGAAGGACCTCGCGGCGAAAACGCTATTTTTCTTCACGTCGGACAACGACCTATGAATCGCCGCCACCGCGCTTAATTTCGGGCTGCCCGTAGTGTCCAACAACAAGAAGCACTTCGGCCGCGTGCCGGGTCTCGACCTTCGCTCCTACCGAGCCCTGCTGAGATTCTCTTCCACGCCCGCCATCCCGAAATCACCGCGAGCCCGAAAAATAAACTCGCCGCCCACGGCACGGCGCTCCGCGTGGTCGCCCCCCGCCGGCCCGCCGGAGGTCGTCCCGGCACCCGGAGCTTGCCCATACCCGCGCTTCTCGCCAATCCACGGTTCACCCCGTGACTCCCGAGCAACCCTCCGATCCTTCGCCAGCCCCCGACGACCGCTGGTTCAGCGACCACGTGCTTCCCCACGAGCCGATGCTCCGGGCTTGGTTGCGCAGCCAGTTTCCACACGGCGTCGAGCTCGACGATCTCGTGCAGGAGGCCTTCGCCCGCGTGCTCCGCGCCCGCGCCGCCCAGTCCGCCATGCGCTCGCCCAAAGCCTTTTTTTTCGCCACGGCCCGCAATCTCGCGCTCGACACGCTGCGGCACCGCCAGGTTTCCGGCGAAGATTCCTTAGTGTCTTTCGAGTCCTTGGACGTCTTGGATGGGAGCGACGGTATTCCCGAGACCGTCGACCGCCACGAAAAACTCGAACGTTTGACCATCGCCATCCAGTCCCTGCCCGCACGCTGCCGCGAGGTCATGACCTTGCGCAAAGTCTACGGTGTGTCCCAAAAGGAGATCGCCGCTCGCCTCGGTATTTCCGCGTGCACGGTCTCCGCGCAACTCACCATCGGTGTGCGCAAGTGCACGGAATCGTTCGCCCGCGATCGCCGCGAAGTGGGACTCAGATGAGCCAACCCACATCTGACGAACGAGCCGCCGACTGGCTCATCCGGCGCGACCGCGGTCTCACGCCCGGCGAACAGGATGACTATTTCCAATGGCTCGCCGTCGATCCGCGCCACGGCGATGCCCTCGCGCGCCAGCAAGCCACCTGGCGCGAACTCGACCTCCTCGCCGACTGGCGCCCGGAGCACGCGCCGGAACCCAACCCCGCCCTCCTCGCTCCACCACGCCACCCGCCGCCCGTTGCGCTGGCTCGCACTCGGCGCCCTCTCCGCAGCGGCGTGCGTGGCTCTCGCTTTCTTTCTCAACCGCGAAACGCGCCCGACTTCGTCCCTCGTATCCGCGACCCCGACCGTCGCCACCGGCTGCGAAAAACGCCTCCTCAGCGACGGCTCAGTCCTCGAACTCAACCGCGGCGCCTCCGTCTCCGTAGTCTACACACCAACCGAACGCCGCGTGCGTCTCCTGAGCGGCGAGGTGCACTTCACCGTCGCGAAGAATCCCGCACGCCCGTTCATCGTCAGCGCCGCCGGCGTCGAGACCCGCGCCGTCGGGACCGCCTTCAACGTCCGCCTCGCCGCCGCCGCCGTCGAAGTCCTCGTCACCGAGGGCCGTGTGCAGGTCACCCCCTCCCTCGCGCCCGATTCGCGTTCGTCCGACACGCTCGCGCCACCCGCGACCGCAGCCCTCGTCAGCCGCGGCGAGCGTGTGACCATCTCGCTCGCGTCCGCTCGGGCTAACGTGACTTTGGCTCCCATCGTGCCCAGCGCCGTCACAGCCGCCGAAATCGCCCGCACCCTCGCGTGGCAGCCACGCCTCCTCGAGTTTTCCTCCGCACCGCTCGCGCAAGTCGTCGCCGAGTTCAACCGCCACAACACCCTCCAGCTCTCCCTCGCCGATCCATCCCTAGCGAGCCTTCCCGTCATCGCCTCGTTCCGGTCCGACAACGCCGAGGGCTTCGTCCGCCTCCTCGAAGCCACCGCCGGCATCCGCGCCGAACGCCGCAGTGATACGATTTTGCTCCGCCGTGCGAATTCCCCTTAGTGTGTCCGGCGCGGTAGGTCGTCTTTTAGAGAAATCGAGCTTCCTCATGCCCCAACTACTCCGCCCCTCGCGCTGGCTCCGCGCAACCGCCGTCGCTGCGCTGATCGTTTGCCGTGCGTTGGCCACGCCGTCCCCGCCGCAGCACTTCGACCTTCCTGCCGGCGACGCCGCCACGGCGCTCCGGCTCGCCGCCCAGCAAGCCGGCCGCGAGATCATGTTCCCCGCTGCCATCGTGCAGGGCGTGCGCGTTGCCGCCGTGCGCGGCGACTTCACCGTCGAGGAAGCCGTCACGCGGATACTCGCGGGCACCGATCTCCAACTCGTGCGCGATGCCGCCTCATTCGCCCTCGCCGTCGGCCGCGCGACGCCCACCCCGGCGGCTCGCACGCTCCCGCCAGCCACCTCCGCGAACTCGTCTGCAGCCCCGTCGGCCGACACCGTCGTCCTCACGCCCTTCGAGGTCTCCACCGACAAAGACCACGGCTACGCCGCCACCGAGACACTCGCCGGCACGCGCATGCGCACCAATCTGCGCGACGTCGGCGCATCGCTCACCATTCTTACCCCCGAGTTCATGCAGGACCTCGCGGTAAACTCCTTCGACAAGGCGCTGCTGTTCACCCCGAGTGTCGATGCCGTCGAGGGCGACAACACCCCGAGCAACGACGGCAACGCCACCGGGCAGTTTCTACGCGGCGGCACGGGCCAGGCCTATTCGATTCGCGGCTTCACCAACACCGGCAACAACGGCCTCCAGACGCTCTCGCACGACTTCTTCAATTCCTTCGAGACCTCGGACAACTACAACCTCGAGCGCCTGACGCTCGCGCGCGGACCCAACGCTCTGCTCATCGGCGTGGGCGAGCCGCAGGGCGCCGCCATCACCACGACCAAGCGCGCGCAATTGCAGCAGCGGAAAACGCAGGTGCAGGCGCAGTATGACCGCTGGACCTCGAACCGCGTCGCACTCGACCACAACCAGCCGCTCGTCAAAGACCGCCTCGCCTTCCGCCTCAACCTGCTCCACGCGGAAAAACGCGAATTCCGACGCTTCGAGGGTGGCAATCAGGACCGCCTGACTCTGGGTGTGACGGCCCGGCCCTTCGCCCACACCAAAATCACCGTCAACCACGAGAACTACAGCAATCACCGGAACATCGTCCCGCTCGCCTGGGCGTTCGACAGCGGCGTGATCCAATGGCTGGCGAACGGTCGCCCCACGGTTGATTTCGTTCCCCAGGGAATCGCGTGGGCCACGGCCAACCGCACGTTCGTCGATGCCAATGGCAATCGCCTCCGGGTCGCCCCGGGCGTCGCGAGCGCCGACGGATTCGTCCGCTCCGTGGCCGACTTTAATCCGCGCAACGCCATCACCCAGAATGCCGCACAGCAGCAGGTCTACATCACGGGCCTCAAACTCGCGAATCCGGTGGTGAACATGCGGTTTCAGGGCGTAATGCAGACCGACACCTTCGGCGGCGCGAGCACCCAGAGCGTGCAGACCGTCGATCCGTTTCAGCTCTACGGTCTACGCCGTGACGTAAATCTCAATGGCGGCACGTGGGACCGGCCCGAGCAGCGCGACCACGGTCGCTGGACCACCGCGTTCATCGAGCAAAAGATTCTCGACGGTCTCTACCTCGAACTCGCGGGCAATGCCGGCCGGCATCGCCGCACCTACGCTCCCGACGCATTCAACGTCATCAAGCTCGACGTCAATCGCTACCTCCCCGACGGGTCGCTCAATCCCGGCTACCTCGTGCCCTACGGCGACACCCTCGGCCAGCTCCGGGACGAAATCGCGCAATCGGACGAATATCGCGCGACGCTCTCCTACGAAGTTGATCTCGGAAAAATCCATCGCTGGCTGGGGCGGCAGAACTTCGCCGCGTTGGGCCAACAGACCCGCAATGATTCGGACACCAATATCATGCGCTGCTACAACCTCGCCACGATCGGCCTAGCCGGCACCGGCTGGTCCGGGGACGCGACCGCCGCGGCCAGCACTCTTCGCGGCCGGGCCTATTATGTGAACGGTCAGGTGCCGGCGCTGCCCGATCAGCATTTCTTTTCGGCGAACCTCGCTCAAATCAATGCCTTTGGCCGCATGGTCGGCGGCAGTGCCAACGACGCCGCGCCGATCAACTTCGCGCTCCGCCAGCATCTCAACGCCGTGAAGTCGGGTTTCGCCCACGAAGCGCTCTCCTTCGGGTGGCAGTCGTGGTGGTTGAAGAATCGTCTCGTCACGGTGGCCGGCTACCGCCGCGACGGCACGAAGAGCTACGTCCCGGAGACTCTCCGCGGCTTCATCGATCCCGCCATTCCCGGCTCGGCCACAGACCCGCTCAAGCGTTACTTCACGTCGTCGGTTGCGGTGCCGCTCAAAGCCACCCCGAGTGTCGACACGGCCGGAATCTCCCGCACCCTCGGCGCGGTCTTCCACGCTTTGCCGTGGCTCTCGTTGAACTACAGCCGCTCGACCAATTTCAATCCGGTGGCCGATGCCTCGTGGAAAAACTATCAGAGCGAATCGGCGCCGAATACCACCGGGCGAACCGAGGACTACGGCGTGCGTTTCTCGCTGCTGGACGGCCGTCTCTCCGTTGGCCTCAACCGCTTCGTGGCGGCGGCCAACGATCAGGCGCGTCTCGCCAATCAATACCGTGCCCCGCTCAACAGCATCCTCAATCGCCTGCGCGCGAATTACCGGGATTTTGGCGACTCGCACTTCATCCTAATGGACACGCCGGCCTTCCCCATCGTGAACCTCGTGGATAACGTGAGCGATACGTGGAGCTACCGCGCCACCGGCTACGAACTGAACGTCACGTTCAATCCCTCGCGGAACTGGCGCGTCGCATTGACGGGAAGCGAAAACAGCAACGTGCTCGGCACCCACCTTACGTCGCTCGGCCGCTATCTCAACAGCGCCGCACCCTTCGAGGGTCTCGCAACCTGGCGAAAATTCGCCAGCGAACTTCGCAAGGTGGAGGCCGGCCAGCGCTCCGCCTCCTTCGATCTCAATCCGGCCGATCCAGCTGCCCGCAGCAAAGCTGGAGCCGACGCCCTCCTCATCGAACAACAGACCGCCACGGCGGAACGTTCCTACCAGGACGAACTCGCCATCGAGGGCATCACGACAAGCCGCAACGGCCGCTATGCGTTCAACGGACTCATCACCCATGTACTCTCAAAAGAGGGCCGGCTGAAAGGCTGGTCGGTCGGCGGCAACTTCCGTTGGCGCAGCGCGAGCACTAGCGGCTACATGCGCACTCCGAACGCTGCCGGCATTCCCAATGGCGTCATCGATCCGGCCCGGCCGCGAAAAGGCGCCGACCATTGGGAGCTCGGCGCCATGCTCTCTCACGAGCGCCGCATCTTCGGGAACGTGACGCTGCGCACGCAGCTCAACGTGGAAAATCCGCTCGGCTGGAGCAAACCGCGGTTGGTCTCAAGCGACTACGATACCAACGGCGTTCTCGGCACCGCGAATGCCATCGTTCCCCTCCGCTGGGAATTGCGCCGGCCCCGTAATTTTATCCTGACCGCCACCTTTGGGTTCTGAACCAATGACAAAGCTCCTGCTCGCCTTCCTGCTCCTCGCCGTGGCCTGCCACGCCCGGACGATCACCGTTTCCGACCATGGCGCCGTGGGCGATGGGACGACGCTCAACACGCCGGCGCTCCAGCAAGCCATCGACGCCTGCCATGCCTCGGGCGGTGGCAAGGTCGTGTTTTCATCCGGCAACTACGTCACCGGAACACTGTTCCTGAAGAGCAATGTCATCTTGCACCTCGAAGCCGGCGCCACGCTGGCGGGCAGCACAAACTTCAAGGACTATGCCCCGAACGTTTTCCGCAATCAGTACGCCGACCGAAACAAAAAGGAGGGCTGCCTGATCTTCGCGGAGAACGCGGCCAATATCGGGATCGAGGGAAAAGGGAAAATCGACGGCCGCGGCCATCGCAGCAATTTCCCGAATCCGGACGATCCCAAAAAAGACCGGCCCATGCTACTCCGTTTCCTGCGCTGCACGAACGTCTCGTTGGAAAACGTCGAGCTCGTCAATCCGGCCAGCTGGACGCTCGCGATGATTTATTGCCGGCGCGTTAACATTCAGGGCGTCACCATCCACGCCAAGGTGAATGGCAACGGCGACGGTCTCGATTTCGACGGCTGCGAAAACGTCACCATCAGCAACTGCGTGATGGATACGAGTGACGATTCCATCTGCCTGCAATCGTCACGCCCCGACACGCCGTGTCGTCTTTTCACCATTACAAATTGCATCATGACCAGCCTGCGGGCGGCGATCCGCATCGGGATGCTGTCCACCGGAGATTTTTACGGCATCACAGTCGATAACTGCGTTTTCCACGACATCAACGATGCGGCGATTAAGATCCAGATGAACGAAGGCGGAAAAATGGACGGCATGCAGTTCTCAAACCTGATTTTCAAAGACGTCATCAGCGCGGTCTTCATGACGTTCAACAACTACACGGTGTATGTGGATGGCCCCCCCGAGCCCGCGCCGCTGCAAAACATGAAGAATTTCCGTTTCAGTAATTTTCAGATCACCGCGAAAACCAACCCGAAGGAAATCGCCAAGCCCCTGATCATGCTCACCGGACTGCCCGGCCACCCCATCGAAAACGTGACCTTCAGCAATATCGCAATCATGGCGCAGGGCGGCGGTTCGGTTGCCGATGGGGCGATCCGCTCGATCCCCGAGCTGGCGCGCGTGCGGCCGGAATTCACCCAATTCGGCAAAGCAGTTCCCGCCTATGGCATCTACGCGCGCCACGTGAAGGGGCTGGCGCTCAATCACATCGTACTGGAGGCCCACACTCCCGAACACCGTCCCGCCGTGATCTGCGACGATGTCAGCGATCTGGAATTTTCCGACAGCAAGGTCGCAGCCTCCGCCGAATCCGAAAGCGCGATACGCCTGCAAAACGTGCAACGCGCTTGGATTCGCAACAGCCGGGCGGTCGGCCGTAGCCCGACCTGGGTTCAGGTGGAGGGAACCGCGAGTAAAGAGATCCTGCTCACCGGCAATGATCTGAGGAACACCGAAACGCTGTTCACCGTTTCCCTTGGCGCCACCAACGACGCCGTCACCGCCAAGCACAACACCCCATGAATTATCCCCGGAACCTCGCGTCGGTCGCCGCTTTGGCGAGCGGCCTTCTGTTAGTTGACGGATTGGCCGCCGCCGAATCCATTGGGACGGTGGCGCGGCCGGCGACGACCCGCGTCAACCCGTTTTACGTGGGTAATCGCGCCCCGCTGCTGCCGGGGCCGTTGGTCAAACTTCCGATCGGCAGCATCAAACCGCAGGGCTGGTTGCGCCAGCAGTTGGAGCTGCAGGCCGGTGGCTTTTTCGGCCATCTGCCGGAACTGAGCCGGTTTCTCATCAAAGAGGGCAATCCGTGGCTCAGTCCGGTGGGCGAGGGCGAAAAATTCTGGGAAGAGGTGCCGTATTGGTTAAAGGGCTACGGTGACCTCGCCTACGTCCTCGGTGATCCCACGATGATCGCGGAGGCGAAGGTGTGGATCAACGGCGTCATCGGCAGCCAGCGGGAGGACGGCTGGTTCGGACCGCGCGCCAACATCAAGTCGCCGCGCGTCCATAGCACCGGCAAGCCGGACCTCTGGCCGAACATGCCGGTGTTGAACGCGCTGCAGGCCTACCACGAATACTCCGGCGATGAACGGGTCATCCGCCTGATGACAAAATATTTTGCGTGGCAACTCGCGGTGCCTGAGGCGGATTTTCTTCTGCCCCTCTGGCAGAAACAGCGCGGCGGCGATAACATCGCTAGCGTTTACTGGCTCTATAATCGCACGGGCGACCAGCAGCTGCTGGAGCTGGCGAAGAAGATTTTCCACAAGATCGCCAATTGGACCGAGGGCGTGCCGGATTGGCATAACGTAAATATCACGCAGGCCATGCGCGGGACACCGACCTATTACCTGCAGTCGAAGGATCCGCGGCACCTCGCGGCCCCGGAGCGCAACTACCAGACGGTCTGGGGAACTTACGGGCAGGTGCCGGGCGGAATGTTTGGCAGCGACGAAAACTGCCGACCGGGTTTTGTCACGGCCCGTCAGGCGGTCGAGACGTGCGGCATCGTTGAGATGATGCATACCTGCGAGGAAATTCTAAAGATCGACGGCAGCCTCTCGTGGGCGGATCGCTGCGAAGACGTCGCGTTCAACTCGCTGCCCGCCACGACGACGCCCGACTTCCGGGCGCTGCGCTATCTCACCGCGCCCAATCTCGTCGTCTCCAGCAGCAAAAACAAGAGCCCCAAAATCCAGGACCCGGGTCCCAAGTATCAGATGAACCCGCACGCCCACCGCTGCTGCCAGCTCAACATGGGCCAGGGCTGGCCGTATTATGCCGAGCACCTCTGGATGGCGACCCCCGACAGCGGTCTCGCACTCGTCTTTCCTTCGGACTCGATCGTCACCGCGAAAATCGGCGCCGGCACGGAGGTCCGCATCACGGCGACCACGCGGTATCCGTTCGACGAGGACATCGGGCTCACGCTAGCGCTGCCGCGCACTCAGGAATTTCCGCTTTATCTGCGCGTGCCGGGCTGGTGCGAACGGGCGGAACTCTGGATCAACGGTCGACCGATCGCGGTGCAATCGCGGCCGCAGACCTTTCTCCGCCTCAACCGGGAGTGGAAAAACGGCGACACCATAAAACTCCACTTGCCGATGGAGGTGCGGGTGCGGACCTGGGCCAAAAACGCCCACAGCGTCTCCGTCGATCGCGGCCCGCTCTCCTACTCGTTGAAAATCGCCGAACGCTACGTACCCCTCGACGGCGCGCAGGCCACCACCAAAGACTATCTGCCCGACGCCTGGCGCCGGGAATTGACGAAGGCACAACTCGCCGCTTGGCCGGCGTTCGAGATTTTTCCGAACACGCCGTGGAACTACGGGTTGGTTTTTGATCGGGCGGACTTGGCGGCATCGTTCACGTTCGCGAAAAAAACGTGGCCTGCGGCGAGCAATGTCTGGGGCAGCACGGAGGCTCCCGTTGAAATCAAAGCCAAAGGACGCCGGATTCCCGCGTGGCAGGCGGATGAAACCGACCTGGTGGGTTTGATCGCGGAAAGTCCCGTGCGGTCCGACGAACCCATCGAGGAAATCACGTTGATCCCGATGGGCGCGGCCCGTTTGAGGATCTCGGCCTTCCCCGTCATCGACAACGGACCGGACGGAAACCCTTGGACCGCGCCCCCTGAACCGGTCACCAAGGTCACTCCGCGCCAGGCAGCGGCGATGAAGAAAGAGGCGGAAAAGGCAGCCGCTGCGGACAAGAAGTAATCGTGCCGTCTTAATTTCCCAGCAACCACTATGCCCCACTTCTGCATCGCCCACTCGCTCAGACTCGCCCTGCTCGGAGTCGTCGCCCCGGCCACTTTCGCCGCCACGCCCGCCCCCACCACCGCCGGTCGACCGAACATCGTGTTCATCCTCGCCGACGACTGGGGCTGGGGCGATCTCGGATCGTACGGCCACGCGTATCTCAAAACGCCTTACCTCGACCGGCTCGCCGCCGCGGGCACCGACTTTCGCCAATTCACCGTCGCCGGCAGCGTGTGCTCACCCAGTCGCACCGCGCTCATGACCGGCCAGTTTCCCGCGCGGTTCAGCATCCACGGGCATTTCGCCACGGTGCAGAGCCATGTGCAGCGCGGGATGCCCGACTGGCTGAACCCGAAGGCGGTGCTGCTGCCGCGACTCTTGCAACAAGCCGGCTACGCGACGGCACACTACGGAAAATGGCACCTGACCAACATCATGGTGCCGGACGCCCCGTTGCCCTCAGAATACGGATACGACACCTACGGCACCTACAATTGTCCCGGCCCGCAGATGCCCGTGCACGACGATGTGAAGAACTCGATCGCGTTCATCGAAAAAAGCCACGCGGCCGGGAAGCCGTTCTTCCTCAACCTTTGGATCCATGAACCCCACACGCCGCACTACCCCAAGCCGGAGTACCTGGAGAAATTCGCGGATCTGCCGGACGAGGCCCAGAGGATTTACGCGGCCGTGATCGCCCACGCCGACGCCCGCATCGGCGAACTGCTGGCCGCGCTGGATCGGCTCGGTCTCGCGCCCAACACGCTCGTGATGTTCAGCTCCGACAACGGCCCGGAAATCACCGGGCCAGCTGATCGCCGCATGGGCGAAGACGAGTCGACCGGGCCCGGATTCAGCAGCTGGGCCTCCGTCGGCAGCACGGGCGGGCATCGCGGCCGAAAACGTTCCCTGCTGCAGGGCGGCATCGGCGTGCCTTTCATCGCCCGCTGGCCCGGCAAGATCGCCGCCAACAACGTTGACGACACGACGCCCCTCACGGCCGTGGATCTGCTGCCGACGTTGTGCGCGTTGGCGGGTGCCCCATTGCCGGGAAGTTACGCCCCTGACGGCGTCGACCAGAGCGAGGCGCTGTTGGGTAAATCAACCTCGCGACGCGCCAAGCCGATCTTCTGGCAGTGGCCGACTCCGGGCAAACCCGGGGACAGTTGGCCGACCCTTGCCGTGCGCGATGGCGACGGAAAACTGCTGGCCGGAAAGGATACGAAGCCCCTCGAGCTTTTCCGTTTTCCTCAGGACCGATGGGAAAAAACCAATGTCAGCGAACAGAATCCCGCCGAAGTGAAGCGCCTGCAAGCGCTCCTCGCCGCCTGGATGGCGACACTGCCTCGCCAACCCGATCCGCAGTGTTTTTCCAAAACGCGCTGAGCCTTGCCACGCTCTGGGGCATTTCGTGTCGCCACGAATTTGCCGCCCGTCTGCCGCTCCAATCGCGCTCATATTGTGCCGGGCGCGACCGAGGGGCGACCCGAAGGGGTCCACCCGCTGGTTGCTGCAGTCGTCGCGAGCCAATCCTTTGGATTGGCCCGGCAGAGGGCGTGCGAAAACTTTACCGGCGCTGAGCCCACGGACAGCGGATGGGTATATAACGAGGCAGCGATTGTTCGTCCCCGCTAAGCGCCGATGCGCTGCGCCAAACCCCCGTGCGGGTCATGGACTTCGAGGTGGTTCGTGGCGCTCAGCCCAAGTCGGTCGGGGAAGACCACTAGATTGATCCCTCCGCCGGTATTCTTCGACGAGGGATATTTGATGCCGAAAATCCTGCCGGAATCGAAGGCAACCTGCGCGAGCAATTGCGTCGGTGGAAGTTGTGCCGTCTGCCATGAGCCGCTGATTTCCTGTTCATTCGCTCCGAGCGTCGCCCACGTGGCTGCGTCGGTGAGATCAAGCACACCGCTCACTACTCCGTCCACGCTTAGTAGGACGCAGGGTGGCGTCCGCGCCTGCAACCGACCGCTGGAAAGAAAAGCAATCGTCTGCACCTCGGCCAGCGCCGTCATCGAATCCCACGCAAGATAGATCGAATCGAATCCACCCATGGGCGTGAAGCGCGCGCCACGGATTTGCGAGGCCCCGCCCCACAGCGGCCGCGGTGGGCCACCCATGCCCGGCGGCGCACCGAGCAAATGGCGAAAGGCCACGACCCGCGACAACGGACCGCGCACCGCGATCCGCCTCGCGTTCGTCAGCGCGGTTTTGAGTCGGTTCGCCGGCAGCATCAGGAAACCACGCCATCCCACGCATTCCCGAGCAGCCTCTCAATCGCGAAGGCCTTGCCGGCCATGATGGTCTCCAAGGAGGTCTTGCCGTCCAGCATCGGATGCGGCGTGTTCAGCCAGACTCGGATTGTCGCCGGCTTTTGGAAGAGTTCGTGCAGGTATTCCAGCGATCGCTTGACCGGTCGGAGCGCCTCTTGAAAGGATTCGCCGGAAGGATCGCGGTGCACCGCCTTGTAGTTCAGCTCCACCCCCTCCGCCAGCCGCTTCAGCGGGACTGCCATGAAATCCGCCAGCTTCTGAGCGTCGATCCGGCCGTTCTTTTGGTCGTGCAGCTCCGGCAGAATCAGCCTTGGAAATTCCGCTCCCCTGATGCTCTGGATCTTCTGCTGCAACGCGGCGAGCTTCCCCTCGAGTTCATCCAGTTCCGTCTTCAAATCTTCCCGGTGGGTTGAGATCGCGCTGACTCTCCTTGGTCGTTCGATGGTCGTTGGCATGATCTGAATCAATAGAAAATCTACAAAATGTCCACCAGTAATCACACGCCCATTCTCACCCGTTTCAGATCCTCCCGCGTCGCCCCAAGCGCATCAGCGACCCGAAGGGCTCAACCCGCTGGTTGCTGCAGTCGTCGCGAGAGGGCGGCTCGAACCGACGAATCGGTGCCGATGATGTGATACCGCGTATCTGGAAACCGAATGCGAATTCGTCGTGCGATGACCCCGACGCAACCTGCGCACCTTCCCGAACACCCAACCGCCATCTACCCCAAATTAGGGTTCTATTTTCAGGAGGCTTGACCTCGCGAATCTGCATCGGGGCCACCAGCAACCAGCGGGTTGACCCTTTTCGGCTCACCCGTCACCTCATATTCCCGACCCCACGACCCATCCCGCATGAAATCACTGCTCCTCCTCGCGCTCACCGTTTTCGCGTCTTTCTTCGTTCCCCGTTTTTCGTTCGCCGCGCAACCGAACCTCATCCTTTTCCTCGCGGATGACCTCGGCTACGGGGACCTCGCCAGCTACGGCCATCCCCTCATCAAAACGCCGAACCTCGACGCGTTCGCGCAGCAGGGCGTGCGGCTCACGCAGTGTTACTCCGCCAGCGCCGTGTGCAGTCCGTCGCGCTCGGCCTTGCTCACGGGCCGCACGCCGTTTCGCAACGGCGTCTACACCTGGATCGCCGAGGGCGGTGTCGCGCACTTGCGCACGAGCGAGATCACGTTGCCGCGACTGCTCAAGGGCGCGGGCTACGCGACCTGCCATAGCGGCAAGTGGCATCTGAACGGCCTCTTCAACCATCCCGCGCAGCCGCAGCCTGGCGATCACGGCTACGACTGGTGGATGGCCACGCAGAACAACGCCGGCCCGTCGCACGAGAACCCGAGCAATTTCGTCCGCAACGGCCAGCCGGTCGGCCCGCTGCAGGGCTTCTCCGCGCCGCTCGTCGTCGGCGAGGCGATAACATGGCTGAAGGAAAAACGCGACGCCACGAAGCCGTTCTTCCTCGCGGTGTGGACCCACGAACCGCACTACCCGATCAAGTCGGACCCGAAATTCAAATCCCTGTATCCCAATCTCACCGACGATGTGCAGCGCGAACACCACGCCAACGTCACGCAGATGGATCACGCGTTTGGGCTGCTGATGAAATCGCTCGACGAGCAGAAGCTCACCGACAGCACGTTTGTTTTTTTCACCTCGGACAACGGCCCCGAAGGCGATGGCGTCACGACGCCCGGGCGCGGTTCCAGCGGCGGCTTGCGCGAACGCAAGCGCTCCATGCACGAGGGCGGCATCCGCGTACCGGGACTCGCGCGCTGGCCCGGCCACATCAAGCCGGGCACGACGAGCGAGGTTCCGGTCATTGGCAGCGACGTGTTTCCCACGATGCTCGCCATCGCCGGCGTCAAGCCACCCGTCGACCGCATACTCGACGGCGTGAACATTTTGCCCGCCCTCACCGGCACCGTGACGAAACTCGACCGCCCGCAGCCGCTCTACTGGCGGCTCAACATGGCCCCGAACGCGAAGGTCGCGATGCGCGTGGACGATTGGAAGATTCTCGCCAACGCGGAACTCACCGAGTTCGAACTGTACAATCTCAAGACCGACGCGCGGGAAACCAACGACCTCAAGGCCACGGAGCCGCAGCATTTCGCCGCGTTGCGCGCGCAGCTCCTCAAACACCACGCCGCCGTCGAAGCCGAAGGCCCCGATTGGTGGCGGCACCTGGGTCCAAGCGGCCTCGCCAAGGCGGACGGACCTGCGGCGAAAAAGGGGAAGAAAAAGTAGTCCGATGGTCGCCGACCCAAAGCTGTTCTCCGCCTGCACGCTGCTGTTTGGAAACGATTCACATCGGCCGCCGCGCGCGTCGTTGCTTTGTTCCCCATTCCGTTGACCAAGGTTATCCGTCAAATCGAACCATTCCCGCCCACCATGAGAACCAACGCCCTCATCCTTGCCCTCGCGCTGACCACCGACGCCATGTCCGCTGAGCCGCCCAAGGCTGAACGGTTTGGCCAGACGCCCGATGGCACGCCGGTCGAAGTCTTCACGCTCACCAACCAGCATGGCATCAAGCTGCGCACGATGACCTATGGAGCCATTGTGCTCAGCCTCGAAACACCGGACCGCAACGGCCGGAGCGCCGACATCGTGCTCGGCTACAACACGCTCGCTGACTACGTCAAAGACACACCCTACTTTGGCGCGATCGTGGGTCGCTACGGCAACCGCATCGCGAAGGGAAAGTTTAGCGTCGACGGCAAGGCGTACACGCTGGCGACGAACAACGATCCCGGCGGTATCAAATGCTCGTTACACGGCGGGTTGAAGGGTTTCGATAAGGTCGTGTGGCGCGGTGAAGCGCTGGTGATGAAGGGAGCGCAGGGAGTGAAGTTCACCTACACCAGCAAGGACGGCGAGGAAGGTTACCCCGGCACGCTCAAGCTCAGCGTCACGTATCTACTTACCGACGACAACGAATGGCGCATCGATTACGAGGCGACCACGGACAAGGCCACGCCGGTCAACGTCACGCAACACAGCTACTTCAATCTCCGAGGCGAAGGTAACGGCGACATCCTCGGCCATGAGATGACGTTCAAGGCTGCGACGTTCACGCCGGTCACTGTCGGCCTCATTCCCACGGGCGAGCTACGCCCGGTCAAAGGCACGCCATTCGACTTCACCACCGCACATAAGATCGGCGAGCGCGTGCAGGCCAACGACGAGCAGATGACGTTCGGCGGCGGCTACGACCACAACTGGGTGCTCGACAACCAAAGTGGGAAACTGGCGCTGGCCGCCACCGTGCGGGAACTTACGTCAGGCCGCGTGCTCGAGGTGCTCACCACTGAGCCCGGGCTGCAGTTTTACTGCGGCAATTTCCTCGACGGAAAACTCACCGGCAAGAGCGGCCGGCCCTATCCGTTCCGCAGTGGTTTTTGCCTCGAGACGCAGCACTATCCCGATTCCCCCAACCAGCCCTCCTTCCCGAGCACCATTCTTAGACCCGGGCAGACGTTGAAGAGCACGACCGTGTATCGATTCAGCGCGAAGTAACGTGAAGCAGACCTGCGCAACTCTTGGAAAACTACCGCGGGTTGCTGCAGACCGACGGTGCCGCCGCTTTGGATGCCATCGGGCGTGACGATGGCCGCGTGACGCCTTTGGGCTGTTGGAGCCACGGCCGGAGATATTTTGTGAAAGCTGTCGACGCCGGTGAACGCGACGCCGAGCCCTATCTGCGCGCCATTAACCGGCTCTTCCGTCTCGAGCGCCTGGCGCGGCGTTTCCAGCTGCCGCCACGAAATCGCCAGCGCTTGCGACAAAACTACAGTCAACTGTGAGTGGCGGTGGCAACACCACCAAAAACCGGCAGTTTGAAAATCACCAGTGACCGACCATCGCAAGCGACGTGTCTACAGAAAGAAAAACATCTTTTTTGAAGTTCTAGGAAGATCCATCCCTACGGACACCACCCTGTTCAAGCCGCCCATTTTTGGCGGTTTTCGTCCCGCCACACTCAGATTGGGCGGATCGTGGTCGGGGGCGGCCGGATTTTTGACTGCGGGTCGTTCGTGTAGCCTCGGCAAGCGTGCAAACGGACGGGAGTGGAGCGCATAGACGCGCATAAACGGAGAGGGCACCGCAGAGAGGGGAGCATCCGCCGCGGAGGGAGCAAGGAACGCGAAGCGCCGCCGAGTGACGCACGCTTGCCGAGGCACACGCTGCACACGCTGCAACGAGAGCTCAGGGCCCCGGCTCAAACCCATTCTCGGTGCCGGTCTGCACGTGCTCGGCCCCGCTGCGGTTGGTGCCACTGCGGTAGTTGGAGAGTTCAATGACCCGCGTTAACTCATTCGGACGGGTGGCGGCGAGTGCGGGTGCTGACGTCTTGGGCGGATGAGCGATGCGCGGATTTTTCCGCGAACTCATTTCAATGAAAGGGACATTTCTCGGGGGCTGGAGTACGGGTGCCAGGGCTTGAATTTGAAGGCTGCGGCCGTTCCGTCCAGGCGGGTGCCTGATAGACGTAAGCTGGCTTGAGTGCTTTGTCGTGAAAGGGCTCCTGATAGAGGACTGAGGTGGAGCTGGCGGCGGGTGGAACGAGCCATGTCCAATTGCCGTAGGGCTCGCGGCCAGACTTTTGCTCATTGCGGCAGAACTCGAGGAATTCATGCCCGACATGGTGATGATCGGACATTTTTACTCCTGAGCGGTCAAACGATTGGAGTACGGCTTCATTTAACAGCAGGAGGGCCTTGTCGCGCCAGAGAGTGCGGTCGCTACTGATATCGAGCCCCATGCACTCGCCGATGCGGGGCAAAACGTTGTAGCGGTTCACATCGCTTAAATTGCGCGCGGCGATTTCCGTATCGAGATACCAGCCGTTAAATGGCAAGAGGCGGTACACCATGCCGCCCGCATCGAGGGCCATATCGCTCACAGCGGGGATCGCGTACCATTTTAGTTTTAACGTGGCGAGCCACGGATGCTGCAAGTGAGTGATGGGGATTTCCCAGCGGCAATCGCTGGGCAACTCGTACCAGCGAGGCCCGTGAGCGGCGGTCTCGATGACAACGGGGAGCAGATCAAAGTCGGTGCCGGGGGGGCGCCAACCCAAGGCGATGATTCTCTGAGTGAGGTCATTTTGAGCGGGATCGCCGACCTGCTTGCCGCTGCGCAAGCGGTAGCCGGCGTAGCGCATCAGCTGAGGATTCCAGATGCGGGGTCCGGGTTCGCGCGGGGATCCGGGATCGAAGACCGAGATCGCCGGCCGCAGCTCACCACCGTTGAACGCGAAGCGGAGATGGTCCCAGAGGGCCTCGGCGATTTCGGCGGGTTCTCGAAGCTGACGGCAGTCCCTTAAATGGAGGCCCTGCCAGTAAAGCCGGCCGACGCATCGTTCGGCGTTGCGCCAAGCGACGCGGGTGGCGAAGGCGAGTTCCTCAAAGGTTTTTACCCAGACGCCCGTTTGCGTGAGCTGGGCCTGGACCGCGCTCACGCGCGCGCTGGGATCTTGGGCGGGCGTTGATTCATGGTAGAATTCGCGAATAAATTGGGCGGCCTGCTCGGTTGCCGGGAGTGTCGTGGGTGACTCGACGGGAGCGCCGAAGGCGCGCGTGGGTTGAAAGTCTTTCTGTCGCCAAGCGCCGGGTGCGAGTTGGGCGCCCTCGCCGCGCTGAGGATGATCGAAGCTTTCGGCGCTCGCCGTGACTTCTGGAAATGTTCCGAGCGCGGCGAGGACCGTGGCGTTGAAGGCCGCTGGCCCGCACACGATGACTTCGCATGAGCCCAAGTCGCGAACGTACGCCGCGACGTCCCCCGCGCTCAGGCGCATTTGCTGGGCGGTGTCGTGTTCGAAAAGTTGCAGCCGACCGCGGTTGGCGGCGGTGCGCAGCTCGGCGAGGTACGCGGCAGTCGTGGGATGGCGAAAGCTGTAGATGATTGTCAGACGACGTTGGCGGAGCGCGCGAGCGGCGGCGATCGCCGGGGTGACGCCGATCCCGGCGACGAAGTAAACGAGGGGGCGGATATCGTCGTCTTGAGGGCAAATTGCGCCAGAGGGAGCAGATACCCGGAGGAGCGTCCCCGGCGCGGCTTGGCGGAGCCAGTTTGAAAAAAGGCCGCCCTCTTCGAGTTTAACGCCCAATTCGTAGCGGGTGGGGGAGAAGGCGGTGAGCGTATACGGCCGGCCCACCCAGCGTTCGTCCATCATGGCCTCGATGCGAATGTGTTGGCCGATTTTTACGGGCGGCAAGACGGCTGGATGGATGGGCTCGAGGCGGGCCAAGAGAACGCCTTCAGTCAACGGTTCGGTCTGGAGGTGGCAGAGGATATAATCACTTTGGTTGAGAAATGCGGGCAGCCGACCGCGACAGCCGCCACAGATGCCGCCCGCGCCCGTGAGGCGAATCAAGTCATCGACGGTGGTGGCACGTTCCGCCGCACGCCGCAGGGTCGCGGAGGTCGTATTCGTGCAGCCGCACACAATATCAGATCCACCGGAGGCGCGGAGCGAGGGGTCTTCGATTAACAAATCACCGTTGGCGCGGAAAGCGTCGACTTGCCAGTCGGCGAGCGATCCCCCTCTGAGCAGGAGCGCCATGGCCTCGGGCAACTGGGGCCAATGTTGGGGCGCGGCCAAGCCCAAGAGGCTGCCGGTGCCAGCGGCTAAAAGGAGCGAAGATCCGCCGTCGGGGGAGCTGATCGTCTCCGTCGGTTCCCGGGACTTCTCAATGCGCGCGGCTTCGGTGCGACGTTGCTGCGGAAAATGCCGAACGCGGAGTCGCAGCCCGTTTGCCTGCCGGTAATCCGTGACGACGCAGGCCTCTCCGTTGACGTGGCCCAAGAAGCGATAAGCGGATCCGAACTGGGGTATCGAGTGCACGTAAGCTAACCCCTCGAGGATGGTTCCGAGTGAGCTTTTTTTACCTCCGACCGCGCTCAATTCAGCTGCCTCTATCGCGAGGACTTCTGCGTTTGTGATGGCAGCTGCTTGGAGCGTGCGGCGCTTGCGCTCGAGCACCTCGCGATCGCCGAGCAGGAGACCTGGCCCGATCGTCTCGTGAGACACGGGGCATCCGGGATGAAACAAACCCATTTCCCCGGATAAAACAAAGTAAGCATGGGTGGCGATATCTCCCGCCGAAAAGAGCACGGTCCCCGCCGTCAATTGCCGTGGGATGGGTGCGGCGATGGGCGCTTGTTCGGTGAGCTCGCCCAGCTCGCCGAACAAGGCCAGCAGTTTTTCGCGCGATTGGCTCCTGCCCGAGATGGCCAAGTGCAACCGCGCCGTCGCGTCCCCAGCGAGCAGAGCTTTAAACTCACTTCCCGGTAAGACCGCGACTCTGGTCGCCACGAGTGCGATCGCGGTCCCATTACGAAATTGGCGATCGACTGCGAAGGCTTGCTCGCCGATCAGCTGGCCAGGTTCGTGGATCGTGGCGATCGCGAGCAGTGCGCCGGTCGGGTCGCGCCCGTAGATTTTCAATCGACCAGAACAAAGCACGAGGAGCTCATCCGCTAATGATCCCTCCACCAAAACCACGGCTCCTTCATCAAAGGATCGGGTGACGGTTAACTCCAGGGCCTGATCGATCCGTTCCGGCGAAGTCTCGGCGAAGAGCAGGCAGAGGCGGCGGTGCGCAATGGCTTTTTCCTCTAAAGTGATCGGCTGGCAAAGGGTGCGATGCGTCATCTGATTGGTTTTCGTTAAGTCCTCACGGGAAACGCAACTCAGCTGTCGTTAAACTACGATAAAAATTTGCCGGGTTTCCGCTTCTTTGGAGCGCTCCTAGCCGAGGCGGTCTGCGGGCCTCGTGGCGGCGGACGAGCCAGCCCGCTGCGGGGAGCCGATAGCGGTCAGGGGAATCAAGGCGGGACCGGGTCTGCATTCCCCCTCCCCATTGTTTAGACACCATCCGGGCAACCGTTGCGAAGCAGGGTTTTCTCTACGTTCCAGTTTCGTCTCTGCGGTGCAAAAGGCTCGGAGCGAATAAACGAAGAGGGCACCGCAGAGACGGGAGAATCCGCCGCAGAGGAAGCAAGGAACACGAAGCGCCGCCAACGGGATCAGGAGTTTAACCGCTGATTTCAGTGGATCGGCACCCACGGCGGGCAACGATGCCGCTGGACGGACGGGCGGCTGGAAAGCCGCCGGTCCGTTGGACGCGTGGTCGCAACTCGACCGGTTGTCACCGACCCCGCTCTCGCGCGCTCCGACTCCGAACGGTTCACGGTCGGCCAAATGCCGTTTGCTTCACCGACTGGGAACAGCGAGGAACCAGTCAAGACTGGGTCGACGAAAGTATTCATTTTCATGGTGAACGAAACCGGGTGACCCGGCCCGGCTCCACATTTCGGACACAACAACGGCGCGGATTTCTCCGCGCCGTCGTGTTCCCAATCAAATCAAAAAAATCTCAGCGCCAAAATCCCTCGATGAAGATGTGGCCGCTGCTGCGCCGCTCCCAGCGCGGCTCGACCCACACGGCCCGCGCACGGGGCGGTCGCTCAAAATGGCCGCCCACCCAGATGTGCCGATCCCCATGCCAAGCCCAGTAGCCTGAAATCCAGATCTGTCCGGGCACGGCTCGGGCCGGCACCACTTCGCGCCGCGGCGGCGGCGGCTCGCGCACGATAATCACTTCGCGCCCGCCCCGTTCATTCACGCGCACCGGCGTCGCCTCGCGCCAGTAGCCTTCGATCAAAACGTAACCGTGGCTCCGGCGTTCCCAGCGCGGCTCGATCCACACGACATCCGAACGCGGCGGCAAATCCCAACGTCCACCGACCCAGACGTGCCGGCCCGCTCGGCTGCCCCAGTGACCGCCGATCCACACGTGGTGGTGTGACGGCCGTTCGACAATGATTTCGCGCGGTGGGGGCGGAGGTGCCTCGCGGATCACGATCACCTCGGGCTGTCGCGCACTCGGCGCCTGCTGGGACGGGACTGACGGCACACCGTGGGATGAAGCCGGCACCGAATTCATCGCGACGCCCTGCGCCGGAGATTCCTGCCAGTAGCCGCCGCTCAGCACATAGCCGTTACCCTTCTTCTCCCAACGCGGCTCCACCCACGAGACATTCGCGCGCGGCGGTAAATCCCATCGTCCCCCGATCCACGCATAGCGGCCTTCCTGCCAGCGCCAATGCCCCGACACCCACACGTGCTGCGACGTCGGGCGCTCCTCGATGATTTCCTGGCTGGCCGCCGGCTGGAGTGGCTCCCTGATGATGGCCGCATCCGGCAACGTCGGAGCCATCGGCACGGTTGGCGCGTCAGGGATCGCAGGAAAAGCCGCCTCCGCCGCCGCGAGAAAACGAGCGGTGAGCACCAAACCCAGCGCCGCGCCCAGCCGGACTGCGCGCACGTTTTTAGGAAACAGAAGGGTAGTCATACTCCCGCTCAGACGCTTCATCCCGCCGAATGTTTCCTCGTCGTGCGCGTTGCGACACAGGTCCGCAGGACTCAACCGCGGATTCGACCCAAATTTTACCAAACTGCCCCCGCCAACCACCCCACCTCTCACAGCCATCCCAGTCCGCCGTCCACCGCATGAACACCGACGATCCACTCGTGCGCCTCGGAACGCAGGTCATTCGCGACTGCCACGACCCGTTCAACGTCGCGCGCAGAACAGCCTAATTTTTCTCTTCCTGCTTCGCCGTAACGATTCAGCCCCACCCACAAAAGCGACTTTTGCCCGTGACGGGAAGAAACCCCGCTTTTTCGAGTTCGTAGTCCCGCCTGTCTGCGGCTTCGAAACTATTCCTAGAAAAAAGCCGAGCACAGAAGTCCCCATCTTTAACCGCATATTTTTTGCCGAACAAGAAGTCAGCGAATGGTTGTGCCCTACCCATAAAATCTTCCCGCCTCTACCGGCGGTTTTATTAATCGGAAAAACGGTTGAGCTGGGCCGGGCGGAGGGAATTGATCGGGTGGAAGAACTCGGCCCCGAGCCCCAGAATTTAGGGTAGGAAAATTTTATTGGTAGGAAAATTTTTTGGAGACTGACCAGCCCGCTTTTTCAAGTTCGGAGTTCGTAGTGCCGCCTTTAGGCGGAACGTTTAACGGATTCCGCCTCAAGGCGGGACTACGAACAAGGAACTATTTCCAAGGAGTCGGCTGTCGGCAGCGAGCTTGCTCGCGCTCGGGGAGGCGCCCGCAAGCGGCCCGCCGACAAAAGTCACCGTTCACTTTTGTAGGTTCAGAGCCGATTCGGGGTCCACTGCATCGTTACGGCTAAACCTTGATCTCGATCCGCTTTCCGCCCTGGGCCGCCGATGTGTAGATTGCTTCGACGATGATCATGTCGCGCCGGCCCATTTCGCCCGGCACGTCCGACTCACGGCCTTCGCGCACGCATTGCGCGATGTGGTCGAGCTGACGCGCCTGCTGGTTCACCGCCGGCTCGAAACTGATCTTCCCCTTGGTCGAATCACCCTGCAGTCCGTTGTAGGAAAACGCCGGTTCGATTTGCACCCAACCTTTGTCCGACTCACCGCGAAACCGGTTGATGCCGCCGTTGTAGCTCGTGATGAAATCTGCCCGCGTGCCGTCGGCATATTCCATCATCCACTCGATCGTTTCTTCCACGTCCTTGAAAAACTCCGGTCGCTTCTTCGGCTGTTCCTTCGCCGTAATCGCCACCGGCACAGCCTCGCCCGTCGCAATGCCCGCCGCCTGAATCGAGTAGATCCCGAGATCCATCAAGGGCCCGCCTCCGGCGAGTTTCTTTTCCGCCCGCCACTGCGGCTGCGAGAGCGTGAAGCCGAACCCGCCGCTCAGCTTCTTGAAGGGTCCGACGTCTTTTTCTTTCGCGAGGCGGGCCACCTCGGCGAAATACGGATCGAAGTGCAACCGATAGCCGACCGATAACTTCACCTTTGCCGCCCGGCACGCGACGATCATCGCGTCGCACTCCGCGACAGAAATCCCCATCGGTTTTTCCGTGATCACATGCTTGCCCGCCTTTGCGGCCGCAATCACGTGCTCACAGTGGAGCGCGTTCGGCGTGACGACGTAGACCAGATCGATCGTCGGGTTGTCGGCGATCCGCGCCATCGTGTCGTAAGAATAAATCGCCTTCTCGGGAAAGCCGAAGACCTGCGACCAGTTGCGGCCTTTCTCCGGTGTGCCGGTGATCACACCCGTGATCTGCACGTTTTTCGTCAGCTTCAGCGCCGGGGCGAGTTGCCCCGAGGCGTAGCCGCCGAGACCAAGAATCGCGATGCCGAGCTTCGGCGGCGGCAACTCCGCCGCACCCACCTGCGGCGCGAGGGCGACCGCCGCAGTGCCGAGGGCCGCTTGACTGATGAATTTGCGTCGTGTCAGGGCAGGGACGGACTCGGCGCTGTTCATTTTGCCACCGGCCGGAGCACGAGATTCCGATACGATACCGTGCCGTGATCGCCCTGCAGATAGATCGGGCCGGGCTTAAACTGATCGGACCACATCGCGCCGCCCGTGCAGCCGGCCGCCGGTTGGTTATCGATGATCGTCTTGCCATTGAGAACGACGGTGACGTGACGCTCGACGAGCGTGATATCGAGGGTCTGCCATTCGCCGGCGGGTTTCTCCGCGGCGACGCTCGGCGTGATGCGGCTGTAGAGCGCGCCCATATTATGCGAGTCGAGCGCCTTGCCGAAGGAGTCGAAGACTTGGATCTCGTAGATGCCGCGGAGATAGACGCCGCTGTTGCTGCCGGCGGGCACGTTGACCTCGAGCTTGAGATTGAAATCTTCAAATTCTTTATCCGTACGGAGATTTGCAGTACGCTTCGCAGGCGTGCCCGGTGCGTGTTTCGCCACGATGTTCGACAAGACACCGTCCTCGACCTTCCAGGCGCTCTCGACCTTGTCTTCCTTAAGTTTCCAGCCGGTCAGATCCTGGCCATTAAAAAGCGCGACCGGTGCGCCGAATTTCACTTTCTTCAAATCGGGGCGGGCGGGCAGGGCGGGGATGCGTTGGCCCGTAAAGACCGCGTTGTCGTAGGCCGTGCCGTTCACCTTGGGCACGAGTTGGGTGAGCTTCAACGTATCGCTCTCGCCCAGTTTGGCGGAGATGGCTTCAGTGTATTGCTGCGTCCGCACAACTTTTCCGCTCGCGTCTTTGCGCTGCACATCCTTGGTGCGAGTCACGATCAGGCTGTCCTCGGTGATCACCACGCTCGACACCGGCACCACACTGCCGCCGCCCCAGAGAATCGAGCCATCGTAGTAGCCCTTTTCTTTGGTGACTTCGAGCCAGCCAGCCGCGCCGTTGGGCAGGGTCAGCGCCCAGCGCCCGAGAAACGCCTCGTTGGGCGCGGCAGCCAAGCGGCCGGTTCCGAGCGCCACGAAGAGCGCCGACAATTGCAACACCACTGGGACCACACGCGAGGTTTTCATAAGTAAATAAGAGAGCAGCGACCGCTACTGTGCGCCCCGCCGCCTCCGCGTCGAGAAACAATCCGCTCGCCGTGCACCCTGCGGTGGGCGTTATTCATCTCACCCCTCTCTCCATGAACATCCCCCGTTTATTTGCCCTCCCTCTGTTGGGCGCACTTTGCGCCGGCGCCGCCCACGCCGCGCCCGCGCCGCGCCCGGTCTCCTTCGAAAAACTCACCCTCACTTCCGAATACTGGTGCGACGGCGTGAACGCCGCCGACATCAACGGCGACGGTAAGATGGATATCGTCGCCGGCCCGTTCTGGTATGCCGGCCCCGACTTCAAGACCCGCCGCGCGTTTTACGAGCCCGTGCAACAAGAGCTCGAAAAAAATCCGACAAATTCGATGTTCTCCTTCATCGCCGACTTCAACGGCGACGGCCGCCCCGACATTCTCGTCCTCGGCCGCGTGCTGCATCACCAGGCATTCTGGTATGAAAATCCTGGCGCGGCTGAGGCCACCAAACCTGACGCGCGCTGGAAAAAACACTTCGTCGCCAAACGCGTTTTCGGTGAAGCCCCGCTCTTCACGGACATCGACGGCGACGGTAAGCCCGAGCTGATTTCCATCTCCGGCGAAACGGCGGCCGACAAGGTCAAGCAGTGGGGTTGGTATGCTCCGAACTGGGCCGAATCCACCAAACCATGGAAATTTGTGCCGGTCACCGCAAAGGCCGAGTTCAACCATTACTACCACGGTGAAGGCGTCGGCGACATCAACGGCGACGGCCGCGCCGACCTCGTGCTCAACGAAGGTTGGTGGGAGCAGCCGCCGAAAAATTTACCTCCGGGCACGCTCTGGAAAAAACACGCGTTCACCTTCAGCTCCGACCGCGGCGGCGCCCAAATCCTCGTCACCGACGTGAACGGCGACGGTAAAGCCGACATCGTCACCGCGCTCAACGCCCACGGTTGGGGCCTCGCGTGGTTTGAGCAAACCCGTTCCGCAAGTGGCGAGATTTCCTTCCTCGAACACAAAATGATGGGCACGCGCGAAGAGGAAAAAAAATACGGCGTCGCCTTCTCGCAGCCGCACGCCCTCACCCTGGCCGACCTTGATGGCGACGGTCTGCCGGATGTGATCACCGGCAAACGTCGCTGGGCCCACGGCCCGACCGGCGACGTCGAACCGATGGCCACGCCCGTCAACTACGCCTTTCTCCTCCGTCGCGACGCCAGCGCGCCGGGTGGTGCCCGCTTTATTCCGCAACTCATCGACGACGCCTCCGCCCTCGGCACTCAAGTCGAAGCGATCGACGTCAACGGCGACGGTATCCATGATACCCTTACCGCGTCGAAGCTCGGCGTCTTTGTTTTTCTCACAAAAAGGAAATGAACTCCCGTCATGCCGCAGTTCCTCATCCCGCTGCTCACGCAGCGGACCACGCGGTTCTCGTAGCCCGCCTCGTGAAAGGTGGGACGCTCTTCGTCCTCGCACTTACCTGTGCGCCGCTCCTGCTTCGCGCCCAACCCGCGCTCGCACCCGCCGAGGTGCTCATCGAGCGCATCATGTTGCCCGACGCCCGCGCCGGCTGCTTCGCCTTCGGCCTGCCCGACGGCGTGAACTTTTGCTACGACCCGACGCGCGGCGGCCTCAACTACGCGTGGACCGGCGGTTTCATCGATCTGACCGACGTCCGCCCCGTCAATAAACTCATCAAAGCCGCCACTCTGCTCGGCCCCGTCGTTTATCGCGAGACCGGCACGTCTCCCCTCCGCCGTGGCGACGCGAACCGCGCCCCCGTCGTCGAGTTCAAGGGCTACACGCTCCGCTCCGCGTCCGTAGAACTCCGCTACAACGTCGACGGCGCACCCGTCGCCGAAACCATTTCCGCGCTGCCCAACGCCGCCGGTCTGCGCCGCACGTTCCGCTTCGACCGCGCCGGTGCCGATGCCCCGTGGTCCTACGTCGTCGATGGGCGTCCCCCGCTCACCCTCACCAAAGACGCCACCGGCAGCCTCATCCTCGACGTGCCCTTTGCCTCCGCCGAACCATGAAGTCTTTTTTCCGTTTCTTATTGCTCATCGTAACGCTCGCGCTCGCCGCCCCCTGCGCGCACGCCGGTTACCGCATTGAGAACATCCCGCGGCCCGCCGAGCTGCGCGGGGGTATCGTGGGCGTCGGTTTTTCGCCGACGGGCACGCTCGTGGTCACGACGCGTTACGGTGAAGTCTGGATGCGCTCCACCACCGGCGCCTGGCGCTGCTTCGCCCGCGGCCTCAACGAGCCCCTCGGGCTCGTCGTCGAGTCCGACCAAGTCGTCTTCATCGCCCATCGCCCCGAACTCCTCAGAGCCACCGACACCGATGGAGACGGCCGCGCCGACACCTTCGACGCCCTCGGCGGCCAGTGGGGTATCTCGCACAACTACCACGAGTTTTTCTTCGGCCTCCGCCGCGACTCCGCAGGCAATTTTCTCGGGGTCATTTCCAACAGCTCGAGCGGTGACAAACTTCCGATCACCCCCGGCGAAGTGCGCGGCCGACTCGATCCTTCGCCCCTGCTCGAAACGACTGGCCAATACTCGAGTCTGCCGTGGCGCGGCTGGGCGGTCAAGATTGCCCCCGACGGAAAACTCACGCCCCTCGCGAGCGGTTTCCGCCAGCCCAACGGAGTCGGCCTGAGCCCCGACGGTGACTTCTTCGTCAATGAGAACCAAGGTGACTACAAGCCCTCGTGCGGACTTCTGCACGTGGCCCAAGGCGATTTTCACGGCCACGTCGCGAGCCTGAAATGGGAGCCGGGCTTCGACGCCAAGACCTTCACGACCGAGCAGGCGTGGAAACGTTATAAGTCCCCCGCCGTCGTCTTCCCTCACGGCCCGATGGGAGTCTCCGGCGGCGAGATCCTCTGGGACACCACGGGCGGAAAATTCGGACCTTTCGCCGGCCAAGTGTTCGCCGGCGACTACACGAAGCTCATCATCCGTGCGGCCCTCGAGAAAGTCGCGGGCGAGTGGCAAGGCGTGTGTTTCCCGTTTCTCGGCCGCAATGAGACGGCCGCCTACACCTCCGGTGAAAAACTCCTCGCCGGCATCACCCGCAGCACCTTCGCGCCCGACGGCAGCCTCTGCCTCGGCGCGGCCGGCGGCTGGGGCGCGGGCGCCAATGGCCTGCAACGCGTCGTCTGGGATCGCGAGGTCTCGCCCGAAGTCCGCGATGTGAAGCTCACCGATCGCGGCTTCCGTCTCACGTTCACGCGTCCGATGAGCGCGGCTACCCTCGCCGCCGCCGCTAATTTTGAGGTCAATCGCTTCCGCTATTACTACCAATACAAATACGGCTCCCCGTGGGTCGACGAGGCCCGCGTCGCCGTCACCGCCGTGCGCCCCAGTGCCGACGGTCTCTCCGCCGAACTCGCGCTCGCCGAACTAAAACCCGGCTTCGTCTACGAGCTCTCCGTAGCCGCCCTGCGCACCACCGACAATCAACCGCTGGCCAACCCGCTCGGCTACTACACCGCCAACCGGCTCCTCAACGGCGAGCGCACCGTCGGCGGCACCACGCGCCTTCCGCGCCCGGACGAAAACGCCGGCGATGCTAAAACCGCCGCCGCCGTCGCCACCACCTCACCTGCCGAGCTCGTTGCCGCCGGCGAAAAAATCTACCGCCTCTACTGCGTGCCCTGCCACCAACCCGACGGCCGCGGCATCCCCGGCGGCGCCGCCAATTTCCGCGACGACAAAACCCGCCTCGCGAAGGCCGACGCTGAACTGATCAAGATCATCACCGAAGGCGTGGAGCTGAAAGGGATGCCCCCGTTCGGCGCGATGACCACCGCCGGCCAACGCAAGGCCGTGCTCGCCTACATCCGCGCAACGTTCGGCGAAAAGTAGCTGCAAGCAGGTGCCGCCGCGCGAAGGTGCCGCCGTTGTAGAACCGGGCGGTGACCGGTTGTCCCCCGCTGACGCGGCGCCCGGCCAGCGGCCGGGCCTACAAAAACACCCCAGTTGGCGGTTACTCTTTCTTACGCGAACGTCCGCCGCCACCGCCGCTGCTGCTGCTGCGACGCGCCGGTTTCTTCTCGTCGCCGTCGTCCGCTGCGGCCACAAACTTTGAAGCCTTGGCGTTGACCCAGAGTTCGTCTTTCGCGTTCTTATTCAGCCAGAAAATTTCACCGGCGTGTTCGACGAATATCGGTTTCTCCTTGGCCTTAGCGGGCACTTGGAGCCCGGCGCTGAGGAGCGCAGCCGTGAGCTCGGCGGACGACTTGCTCAGTTCGTCGGCGACGCGGTCGAGCTTGCCGGCGAACCCACCGGTGCGGGTCTCTTTCAAGAGCAGACGCACGGCGGCCAAAACGTTGCCCGGAACAGGAGTAGCGCCAGCGTCGGCTGCCGGAGCAGGCGTCACCATCGCCGACGGAGGGGGCGTTGCCGGTTCCGCTGCGGTCGCCGCGACGGGACTTGACGCCGTCTCGGCAGGAGCCGGGGCGGCCGAGTCCGCTGCCGGCACTGCTGTGGTGGTGGGCTGATCGGCCGGAGCGAGGACTTCACCGGGCTGCTTGTCGCGACCGTTGATCCACACGCCGCCGCGCGAATCCTGGTTCACCCACCAGACTTCTTCGCCGAACATCACGAAAATAGGTTTGTCGTTCGGATTGGCCGGCAAAATGAGACCGATCGCGGCGAAGGCAGCGATGAGTTCCGGCTCAGTCCGGCGCAGCGCGCGGGCCAAGAAGGAGGTGCTGCCGGAGCCGCCGGGGCCGCGGCGATTGCGGCGCATCTGGGGACGGATTTTGTTCAACAACTCGCCGCTCGCGGGTAGCGGCGTAGCCGCCACTGCGGCTACCGCGGCGGCGGGTGCCGGTGCCACCGCGCCGGTGGATTCAGCCGGTGCGGCGATCGGAGCGCCGTCGGTCGACGCGGCGGTGGGTGCCAGTTCTGCTGCCGCAGCTTCGCGGCGCGCGCGGGTCTCAAAATGAGGCCGGGCGGCCGGTTGCTCGGCGACGGGCGGGGCCGATGGCTCGGGCTTGGGCTCTTCGGCCGGTTGCTCGATGCGGGTGGCCTTCACATTGCGGAAAACGGGACGCGGCTTCTCCTTCGTGTTGATCCAGAGTTCGCCGCGGCGATTGATGTTCAGCCAATAGAGATCGCCGTCGTATTCGACATACTCGACGCGGGAATCCTCGTCGGCGGGGAGCACAAAACCGCACTCGACGAGCGCGCCCTTGATGTCCTCCTCAGCCTGGTCCCACTTCTTCGCGAGATAGTCGGTGCCGACGCTCATGCCGGCACAGCGCTGGTTTCGACGGAGGTGCGGTTTGATGGCGTCGAAAAACACCGGCAACTCCTCTTCCGCCGAGGCGGTAAGATTGTCCCAATCGTCCTTCGGCTCGCCGGGCTCTTCGGGATCATCGTCGCGGGACGTGTCCACCGGCTTGCGGAATCCATCGTCCGGGGCGGACTTTTCCTCGATGAAACTGGCGGGCGGCGCCTCGGGGGCTCCGGCGGCGGAAGCGGGCCGCGTGGCGGCCTCGAATTTCGCGGCAAACTCCGCGCGAAGCTTCTCAGCCTCGGCCTTGGCGGCGGCCGCGGCGGCGTCCGCCAGCGTCCAGTCGCGTTGCGTCGAGCGCCGCGCGAGGCCGGTGAAGGCGAGCAGATTGTCGGGCGTGGAGTGATAGTGAATGATCTCCCACTCGTCGCGGCCGAGATCGTTCAGAAATTTCTCCAGCATCGCGGGCGTGGCAAAGCCACCTTTCCCGCTCGTGATGACCTTATATTCCCAGAGTGACATAGAAAATGAAATGGTAACGTGCTCAACCTGACCCATCCCAAATGCCCGCTCCATTGCCGAGCCAAATCGCGCGACGTGACACGCGTGGGGTGGGCGTGGCGGGCCGTCGCAGCCGGCCATTTGATTGATCAACCCTCGCGCCCTTGCGCCCGCGCGCACGTCTCCCTGCGCTTACGGTCCCATGAAACCCGCCCCGCAGCCCATTTCTGCCCTAATTGCGCTCTGCTCCACCCGTGACCGCAGCCCAAATCGCCGCCCGCTGCAACCCACCATGATTCCTCATCCCCGCCTCGGTCCGAGCCTGCTTGCAGGCGATTGCCTCCGCCACGCCCTTCCAGCGCGCGCAAGCGCGCTCCTCCTCGTCCTGCTCGTGGCTGCAAACGTGAGCGCGCGGTCCGCTCACGCGCAAACCGTCGCCCTCCCCGCCGAAGTCGTGACCGCCACGCGCACGCCGCAGCCCGCGGAGCAGGTCGCGTTCTCGGTGCGCGACTTCGACAACGAGGCTCTCCGCGCCTCACCCACCGCCACTCTCGACGGCGCGCTCCGCTCCGTGCCGGGCTTCAGTCTCTTCCGCCGCAGTGATAGTTTGTCCGCCAACCCTACCGCGCAAGGCGTGTCGCTGCGCGGCCTCGGCCCCAGTGGCGCGAGCCGCTCACTCGTCCTCCTCGACGGCGTGCCGCTCAACGATCCCTTCGGCGGCTGGGTCGCGTGGACCAAGGTCGCCCGCGAAAATCTCGCACGCGTCGAAGTTGTCCAAGGTGGCGGCGCGACCGCGTGGGGCAACGCCGCGCTCGGCGGCGTTGTGCAGATTCTCACGCAACAGCCCTCCGACCAGACGACCGGGGCCAACGCGATGTTCGGCGATTTTGGCACCCGCAGCGCCGAAATTGTTCACACGCAGCCCGGAGCGCTGGGTACGTTTGACCTCGGGGCGCAGGTCTTCGCGACCGATGGCTTCGCCCTCGTCGCGCCGGAACGTCGCGGCCCGATCGACGTGGCGGCGTGGAGCCGGCACACCCTCTTAAATCTCCGCTGGCGCCAACCGCTCGGTGAAAAACTTTCCTGGAGCGCGGCCTTTCGTAGCTTTGCAGAGCAACGCGGGAATGGCACACCCTACCAGCACAACGGCTCGCGCGAACGCTCCCTCGCCGTAAATTTCGCGGGCCAACCGGTCGACACCTTTGGGTGGAAAGCCACCGCCTACGCGCAGGATCAGGGCTTCTCGAGCACGTTCAGTTCGGTCAACGCCACCCGCACCGCCGAGACGCCCGCGAGCGACCAGTTCTCCGTGCCCTCCACCGTGCTCGGAGCCACGTGGACCGGCACATGGAAACACGGCCGCGATTCACGCACGAGCGCCGGCGCGGATGCGCGCACCACGCGCGGCGAGACGCGCGAATATTTCACGTTCGTTGCCGGCAGCTTCACACGCCTCCGCGTCGCCGGCGGCAAACAGGCCGACCTCGGCGTCTTCGCGCTGCACGAGCGAGCGCTCGCTCCGCAGCTGCGCGGCACCGCCGGTGTGCGACTCAACTCGTGGGGTGAAACCGACGGCCACCGACGTGAATCAGATCGCGCTACCGGCATCGCCTCGCGTGATGACCAGTACGCCGACCGCGACGGCACCGCGTTCAGCCCGAGCCTCGGCTTGGTGTGGAAACCTGACGCCGCGTGGCGCCTTCGCGCCAACACCCAACAAGCGTTCCGCCGCCCCACGCTCAACGAACTCTATCGCCCGTTTCGCCAGGGAGCGAATGTCACCGAGGCGAATCCCGCGCTCCGCACCGAGTCGGTCACGACCGCCGAAATCGGCGTCGAGTGGACGCCCTTCGGCCATCCGACGCCACCCGCGCTCGGCGCCCCCACCCAACCCGCACCACTCACCCTCGCTGCCACCGCCTTTTGGAACGATCTCCATCATGCAGTAGGCAACGTCACCATCGCACGCGGGCCCGGCACGTTCCCCATCGTCGGCACGCTGGCCGCCGGGGGACTCGGACGCCAGCGCCTCAACCTCGACCGCACACGCACGCAGGGCGGCGAACTTTCCGCCACGTGGAACGTCTCCGCCGCCTTCTCGTTCAACGCCGCCACCCTTTTCAACGACGCGACGGTGCGCCGCGCGACGGTTGTTCTCGCACTCGTCGGCAAACAAGTGGCCCAAGTCCCGCGCCGCAGCGCCACACTCGGCGCCACCTGGCGCGCACCGGGGCAGCTCACGTTCACGCCGCGCGTGCGCTGGATCGGGCGACAATTCGAGGACGACGAAAATAACCTCCGCCTCGGCGAAGGGGTCGTGGCCGACCTCGGCGTCACACGTCCGCTCACGAAACATCTCACGCTCTTTTTCACTCTCGAAAACCTTACCGACGCCCGCGTCGAAACCGGCCGCAGCGCCGACGGTGTCGTCAACGTCGGCACCCCGCGCCTGTTGCTCGGCGGTGTCCGCGGCTCGTGGTAGCGCGAGGCTTCAGCCCGCGTCTTGGGAGCCCCCACCCCAAAAAAAGTTTTGGCCCCGACTGAAAGAAACCGGAGAGCATGTTCCGAGTGGTTGGTCCCGCCTGTCTGCGGCTTGGAAAATCTTCCTAGTAAAAAATGCAGAGAACAGAAGTCCCCATCTTTTACCGCACATTTTTTTGCCGAATAAGAAATCAGCGCATGGTTGTGCCCTACCCATAAAATATTCCTACCCTCTACCGGCGGTTTTATTAATCGGAAAACAGTTGAGCTGTGCCGGGCGGAGGGACCTTCAACGGCTGGAAGACCCCGGCCCCGAGCCTCGGAATTTGAGGTGGGAAAATTTTGTTGGTGGGAAAATTTTCCGTAAACTGACCAGCCCGCTTGCAGCCACGCTCTCAGCAGTGGCGGTTGCTTGGGAGCGTGACCGCGCGCGGACGCGCGTTCACTTCGCGAGGCCGAGCCAGGGCACACCGATCAGCAGCAACGCGCTGAGAAAAATCAGCCCGAAGGTCAGCCCGAGCCGCCAGAAATCGCGGCGCGTGATAAAGCCGCAACCGTAGTAGACTGGAGCCGGGCCCGTGGCGTAAGGCGTGAGCACGCCCATGATCCCGAGCGAAAACGCGAGGAGCAGCGCAAAGGTCCGGACCGGTAGGTCCGGAACGGCGGCCCCGGCGGCGAGCACGACGGGCAAAAGGGCCGTCGTATGCGGCGTGAGGCCCGCAAACAGGTAGTGGATCAAAAAGAAAAAAGCCACGAGCACGACCATGACGAACAACGGTGAATAGCCGACGAGCAGCGCGGCGGCGTGTTGGCCAAACCACGCGACGAAGCCGGACTTGTTCAAGCCATCGGCGAGGTTCACCAGCGTGGCGAACCAGACAAACGTGTTCCACGCCGCTGTATTGCCGAGAATGTCCGACCACGCGACGACGCGGCAGACAACCATCAGCGAAATCGCCACGAACGCGACTAGCGTGGCGTCGATCACACTCGCTCCAAAAATCCACAGGCCGAGCGCGGCACCCACGAGGGCGGCCATGATCCATTCCCGCCGCGTGATCCGGCCGAGCGTCGCGAGTTCCTGCGCGGCCCAACGCGGCGCTTCCGCGCTCACGCGGATCTCCGGAGGATAAATTTTGTAGACCAACCACGGCAGGGCGAGCAACAGGGGACAGCCAATCGGGAGAAAGCCCAGGCACCACTCGCCCCAAGTGATGGTGATGCCCGTCGTTTTCTTCACGAAATCCAGAGCGAGGAGATTGGGTGCGAGCGCAGTGACAAACAGTGAGCTGGTCACACACGTCGTCGCGAACCCCGTCCACATGAGGTAGGCACCGATCTTGCGCGCCGACTCTCCAGGCAGCGAACCGTAGAGGCCCGGGATGCTGCGGATCACGGGGTAAATCGTGCCGGCGCTGCGCGCGGTGTTCGACGGCGTGAACGGTGCGAGCACCAAATCCGCGAGCATAATGGCATAGCCGAGCCCGAGCGTGCGACCGCCGAGCCATCGCACCATGACCAAGGCCATGCGGCGACCAAGGCCGGTTTTTTCGTAACCCATCGCAAACACGAAGGCCCCGACGATCAGCCAGACCGTGCTGTTCGAGAATCCCGCCAAGGCCCACTTGATGGACTCGGCCGGCATACGAAAGGTCGGGTCGAGCCGTTGGGCCGCACTGAACGGCAGGCCGAACACAGCGATCACCGTTACACCGATCAGCCCGACCGCTGCCGGCGGCAGCGGTTCGGTAATGAGCGCCAGAATGACCGCTGCAAACAGCGCGAAATAGAGCCACGCATGCGGCGCGAGCCCGGCTGGAGCCGGCCAGACCGCGATGAGCAGGCCCACTACCAGCGGAACTCCGGCGCGCCAAATCTGGGGCGAAAATCGGGAGGCGGCGGCGCTCATAAAAAAAGGGGTGAAAGCATGGGGCTACTCGGGGAAGGGTGCGGAAGATAACTGAGTGAGGAGCCCCCAGCGGCGCTTGCCAACTGCGGAAGCGGCGGCGACGGGACCAAACGCGGCCGCCGAGCGCCCGAGCCGGCGCAACCGCGCCTCGACACGGGTCACGGCTGGACGCGCGTGATTTTTGCTTTTATCCAACCACTGGGTTGATTCAAACGACTCGCCGGGCCTAAACTCTCCTCCTCTTCTTCCACCCCAACACTTCCACCCATGCTCATCCGCACCCCCAAAGACTGGGAACTTCCCGAATCCGCCGCGACTCCCGAGTCGCTTTACCATCTCTCCAAGCGCCGCGATTTCTTGAAAGCCCTCGGTGTGGGCGGCGCCGCGCTCGCGGCCCGTGAGGTGCTCGCCGCGACCGCCGGTTTCCCCTCGAAGGTCAACGCCGACTATCGCGATCCCGCGCTCAAGCCTACGGCTTACGAGCACATCACGAGCTACAATAATTTCTACGAATTCGGCACCGACAAGGCCGAGCCGAAGGTCCTCGCCAACCGCGGCTGGACGACCGAGCCGTGGACCGTCGAGGTGACGGGCCTGGTGAACAATCCCCTCAAGCTCGACGTCAACGAGGTCGTACAAAAAATGGGCGGCGCCGAACAGCGCGTGTATCGCCTCCGCTG
>SYGN01000048.1 GCA_005799525.1 Opitutaceae bacterium | reverse complement strand
TGACGGGAAGAGCGAGTGCTGCGAGAAGAGTGGTGAATTTTGTGCCTCGTGACATGCGGCGTGAAACGGTTTGGACCGAAAAGAAAAACACGAGCAAAGGCTACGGAGCTAAACTTCGTCAACCCCGGAAATGCTGCGTTGAGAGGAGGGCACTACAAAGTAGGCCCAGCGGGTTTTTCCAGTGTGGTCTATTAACAAGGGAGATGTTTGGTTACTGGGCCGGGGTAAGCGGTGGAGTGTGAGTGGTGGCAGGCTGTTTGGGGCGCGCAATGAGCGAGTGGTAGCTCGGCGCGCGGGCTTGGAAAACCGTTTCGTGTTCGAAGGGCCAAGGTTCGGCTCCTTCGGGGATTACGTCCCAGTTGGCATGGCCGCTGAGCGCCGCCTTGGTATCGTCGTAATACGGGGTGAAATCGGTGCGGAAATAAAGGCGTGCGCCCTCCCCTGCCCTAGCGGCCACGGAGGCGAGGAAATCGGGCTGCATAATGCGATGCTTATGGTGGCGAAGTTTGGGCCAAGGGTCGGGAAAAAGGATGAAAAGGCGGGAAAACGTCGCGTCCTCGGGCAGAGTTTCCAGAAACAGCCGGGCTTCAGCATGAACGAAGTGGAGATTGGCGAGGCTGGCGCGGTCTCGCTTTCGCTGTGCCCGCTCGACCCGTTCGCCGATGATGTCGATGCCGACGCAGAGCTCGCTCGGGTGGGCTTGCGCATAGGCGGCCAGGAAATGGCCGTGTCCACTGCCGATCTCCCAAGTGAACCGAGTGTGCGGTGCGAGGATCTGGGCGTGACACGCGCGCAGGTCGCGTCGGCGCTTCGCCATGAGTTCAAGATATTGGGCGGTGCGGGTGGGATTTTCCACTGTAAGAGGGGTGCGTCAGTGGGGCGGAGTGATCGCAGGATCACTCCCCTCCCCTGCCCGCTTGGATAAGAATCATTAAAATCCCTATATCAGAGGGATTTACACCACTAATTCGACTGGCTTGGCCCAAGGTCATCGGTTTGATCTCCGTAAGTTTTAGCGCGCTCTCTCGGCGCAAGCCACCAACAGTCATGTAGTTAATATTAGCAGGAAGTCGGATTTTGTCGATACGAGAGAGTTTTTCGACGTGGCGCTGTTCGCGGGCGAGATAACCCTGATAACCAACGCGATAAATAACTTCGTCACGAATCGCATTGGGTACTTTTAGAAACACTTCGGGTAAGGACGCGGCTTGTCGGTCGCGGCGGATCGCATCACCCCAAGTGCCACCGTGGGTGCGGTTCTTTTCGAGGAAAGCGACCCAGTAGGCAATGTCTGCGAGTTTTTGTTCGATGCGCTGGATTCGACTGGATGAAACCAGGGATTGGGCGCGAGCGTGGTGCAGGAGGCGGCCCTCAGCGCTGCCATGATTTAAAAGGAGGCGATGCTCGGCGCGACTCGTGAACATACGGTAGGGCTCGTCCGTGCCCTTGGTGACGAGATCGTCGATCAGCACGCCGATGTAAGCTTCATGCCTTTGCAAAATCAGCGGGCCCCCTCCCCTCACCTTGTTGACCGCGTTGACGCCGGCCACGAGGCCTTGGGCGGCGGCTTCTTCATAGCCTGACGTGCCGTTAATTTGACCGGCAAAGAAGAGGTTTTCGACCTTCTTGGACTCGAGGGAGGCGAAAAGCTGGGTCGGCGGAGCAAAATCGTATTCCACGGCGTAGGCCGGACGAAGCAGGTGAGCCTGTTCAAGTCCAGGAATACTGTGGACCATCTGGCGCTGAACCTCGAAGGGCAGACTTGTTGACAAACCATTCACATAAAATTCGTTGGTCGTCCTGCCCTCTGGTTCGAGGAAAAGCAGGTGCCGCGGCTTGTCGGCGAACCGCACGAATTTATCCTCAATACTGGGGCAATACCTTGGTCCGACGCCTCCTATCTCGCCACTGTACATCGCTGACAGGTGAAGGTTGTCGCGCACGAGCTGGGCGGTCTCGGGCGTGGTGTGGGTAATCCAGCACGAAACTTGTTCACAACCGGGCGTCCAGCCTAGGCGGCGTTCGCCGGTTTGTTCCACGTGGAACAAATCCAAGGGATCGCGGGTGTCGTGGAATGCGAAGTGGGTCGGCGTGGGGTCGCCTTTCTGCTCGGTCATCTTCGAGAAATCGAGGCTCCGGCCCAGCAGTCTAGGCGGCGTGCCGGTCTTGAGGCGCCGGAGTTCAATCCCAGCCTCGAGAAAGCTGGCCGACAGTGTTTTGGCGCTGAAATCACCCAGGCGGCCGCCTTCGTTCTTGTTTTGGCCGATATGCATCAGGCCCCGCAGAAACGTGCCGGTGGTCACAACGACCGTTCGGCCGCGAAATTCAATATCCAGATTGGTCCGGCAACCGACGACTTTTCCGTGCTCGAAGATCAAACCGGTGACGGTCGCTTGGAAGATCTCCAGATTAGGCTGGAGCTCTAGGGTGTGCTTCAGGCGAAACTGGTAGGCTTTCTTGTCACATTGGGCGCGAGGCGACTGGACGGCGGGACCTTTTGATTCGTTCAGGAGCCGAAACTGAATGCCGGTCACATCGGTGTTGATCGCCATTTCACCACCGAGCGCGTCGATTTCACGGACCATTTGGCCTTTGGCGAGGCCGCCGATCGCTGGGTTGCAGCTCATCTGGGCAATCGTATCGATATTACCGGTCAGGAGTAGGGTAGACGCACCCATCCGGGCTGCCGCCATGGCTGCCTCGACACCAGCGTGGCCGGCGCCGCACACAATCACATCATGGTGGGTTCCATTTTGAAACATCGGGAGAGTCAAGAGGGCAGGGGACGTTGAGTTCAGTCGGCGAGAGAGCAAGGGTCCTATTTACCGATGCAAAAGGTCGAAAACAAGGCATCGAGCATGCGCTCGTTGTCGACCTTGCCCGAGATTGAACCATAGGCCGCCAACACGCCGCGAAGATCGCTCGCGAGGAGCTCGATCGGCTCGTTCGCCGCCAGCTTCGCTTGGGCGTCAACCAAACAGAGTCGAGCTTGACCCAACGCATCGGCATGCCGTGCGTTGATCGCAATCGTCTCGGTGCCCACCTGCTGTTGAAAGGAGTCTGCGCGTAGGATAATCTCGGCGATGAGCGCCTCGATACCCTCGCCCGTGAGGGCGGAAACATGGCGAACGGGGATATCCGAAGAAAGCGAAAGCGTCGGGCTTGAGTTACCTAAGTCGCTCTTATTAAGGACAATTATAGAATTTTGTGACGTCACTTTATTGCTGACTCCAAGGGGTAGTGCAGGCGGGGGAAGTCCGGTGACATCGAAGACCAACAGAAAAAGGTCCGCCTCGTTCGCGCGTTCGAGCGTCTTGGCCATGCCCAGTCGTTCCAAGGGGGCAGGGGAGGGGTTGAGTCCTGCCGTATCAATGACCCGCAAACAGTGTGGGCCGACGATCAATCGCTCCTCGATAAAGTCGCGGGTGGTACCTGGCTCCGGACTCACTAGGGCGCGATCATGGCCAACTAACCGATTGAGCAGGGTGCTCTTGCCGACGTTGGGCGCGCCGATAATCACCGTCTTGATGCCATCGCGAAGCAGCTCACCGTAGTGGCTCGTCGCGAGAAGGCGATCGGTCGCGCGGGATAGAAGCGTCAGCTCCCGGGCTACGATCGTGCGGTCTTCGGCCGGTAAATCCTCTTCAGGGAAGTCAATATAGGCCTCCACGCGGGCCAAAATCTGCAATAAACGGTCTATAAGCGCCTTCATTTGGCGTCCGAGTGAGCCCCGGACCAGCTGATTGGCTGCGGCCAAGGCGCGTTCACTGCGTGCATGAATCAAGTCCATGACGGCCTCGGCCTGACTCAGGTCCATCTGTCCGTTCAAAAAAGCCCGTTGCGTAAATTCACCGGGTTCCGCGGCACGACAGCCGCGCGCGAACAAATCCTCTAAAATCATTTGGGCAATCAGGGGATTTCCGTGCGACGAAACTTCCAGCGAATCCTCGCCGGTGTAGGAGCGCGGGCTTTGGAAAAATGTGCACAACACATCGTCTAGGAGTTTGCCCGAGCGGTCTCGGTAGTCGGTGTGAGTTGCGACCCGGGGTGGGGGAGTGACGCCGAAGATCGCCGCGCACAATCTGGACGTATCCGGACCACTGATGCGAACGACCGCGATCGCAGAGGTCCCCCGTGGGGTCGCTAGGGCGGCAATGGTGTCGGGGGAGCGTGGCATGGATCGCGGGTCACGCTTCGCGGGGGCGTGGACCAAGTCAAACGCGCGCGCACCGCTGACCCTGCGCCCGGCCACGCTGGACGCCATGCGTTCGCTGCGGCCGGGGCGAACTTGCGCTCAGCGGGCCGTCACACCCAGAGGCGCTACGCGCATGTCATCGGAAACTTTGTCGCCGGGATAAACAATGACCTGCGCGCCTTCGCTCAAGCCGTCGAGGATTTCGGTTTGGATACCGTTACTGCGGCCAACCTCCACCGTGCGGAGTTGGGACCGGCTCCCGGCGACCACGAATGACTGCCAGCTACCCGCGCGTTGAAACAAAGCTCCGGCGGGCGCGCGCAGTGCGGCAGTGTTTTCCCAGACGACGATGCGGGCCTCGACCCGGTAGTTGTCGCCGAGGGTCAGCCGTTTTTCGAGAGGGTCCGTAAAATCGGCGATGACGTAAACGCGCTGTTCTTCGACGCCGAGCGCGGAAATTTTCGTGAATCCCGAAGGCTCCACATGGCGCACACGAGCCGCCAGAGATTCCGCGCCGCCCCACTGCTCAAGCATGACGCGTGCCCCGGGCTTAATCGCCACCCCATCGCGCGAGAGCACTTCGATCCGGACCTCGAGATCAGTCGGATCGCCCACTTCCAGCAAAGGAAAGCCGCCGGGCACCACGCGCGCGCTTTCCTGCAGGACCCGCAGAATCCGTCCGCTCACGGCCGAAGTAATCGCGAGCGGTTCCGCGCCAGCGGTTCCGCCGTTCTTGCCCCGCGAGAGAATCGCTTGGGCCTGCTCCAATTCAAACTCCGCCACCTGCAAGGCAAACGCTGCCCCGCGTTCGTCGTGCTGGGTCGTGGTCGCGCGCATTTGGGCGGCGTCAAATTCCTGGGCCGAAAGCACTTTTTGGGTGAAGAGCTGTTGCAGCCTTTCGAGGTCCGCCGAAAATAATTTCGAAGCGGCAACAGCGCGTTCGCGCTGAGCTCGGGCGGCATCGCGGGCCGCTCCGGCCGTGCGCACGCGGGCCTCCGCCTGAGCCTGGCCGCGTGCATCCAGAAAGTCAGCACCGCTCGTCTCGAGGGTGGCGAGTACGGTTCTTCCTGCTACGACCACGGCGCCGGCTTTCCACTCAATCCGGCGGAGTTGGCCCGCCACCGGCGCCGACACGACGTAGCGATGCTGCACACGCGTCATGCCTTCTTCGTCGACGGTCACGGCGAGCGGGCCACGCGAAACGCTGCCCACCTCGACGGGGACCGCCCGCGGCCAGAGTCCGACGACGATTAAGGTAGCCAGCAGCACGAGGCCGAGCCACGGGAGGCGACGTCGCCATGCGGGCGTCTCGTTCTTCTTGGTGACAGGGGAGGGGAGGAGAGCCGGGTTCATGGCGAAAAAACGCAGGACCTTAATCGAGTGCTTTGAGGGCGCTCACCAGATTAATATCAGCGAGCTTGCGGGCCGCAAACCACGCGGACAACGCGGAAGCCAAAGCGACGACTAGAATCGCAAACGCGTAGTTATCGGCGGTCAGCACGAGCGGCAGGCGCACCGTTTCCGTGTTCACTGAAGAGAGAATGCCCTTCGCAAATCCGGAACCAATCACCAGTCCGAGTGGTAAGGCCGCCACGGTGAGCAGCACGAGTTCACCCACCAGCACCGCCCCCACTTCCCCGCGGCTGAAGCCCAGTACCCGCAGGGTGGCCAGTTCGCGCGTGCGCTCGGAGAGCGAAATCCGGGCGCTATTATAAATAATTCCGAAGGCCACGATGATCGCGAACAGCAGATACATCTTCTGGAGCAGACCGATGCTCTCCCCGGTCGTTTTACGAAAACCGTCACGTATTGAATTCTTGATGACACAACCGGCGGCGCGCGGAGTGTGTTTCACGGCGTGCAAAAAATCGCTCCAGCGACTCGCGTTGACGACGAGGTGCGCGCCGCTGATGCGATCGCCTTCGAGGAGCAGACGGTTCAAGGCGTGCAGTTCCATGTAGGCGGCCATGCCGGCGAAATCCTCGGCCAAACCGATCACGGGGACAGCGAGTTCGCGCTCATGGCCTTCCAGGACTTTCGCAATCACCTCGTCGCCCGGACGCACGTGAAGGATGTCGGCCAATTTGCTGGAGATGACGATACCGCGCGCGGGCAGGGTGAGTTGACGGGGTTCTGCGTCGATGACCCGACTCAGGGTTCCGTGCTCAGGGAGGCCCTGGAGGGTTAACCGCCGGGAAATAGGGCCCGAGCGAAGTTCGACGGGAACGTAGCGAAACGGCTCGGCGAGCTCGACGCCGGGCAGGTGCCGGAAATCGGCGATGGCGCGGGAGGGACCGGGTTCTACGAGGGTGAGCGTCACGGTCTGGCGTTGCACGATGTCCCACTGGAAATCGATCACGTAGGCGATCCCGTCGCGAAACGAATTGGGCACGATGAGAATCCCGGTGGCGAGCGCGAGCGCGAGACACGTGAGACCGCTGCGAATGGGGCGGCGTTCGATGTTGCGGAGCGCCATGCGAAACGAGGCGCTGAACCAACGGGCACCACCGATCCGTTCCAAGAGCGCGGGGCGAAAACTCGCCGGGGCCTCGGGCCGCATGGCCTCGGCGGGCGGCAGGTGCACGGCGCGACGCACCGCCCCTGCCACCCCAGTGAAGGCGGCGAGCGCGCTGACGGCGGCAGCGGCCACGAGCACGCGAGCGTCGAGCACGAAGTCCAGTTGGGGAAAACGGAAAAACAAATGATACATCTCCACGAGCCGGTGCCCGAGATAAACGCCTCCGATCGCACCGAAGAGCACGCCCACAATCACGATGGCGAAGGAGAATTTGAAATAATGTGCGCCGACCTGGCGGTTGCTAAATCCGGACGCCTTGAGCATCGCGATCTGTTCACGTTGGAGGGCGATCTGTCGGCTCATCACAGAATTCGTCATGAAGGCGGCCACGCTGAGAAAGACCAAAGGGAAGGCGAGGGACAGGCCTTGGAGCACGCGGATTTCATCGTCGACGCGGCGGTGCGAGGGATGGTTGACGCGAGCGTAGGCACCGCGGGCTCCGTAGGGTGCGAGCACCCGATTCACGGCGGCAATCACTTCGCCTTCGGAGGCTCCGGGGGCGAGGGTGATGGCGACATTATTAAAGGCGCCATAGAGCTGGAAGGCGGTCGCGAGATCTTTGTAAGGCATCCAGAAGACACCGTAGGTTTTGTTGTCGGGGAGCGCCGCGCCCGGCGGAGCTTCAAAGACGAATTCGGGCGAAAGCACGATGCCGGAAAGGCGGAAGTCTTGTTTAGTGCCGTTGAGAATCGCGGAGATCGCGCCGCCGGGATTGAGTCCATGGGCTTCTGCGAACGCTTCACCGACGGCGAGTTCACCGCGCGTGGTGCGGCCGAGCGGGAGGCGGCCGGCGCGCACGTAGGGCCGATTAAGTACGGGCTCGCCGCGCTCGGGTAGCGAGTTGAGGAGCCCGACGGCGGGCTCCGGGAGACCGGGGACGTCGAGTGTCACCTGAATGGCGATACTCGTTTGCACGGTGGCGACGCCGGGGATGGCGGCGAGTTGTTCGCGCACGGCGTTGGGTGCGCGTTTCAGCCGGGCGAAGACGTCGGCGAAACGGTGTTCGCGGTAGTAGGTGTCGCGGGTCGCTTCGAGCGAGAGGATGAGCGACCGGGTGGTGACCATCATGGCGAGACCGCACGCCATGACGAGGGCGACGGCGAGCGCCTGAGACTTCAACGCGATGAGATCGCGGAGCAGTTTTCGGTCGAGGAGGCTCATTCTAGTCCGCTCTACTTTGAAGATGAGCTTGCTGGGCAGGGAAGTAGGAGCCTGCTTGCGGGCGATTTTTACGTCGTGAATCGCCTGCAAGCAGGCTCGGAAAAAAGACGGAGATGGGGCTCATCTTGAAATTGAATCAGTATTACCAAGCGAGATCGCGGACGGAACCGCGACGCGCGTTGGAGCGGGCATTTAAGATCCGACCGTCGGAGAGGGTGAAGACGCGGTCGGCCATATCGGCGAGGATGGCGTTGTGCGTGATGATGACGGCCAATGTACCGAGATCGCGGTTGATGCGTTCGATGGCCTCGAGGACGGTGATGCCGGTGTGCACATCGAGCGCGCCGGTGGGTTCATCGCACAGGAGCACAGCGGGGCGTTTCGCAATGGCGCGCGCGATGGCGACACGCTGTTGTTCGCCTCCGGAAAGCTGGGCAGGGAAGTGGTCCATGCGCGGACCGAGGCCGACCAGTTCGAGGGCTTCCTCGGGCGCCATGGGATCGCGGCAAATCTCGGTGATGAGAGCGACGTTTTCGCGGGCAGTGAGGCTCGGAATCAAATTATACGCCTGAAAGACGAAGCCGACGGCATCCCGGCGAAACTGGGTGAGGCCGGATTCATCGGCCGTACCCAAATTCCAACCACGGTAGAGCAGGGTGCCGTGGGTGGGCGAATCGAGGCCGCCGAGTTGATTTAGGAGGGTTGATTTTCCGCTCCCGGAGGCCCCGAGCAGGACGACGAGTTCACCGCGAAAGAAATCGAAATCGACTCCGCGTAAGGCGGTGACCGCCGCTGTGCCCTCGCCATAGACGCGGGCGAGTCCACGCACATGAAAAACGGGTTCGCGGTGGGCGCCAGCCGGCGGAGCGGACGAAGGGGGGTTGAGATGGGCTGCGGCTGACATGAAGGAGCCGTGGATGAAGCCGCTGCACGCCGAACACGGCAACGCGCAAACGTGCGGAGCTAGCCGAAAACTGAGGCATGGCTCCGTCCGCAGATAACAACCGGTAAATTTACGGGAGGGACGCCGGTGCCACGTAGCGGCATAGTCCAAAAATCAACGGACGTGGGTGGCAGTCATTTCGGCGAGGGCGCGCCTGTGCAGAAAACAAAAAGCCGCATCGGCCGGAGCCGATGCGGCGGAGGAACCAAAACGCTCGGTACCGGAGGTACCCAGCGTGAGCGCGAGCCGATTAACCTTCGCCGAGCACGGGCTCGCCGGGTTTGATGGTTACTTTTTCGAGGATGGCCTTACCGATTTTCTCGGCGAGCTCGGGCTTTTCCTTGAGCGCGGCTTTCGCGGCGTCGCGGCCTTGGCCGACGAGGGCGCCTTCGTAGGCGATCCACGCGCCTTTCTTTTCGAGAATCTTGTGCTCGATGCCGAGATCGATGAGCGAGCCCATCTTCGAGATGCCCTCGTCATACATGATGTCGAATTCCACCTCGGTGAACGGCGGGGCGATCTTGTTCTTCACGATTTTGATCTTCGTACGGTTGCCGATGACCTTGCCCTCGGGGGTCTTGATTTGATCTTTGCGGCGAATGTCGATGCGGACGGAGGCGAAGAACTTCAGCGCGCGTCCGCCAGAGGTGGTTTCGGGGCTGCCGAACATGACGCCGATTTTCTCGCGGATCTGGTTGGTGAAAATACACACGCAGTTCGTCTTGCTAACGACGGCGGTGAGGCGGCGCATGGCTTGCGACATGAGGCGGGCCTGGCTGCCCATCGTCATATCGCCCATTTGGCCGTCGAGTTCGGCCTTGGTGATGAGGGCGGCGACAGAATCGAGGACGATCACGTCGATCGAGTTGGAGCGAATGAGCGTCTCCATGATGTTGAGCGCGTCTTCGCCGGAGTCGGGCTGGGAAACGAGGAGATCGTCGAGCTTTACGCCGACGACTTTGGCGTATTTCGGGTCAAGGGCATGCTCGACGTCGATAAAGGCGGCGAGACCGCCGGTTTTTTGGGCTTCGGCAATGACGCTGAGACAAAAGGTGGTCTTGCCGGAGGATTCCGGGCCGTAGATTTCGATGATGCGGCCCTTGGGGAGACCGCCGACGCCGAGGGCGAGGTCGATGGCGAGGGAGCCGGTCGACAGCGTTTCGACCTTCATCTTGTGGTTGCTGCCTAGGCGCATGATCGAGCCTTCACCGAATTGCTTCGTGATAGCGGAGAGCGCGAGGTCGATATTTTTTTCACGCGCGACCACCGCGGTGGAGGTGGCGGCGGGAGTGGTTTTGGCGGGGGCGGCTTTGGACATGGGTGCTTTAGATTTAGTCTGAGGGAGGAGGGTTGCGGCGGATAATCGATACATGAGACAGAATATGTCTCATGTATCAAGCAAAAAATGGCCGACGATGGAAAATATCTGCCCGGGGCGCCGGTGAGCGGCCGTTACGGCGGCGCGCCGGACGCCGCCCGCCCGGCCCCCCCAGTTACCCACCGCAAACACCGCTTCGCGCCGCCGCAGAACCAACCCGCACTGCGTTTGAGGCTTGAGCCCGGGGAGAGGGTCGTTCGTTTTTAAGGTTCTGTCTTGTTTCCCGTCACCCTCCACCAACCTCCCATGAGAATCGGCCTCAATTCCTTCCTCTACGCATCTCCGTTCACGACCAAGAGCACCTCGCTCTTCGCCAAATTCAAAAAATGGGGCTTCGCAACGGTCGAAATTCCCGTTGAAGACCCGAGCCACATCGACCCCGTCGCAGTCCGCGCCGCCGCGGACAAGGCGGGTCTCGCCATCGGCAGTATCTGTGCCTGCATGGGCCCCGGTCGCGATTTTCGCGGTTCGGACGCCGATCAAAAAGCGGCGATGGACTACTGCGTCGCGTTGATCGATCAGGCTGCCGTCATGGGTTGTCCGCGTCTCATTGGCCCGGTTTATTCCGTGGTGGGCAAGGCCGACGCCGTGGAACCCGCGCAACAGAAGATCGAGTGGGCCCTGGTCGTGAAAAACCTCAAGGTCCTCGCGAAGCACGCCGAGGCGAAGGGCGTCACCATCTGCATCGAGCCACTCAACCGTTTCGAAACCGATTTCCTCAACACCTGCGACCAAGGGCTGAAACTCGTGAAGGCCATCGGTTCCAAGGCGGTGCTCCTCCACCTCGATACGTTCCACATGAACATCGAGGAAAAGAACCAGGCCGCCTCCATTCGCAAAGCCGGCAAGCTGCTCGGTCACTTCCATGCCTGTGGGAGCGATCGTGGCACCCCGGGTGGCGATCACATCGCTTGGCCGGAAATCGTGAAGGCGCTCAAGGCCATCGGTTACCAGGGCGACGTGGTCATCGAATCGTTCACGACCGACGTGAAGGTCATCGCCCGCGCCGCCGCGATCTGGCGCAAGATCGAGCCGAAGCGCGACCACATCGCGGTCAACGGGATCGCATTCTTGCGCAAGGCGCTGAAATAAACGGCGACGTGCTCTTACCCCAACCCCCAAGACCCCGATGAAACTGCTCCAAACCCTCACCCTGATTGCGGCCTGCGTGTGGCCGCTCGGCGCCTTGGCGGCCGATAAGAAAATCGTGCTTATTGCGGGCAAGCCCAGCCACGGCCCCGGTGCGCACGAGCATCGCGCCGGTTGTCTGTTGCTTCAAAAATGCCTCGCAGGGTTTCCCGGGGTCAAAGTCTTCGTTTACGACGGCGGTTGGCCGACCAAGCAGGTCGATGGGCAGACGGTGGACAATGATGCCGTCCTCGAAGACGCCGATGCGATCGTGATTTATAGCGATGGCGGGGCGAAACATCCGGCCCTCGGCGGCGAGCACCTCGCGACGCTGGGTCGCCAGATCAAACGAGGGGCTGGTCTGGGTGCGATCCACTACGCGGTCGAGCCGACCAAGGACAAAGGTCAGGCGGAGTGGCTCGATTGGATTGGCGGCGCTTTCGAAATCAATTGGTCCGTGAATCCACACTGGGATGGGAATTTCAAAGCATTGCCCGTGCACGCCGTCACCCGCGGCGTGAAGCCGTTTACGACGAACGACGAATGGTATTTTAACATGCGCTTCCGCGCCGGGATGAAAGGCGTGACGCCGATTCTCACGGATGTACCGCCGCCGAGCACGATGAGCCGGCCGGACGGCGCACACTCGGGCAATCCCGGAATTCGCGAGCTGGTCGCCAACCAGACGCCGCAGCACGTCATGTGGGTAACGGAAAACGCCAACGGCAGCCGCGGCTTCGGTTTCACCGGCGGACACCATCACGCGAGTTGGCAAAAAGAGGATCAGCGCAAACTCGTCCTCAATGCGATTCTCTGGCTGGCCAAAGTCGAGGTGCCGAAGGACGGCGTGGCGTCGACCGTCACCGCCGCAGACATGGCGGCCAATCTCGATCCGAAGCCGCCCGCTGCTACGAAGAAGAAGCAGAAGTAGCAGCTGACGCGGAGGGCGCTCAGCTCAGGCGCAAAACTGGGTTCCTCGCGGTTTCCGGTGGGTCGTCATGGCGGTCCGGCAGCTGCCCGCTTGCGAGATTCCCCGTCCGTCTCTGCGGTGCCCTCTCCGTTTATGCGCCCCACTTCCATCCGTTTGCACCGCAGAGACGACACCGGAACGCAGAGAAAACTGAAGAGGCCCTCTCCGTTTAGCCCGCATAAATTACACTTTTCTGAAGAAAATCTTTTTTCACAGAGCGCACCGAGGTCCGAACCGAGGTCACGGAGCTAAACACCTTGTCCGCTCAGTGACTTTTGTGGGTTGGGCTCCGTGCCTTCTGTAAAATGCATTGGGGTCAAGTGGGGTGTGAAATATCCGGGGTAGCCGAAACTCCACTCGCTCACGCTCGCAGCTACCAGTAGTCGAAAACTCAAAGGACGTGGGTATGATACCAACGTCTCGTGATATTGGGACGATAGTCGAAATACCACTCGCTCACGCTCGCGGCTACCAGTAGCCGAAAACTCAAATGACGTCGGCCTTACTCCAAAATCGAGCGCAGGCTGTCGAGGTCGAGGATGCTGGCGAGGGACTCTTCCTGCACGACGGCGGCGGCGAGGGCGGCTTTGTCTTTTTGCAATGCGCGAATTTTTTCTTCGACCGTGCCCTCGGCGAGGAGGCGATAGGCGATCACGGGGCGCGTTTGGCCAATGCGGTGCGTGCGGTCGATGGCTTGGGCTTCGGCCGCCGGATTCCACCACGGATCGTAGAGGATGGCGTAGCTCGCGGCGGTGAGGTTGAGTCCAAAGCCGGCGGCTTTCAGCGAGAGGAGGAAAACGGTTTTGGTTTTGTCGCGCTGGAATTCATCCACGAGCTCGGCGCGGTTTTCCGTAGCACCCGTGAGCATCAGGAAATTGATATTCGCGGCGACGAGCCGGTCACGGATGAGTTCCAACATGCCTACGAACTGACTGAACACGAGGACCTGATGACCCTCGTCTTGGAGTTCTTCGAGGCGTTCGAGGAGGGCGTCGAGTTTCGCACTCGGGAGGTCGCGGTGGGCGGGATCGACGAGCGCGGGGTGGCAACAGATTTGCCGCAGGCGCAGGAGGCTCGCGAGGACGTTGAAGCGGACGGCGGCGAGGGCGGCGTTGGTGTCCACGCCCATGAGTTGGGAACGGGCGCGTTTGAGCTCGGCGTCGTAGAGGCGGCGTTGCTCGCCTTCGAGTTCGACGATGATTTCATCTTCCGTGCGGGAGGGGAGGTCGGGAGCGGCTTCGGCCTTGGTCCGGCGTAACAGGAAATGACGGACGCGGCGGTGAAGGCGCGCGAGGGCCTCGGCGTCGGCCTGGTCGTGTTGGCGGCGGAAGGAGGTTTGCGTGCCGAGAAGGCCGGGCTGCGCGAAGGCGAAGAGGCTCCAAAGATCGGTGAGGCGATTCTCGATCGGCGTGCCGGTGAGGACGAGACGGTGCCGGCTCAGGAGGGCACGGGCGACCGAGGCGACTTGGCTGCCGGGATTTTTGATGAACTGGCCTTCATCGAGGATGACGGCGTCCCACTTTTGGGCGCGGAACCACTCGGAGTTGATGCGGAGCTGGGAGTAGTTGGCGACGAGCAACTGCGGCTTGAGGGAGGAGAGTTGGGTGTCGGGATTGGCGAGGGCAGGATTGAAGGCGGTGGCGTTGACGGATGGCGTGAAGCGGGCGCTTTCTACGAGCCAGCCGTGGGTGACGCTCTTGGGGCAGACGACGAGGGCGCGGAAGGGCGTGGCGGTGGAGTCGGCTTGCTCGCGCTCACCGCTCCGGGCGTCGGCGAGGTAGAGCAGCCACGCGAGGGTCTGGACGGTTTTTCCGAGACCCATGTCGTCGGCAAGGATGCCGCCGAGGCCGAGGGCGGAGAGATGGGCGAGGAAATGGAATCCTTCTTGTTGATACGGTCGCAGGGTGGCGCGCAGGCCGGCGGGGAGCGGGGGCGGCGGGAGCGCGGCGAGGGAGGCGACGCGGCGGCGGAGGGCCGTGGCGAGGGCGGCGTCGCGGGTTTCCAGGAGATCGGCTTCCGCGGCAAGTTGGAGCGCGTGGATCCGGTGCGTCGCGGAGCGACCGTCGGCGAGTACGTCGGCGGGGTCGAGGCCGAGGCGGGCGAGGGCGGCGGTGGTGGAGGCGTCGGTCTCGTCGGAGACGACCTCGAGGCGTTGCCAGCCGTGGCGCGGGAGGCTGACCCATTTGCCGCGGGCTTTCATGAGGAGGGCGATTTCGTCGGCGGAAAGTTTGCTGTCTTCGACGCGGAGTTTGACGGTGAGATTGAACCAGTCTTGGCCGGCGCTCTCGGCGTGCGCGGCGGAAAATTCGACGTGCGCACGCAGGGGCGGGCCGAGGAGATTGGCGAGGCCGGGCGAAGCTTCGACGCCGAGGCCGGGAGGGAACGTGGCGTGCCAGGCGACAAATTCCTCGGGAAACGTCTTCGTGACCGGGCGCGACCAATCACCGGCCCATTCCTGCCAAACGAGGGAGAAATCGGCGAGGCGCACTGTGGCGGCCCGGGCGGGGCCGAGATCGAATTCGAGCAGCGGGTCGGCGGGGCGGCGAAGGGTGGGCGCTCCGCGGGCGGTCCACTGCCAACCAGTGGAGATCCAGTGTTGTTCACACGGGTGGTCGTCGGCGCGGGCGAGGAGTTGCACGTGGAAGAGCATCGTGTCGGCATCGTCGGGTGCGGGGGTGAGCCAGCACTTCAGAAGCGGACGGAGCGGGATGCGACGGACGTTTTTTTCGAGGGCGGCGGGGAGGCGCAGGCCGACGGCGCGGAGGCGCGACATGAGGCGGGTATCGCCGAGGGCGGCGGTCGGCAGCGGGGTGGTGGGGGTGGGCGGTGGACCGGACCACACCCGGTGTTCGAAATAGTAGATGGGCGTCGGCCGCAGCGTCACGAGCGTGGCGCGAGCGGCACCCCGGCCGTCGGGGGTGACGAGGCGGAGATCGAGGCGTTCGGGGGCGGTGGCGGAGAAGCTGGCTTCGAGGACGAGCGGGGCGGGCTCGAGGATGAAGGGCTGGCCTTCGGGGAGCACGATGGCCTCGCGGGCGGCGCGGGTGCGGAAAATATTCGCGGTGGCCTCAGCGGCGAGGGGTTGGCGCAGGGCCGGTGGCTGGAGGCCGGCGCGGGATTCGGCGGAGAGGGCGAGGGCGAGGGCGGACTCGGGAGGCGTGAGGTGCTCGAAGTCGACGGGGCGGGCGGAGGCGAGGGCAACGAACCATTTTTGCGGCGGCGAGCGCCACGACTTGCCGGTGCCGGGGCGCACTTCGATGAGCAGACCGCCCTCGGGGCGCACGCGGGCGCGGAGGCCGGCGAGCTCGACGGTGGCGGGATGGGTGCGGGCGGGGGTACCGGTGTCGTCGGAGGCGGCGAGTGCGCGCTGCCACGTGGCGAGATCGTGCTGGAGGAGGTGTTCCGCGATGGTCGCGCGGGTGGCGGCGGTGTGGGTGAGGGGACGGAAAACTTTCGGGAGGGTGTGGCCGGCGAGTTCGTAGTCGTGGGCGATGTATTGCCAGAGTGCCCAGGGATTGGCGGGGGCGGTCGCGTGATCCCACCAGCCGGGGTAGGCGGGCGCGTAGAGCGGGGCGCCGCGGGGCGGCGTATGTTCAAAGCCATGACGCAGCAAGGCACCCGGATAGAGCGTGCCGTGGGCCTGGGCAAATTCGGCGTAGAGCGCGGCGAGATTTTCCAGCTGGGTGCCCTCGGCGGGGGTGAGGGCCCGGCCGAGTTTTGCGGCGAGCACGGGCGTCCACTCCTCGCGGAAAGATTTCTTTTCGGGCGGCGGTGCGAATGCGACCGGCGGTGGGATTGTGGAGATGGGGGCGAGCGTAATCGCGGGCTTGGCGTCGGGATCGGGTGCGGTGGCTTCGTTGGCGGCGGCGGCGAGCCAAGCGAGTCCGGCGGCGTAGATGTGTTGGCAGTCCGCCGCGCGTTCGCAGGCACAGCGGGAGGTCCATTTGCCGCGCGTCAGAAAGAGGGTGATGAGGAGTTTTTCTTCATCGGTGATGTCGGCCTCGACGTAGTGGTCGGCATTGCCGCGCAGAGCCGTGACTTGGCCGGTTTCGTAGCTGCTCGTGCCCCGTTTGCGGACGAACTCTTCAAACGTGCCCAGCCACGTGCGGAGCGCGGCGAGCGACTCGGGTGTCTTGATACTGCGGACGACCTGATGACGAGGTTTGGCGGACATGATGGTTCGGAGCGCGGACGATGTTGTCCGAAGACTGAAAGGAATGAAACGAACAGGCGGACGAGGACGCCCTCGCTCCCGACGGATTAGCAAACGTGTTCTTCGAGCAGAGCAAAAAGTTCGACCTCGGTGATGCGGCGCTGGGCCATGGAATCGCGCTCGCGGAGAGTGAAGGTATCACCCGGTTGCTCGATCGTCTCGAAGTCGATCGTGATGCACCACGGGGTGCCGATCTCGTCTTGGCGGCGGTAGCGTTTACCGATGTTGCCGCTGTCGTCGAAGAAGACGGCGTAGCGACGCTGGAGTTTTTTGTAGAGCGCGCGGGCGCGGCCGACGAGGGCTTCCTTGTTCTTGACGAGGGGAAGCACGGCGACCTTCACCGGGGCGATGCGCGGCGAGAGGCGGAGCACGGTGCGTTTCTCGACGTTGCCCTTGTCGTCGGTGACGTCTTCTTCGGCGTAACCGGCGCAGAGGACGGCGAGGAGAATGCGGTCGACGCCGACGGCGGGCTCGATGACGTGCGGGACGAATTTTTTCTTGGAGGTTTCGTCGAACACTTCCTGCGGCTTGCCGGAGGCGAGCGCGTGTTGGCCGAGGTCGTAATTACCGCGGGCGGCGATGCCCCAGAGCTCCTGCACGCCGAAAGGATACTCAAACATGATGTCGGTCGTGCCCTTCGAGTAGAACGCGAGCTTCTCCTTTTTGTGGGCGTAGAGCGAAAGTTTCGACGCGGGGAGACCGACGGAGATGAGCCACTGGCGGCACCATTCGATCCACTCTTGGTGGCACTTGGACCAATCGGCGTCCTCGTGGATGAAATATTCCATCTCCATCTGCTCGAACTCGCGCGAGCGGAAGATGTAGTAGCGCGGGGTGATTTCGTTGCGGAAGGACTTGCCGATTTGGGCGATGCCGAACGGGAGTTTCACGCGGCCGGTGTCCCAGACATTTTTGAAATCGACGAACATGCCCTGCGCGGTTTCGGGGCGGAGGTAGGCGACGGACGAGCCATCGGTCATGGCGCCGACGTTCGTCTGGAACATCATGTTGAAGGCGCGGGCCTCGGTGAGGCTACCGGGTTCGGCGGTGCCGGGGGACGGGATGAGGGGGATCTGGTCGGGGGTGGCCTCGGTGAAATCTTTTGGCGTCACGGGGGCGAGGGTGCCGACGATGGCCTTCCTGCGCTTGAAAGTCTCGGCGGCGGCCTGGAGCTTCGCCGCGGTGTCCTCGCTCTCCAGGGCGCTGACGTAGCCGACGATCGCACCGTCTACGGTGACCGGGGAAAAGAAGAGCTGGTCGGCGCGGAAACGCTGTTTGGAGACTTTGCAGTCCACGAGTGGGTCGCTGAAGCCGGCGACGTGGCCGGAGGCCTCCCAGACCTTCGGGTGCATGATAATGGAGGTTTCGATGCCGACGACGTCTTCGCGGCGGTGGACCATGTCGTTCCACCAGCAGTCGCGGATGTTTTTCTTGAGCTCGCTGCCGAGGGGACCGTAGTCGAAGAAACCGTTGAAGCCGCCATAGATTTCGGAGGACTGGAAGATGAAACCGCGGCGCTTCGCGAGCGCGACGATGCTGTCCATGGAGACGGCGGGTTTGGTGGTGACGGATGATTCGGCGGACATAAGAAGTGAGAGATAACGCAGCGCGCGGGCCGCGGTCAATTCCGGCGTTGAGAGATGAATCGGCGAACGGCCGGCAACCCGGGTTTTCCCCGCCGCCACCACGCCAACCATTATGGCGGGCTGACGCCGGAAGGAGTGGCCGGCGTGGCGCTCGCCGTTCGCCTCACCACCCCAACGTGCTGGGCCGCCAGATCGATTTCGGTGAAATAGCGGCCCCGCGGGCCGGACCACCGGCTTGGAGGTCGGGCCGTTCGAGGCGTTGGCGCTCGGGGTCGTAAAGCGCGCCAACGCCGGAACCGGGTTGCGAAACGAAAATCGGAGCTGCACTGTCCAGCCTTTCGCTTTGACGAATCACTGTCCGTCTTTCTTTCCTCGATCCCTATGCACACCCGCTTCGCCGCCAAAACCCTCTTCCTCACCGCCGCACTGACGTTCGTGGGCGGTGCCGGTCTCGCGTTGCGCGCCGCCGAAAAGGGTAAGGATAAGAACAAGGACAAGCCCGAGCTGCGTGCGCCGTTGGTGGTGGTCAGCGAAGCGAAGGCGCCGAATCGCGACCGCGCCGACCGCCTGAGTTATTCGGCCGTGATCAAGAAAATTTCTCCGAGCGTCGTCGCCGTCATCGCGAATCGGAAAGAGCGCGCGGCTCCGGCGGCGAGCGGCACGCCGAGCCTCGAGGAGTTGTTGCAACGCGGTTTCCCGGGGATGCCGGGACAAGGGCCCGGGCAGGGCCAGCGTCCACGGCGGCAACCAGCGCCGGTGCCGACTCGTCCGGGTGCCGCGGAAAGTGCCGCGCCGACGGCGAGTCCCGCGTCAGGTGTGGTGATTTCGGCCGATGGCTATATTCTCACCAACAGTCACATTATCGAGGGTGCGGAGGACGTGAAGGTCGCGTTCGGCGATCCGCGCAAGGAATACACTGCGACGGTGGTGGGGCGTGATCTGCGCTCGAATGTCGCCGTGTTGAAGATTGATGCGACGGGCCTCACGCCCGCCACGCTGGGCGACAGTGACCAGTTGGAGCTCGGCGACGTGGTGCTCGCGCTGGGTAATCCCGTCGGCAGTGGACTCACCGTGAGTCGCGGAATTTTGAGCGCCCTCGGTCGCGACAGAGCGAACGATGGCACGGAGGATTTTTTGCAGACCGACGCGGCGATCAATCCGGGC
>SYGN01000047.1 GCA_005799525.1 Opitutaceae bacterium | reverse complement strand
TGACACACCTGCCCCAGCGCCGCACCGCTTTCCACCAGCAGGCTCTTGTAGCGCCCCTGAAACAAATGCCCGCGCTCGCCCCGCAGCCGGTTGAAGCGGTTCGCAAACGTCGCCTGCAACCACTGCATCCCCGCCACCAGGGTCGATAAAAAGTGTCTGGCCGTGTTTTGTTAGTTTTTAGAACATTTGTTTGAGGGCCAAACCAAGGAAACTTCTCCTGGATCCAATCCCCCTGAAAATCCAGTTTCCTGTATCAGCCGAGGCCGTCTTCAGTGCCGCCGCAGGATTTCCGCTGCCGGCGGAACGGGGTCTGCCTACCACTTTGCACCTCGCGTCGACCCCAGGCGTGGAGCCGCCCTGCCCGGGCGGGCTTCGCCGCGGGCCGGGCCGGCTTTGATTCAACCTTGCTACCGGCTGCGCCCGCCCGAACCTTAAGGGAACGACTCAGAGCTCAAGCCGCCGCTCCCGCCCATTATATGACCCGTGCCTCGCTGTCCCGCCTCCCCTACCGTTACGCCGCCGTCCGCCTGCTGCTTGCCGTGAGCCTGAGCGCCGCGTCGCTGCGGGTTCAGACCGTGCCCCCGCCGGCCACGGGCCGGGCCCCGGATCCGGTCGAGCTCACGCCCTTCACGGTCAGCACCGACCGCGACGAAGGTTTCGCCGCCACCAGTGCGCTGGCCGGAGGTCGCCTCGCCACGAATCTCCGCGATACGCCGGCGGCCTATTCGGTGATCACGCGCGAGTTCATCGATGCACTCAGTCTCAACGACCTCCAGAGCGCCGCCGAATGGTCCACGGGCTCCGACAGCATTCCCAACAACGGCGACGCCACGTTCTTCACGTTCTCCACGTATTACCAGACGCGCGGTGTCCGCGCCGGCACGCAGCAGCGGAATTTTTTCCCGCAATACGGCGACAACGACACGTTCAATATCGAGCGCTTCGACTTCGGCCGCGGCCCCAACTCAATTCTCTTCGGCAATGGCACGCTGGGCGGCACCGGTTCCTCGACCACCAAGCGCGCCCGCACCGACCGCGCGTTCCAAAACGGCCAGCTCGGCGTCGGCTCGTGGAACACCTACCGCGCGACCGTCGATGTGAACCAACCCATCGCCAAACGCGCCGCCGTGCGCGTCGCCGCCGTGTGGGGCGAAGGCGACGGCTGGCGCGAGAAAGATTTCAACAAGCGCAAAGGCGCCTTCGCGACGACGACGTTCCGCCCGTGGCGCAACACGGAGATCCGCCTCGAAGGCGAGTATCTCGAGATCCAGAAGCAGACTGGTATGACGACGCTGAACGACCGCCTCTCCGGGTGGAACGGCGCCCTCGCCTACAACACGCCCGCGGCGCTGCGAGGGGCCGCGGCCGAAGTTGTGACGGCCGCGACCGCCGCCGGCGTAAACCGCCGCGGCGCGAATTACCACGTCTGGAATCCCTACGGCGGTCTCAACGCCGTCCTGAATCTCGAAGGCGAACCGATGACGCGCGCCGGCGGCGAAACCGCCACGACGCCGATCGCCGGCTTCACCTCCGGCGCCTTGCCCGGCTCGCCGGCGTTCGCTTCCGCGGGCGCCACTTTCCGTCACGCGTTAGGCCTGCCGAGCGGCCGCTTCAATAACGCGCTCGCAAACTCGTTTTTCCGCGTGCCCGACGACGAGTTCACCCTCTCGCCCGATGCGCCGCTGCTTTCTTCGCGGTTCAAAGATCTCCAGCTCACAGTCAACCAGCGCTTCGGCGAATTCTATTTCGAAGCCGCCGCGGACATCAACCGCCAGGCTTATTTCGTAAACGGCGAGGAAAACCGCGGTACGCAGGATTCCTACATCGACATCAACCGTGTGCTCGCCGACGGCTCGCCCAACCGGCACTTTCTCCAGCCCTACGGCGATGGCTCGTTTTTCCGCGGCTACCGCAACTACGATTTCAACAGCGTGCGTTTCGCCGCGGCTTGGGTGAAAGACACGCGCTTCGGCAAGTTCACCGTCAACAGCATGGGCGGCAGCAGCGAAAACCACTACACGCTTTCCTACCGCTGGCTCAGCACCGCGCAGGGCGCCGACCAGTCGCAGTGGATCCTGCCGGCCCAGTTTATCCGCGTGCGCCGCTACTGGAACGAAAGCGCCCGTGAGATCACCGACCTCAGCCGCAATCCGATCCGCTACCTTAACCCGGGCGTCGTCGACACGCAGATCCGCCCGCGTTGGGTCATTGACAACTCGCGCTTCGACACCGAGACGGTCAACAACGCGAGTTACCACTACGGTCTGGTCGCGCTCAACGCGAAGTTCTGGCGCGACCGCGTCGCGCTCCTCGGCGCCGTGCGGCGCGACAGCTTCGCCACCGCGTCGCAGCAGCAGGTGCGCACCGGCGACTACCCGCGCGACTGGGATCCCGCGACGCCGCTCCTCCGCCCGTCCGCCCCCGCCGATTGGGCGAAGCTCACCTACATCCCGAAAGACGCCCAGGGCCGCGCCACCGGCCCCGCCCAACCCGCCACCGCCCGCCCGCGCGCTCCCGACCGCAGCCGCCTGCCGCAGTACGCCGGCGACCGTTTTCAGGACGACTTCAACGCCCCGCCGCTCGAGGGCTACCGCACGACGAAATCGATCGGCACGGTCTTTCACGTCACGCGCTGGCTGAGCCCGTTCGTGAACTTCGCGGAGACCTTCAATCCGGCCACCGCCTACAACGTGCTGATCAACGGCAATCTGGTGCCGCCGACCGTCGCGACCGGCCTAGACGTCGGCACGCGACTCGAACTCTTGCAAGGCAAGCTCAACCTCTCCTTCACCTTTTACCAAAACGAAGAGAAGAACCGCGCCGCCTCGATCAGCGGCGGACCGCAGATCAACAACCTTTACCGCGCGATCCCGCAGGGGAGCACGACGCCCCTTAACCGCCGCGGGCAAAACCTTATTCCGACCTATGTCGACATCTCGCAGCGCCACGGCACCGGCTTCGAATTCGAGGCGACCGCGAATCTGAAAAAGGGGGTCCGCCTGACCGGTAGCGTCGCGCTGCCGAAAGTCTTTCTCGACGACGCGAACTCGATGACGCGCGCCTACATCGATGCGCAGGTCGAGGTGTTCCGCCAGATCGCCCAGGACGCCAGCGTGCGCGTCGACCCCACGACGAACCTCGCGTCGGTCAACCTCGCGATTCCCGCTAACGAGCGCTCACCCGACGCCCAGACCGCGGCCGACGCCTACAACCAAATTTTCCAGTTCCGGCGCAGCCAGATCGAAGGCCGCATCCTCGACCAGAAGCAGCCACTCGTGAAACTGTTCGCCGACTATGCGCTGCAGACCGGGCGTTTCAAAGGCCTGCGCGGCGGCCTCGGCGTGCGCTGGAGCGGCAAGCGCATCATCGGCGACCGCGCCAACGACACGATACGCGATCCCGCCAATCCCGGCCGCGCAATCGACGATCCCGGGCGCACCGCCTTCACGATGGTCTATGCGCCGGAGGACAGCACCCTCGTCACCGGCACGCTCGCCTACAGCTTCCGCCTCTTCGAACGCTCCGTGCAGGCCAACCTCGTCGTGAACAATCTGCTGAACGACCGCTCGGTGAGCTACCTCGGCACCGCGCAGCGACCGCGCGACGGCGATTACAACTCGCCCGCTCGCGAAGCCGTGCCGAACGGCTTCTCGTTCAAGCAACCGGTCAATTTCAACCTTACCTTCAGCGTGAAGCTGTGAGGACGGGTTGCGTCGATCGCTTCATCCCGCTCATAGCCAAATCCAATCCCCTTAAAAATCCAGTTCCCGGTCAGCCACACGCCATGAAAATCCTTCTGCTCCTCACAACCGGGCTGCTGCTGGCCCCAGCACTCCCGGCCCAGCCTGGCAAAGTGACTGCCACCGCCACCACCCAGACCAAGCCCAACTATTTCGGCGAGACCAAGACCGTCGTCAAAGATCCCGGCGGCAAAGTCGTAGGCGAAGCCGTCACGCAGACGAAGCCCAACTACTTCGGTGAAACCAAGACGGTCATCAAGGACAGCTCCGGCAAGACGATTGGCGAGGCGGTGACCCAGACCAAACCCAACTATTTCGGCGAGACCAAGACCGTGTTCAAAAATGCCAACGGCCGAACCGTAGGCGAGGGTGTCACGCAGACTAAGCCGAACTACTTCGGTGAAACCAAGACGACCTTCAAGGACAGCTCCGGCAAGACGATTGGCGAGGCGGTGACCCAGACCAAACCCAACTATTTCGGCGAAACTAAGACCACCGTCAAAGGCGCCACTCCTTTGAGTCAGCCCGCCAAGTCCAAACGCTAACACCTCGCCAAATCCGCCCAGGGCAGGCGACGACCGCAGCGCCCACGGTCGCCACATGGATCAGGCAGCGATTGCAAACACCCTCGGCCAATTTGCCGGTACGATGCAGCGCGAAAGGCTGATAGCGCCGCAAAAAGTGGCCGGAGGAGTAGCTAATCCCCTCCCGGATCCAATCCCCCGGCAAGTCAAACTATCGCTAGCCGGCCAACGGAAAAACCTGAGTGAGCCTCGCCAAACAACGGCAGGACTCAACGCCGGTTGGAAATGATAACGCATTCGGCAGTTGACACGTACTCTGGAATTATCCGCTCATAGGGCGTTCCTTTCACTTTTGCATCCCGACGACTCTCGGTCCTCCGAGCGTCACCAACCGAGCCTAACACGGGCCACGGTGGTTTCTATGATGTGGGCTCCGTCAATCCGGGCCAAAGTTGTTCGTGGTGCTGCGGCGTTCGGAAATTGCACCATGAAAAAATATCAAGGCATCCGCTACGGGTTCCGGCCAAAATCCTATTGGGCTGAAACCGATCCATTATCCGCGATCCTCCGCAACGTCACCGGCGAAAACCGTCGCCAGATCATTACCGATTACTGGGCATCTGGGCGCATTGAGGAGCTGGATATCACGCTGCTGCAGGACGAGGTTGATCCGGGCACTCGGACTCGCCTCGGCCGCATTCATCCCAGCTTCATGGGCGGCGAGTACCTCGCGCCCTATCTGCCTGGTGAAGTTGAGATCGCCCGCATCAACTTAAAATCGACGACGAGCGACGTAATCAGTCTTCGGGCTCGCCCGAGCCCCGAGGGCATCTCCTACCGGGTCGTGGATGAATACAAAGCCGAGTTCACCCTGCCGATCCCGCATTCCACCAAGCCACTCACCCTGGCGGAGACGGTCAACCAGTTCGACCAAGGCTCACTCGACGACAGCGGCTTCAATAACAGCGATGGACTTTCACTGGGCTACAACTGGCTCAACGTGGATGAAGACAACTACGAGAGCCTGCGGCACTTCACCTCGATTTCGTCCCAAATCTATCGCCAGCTCCACGATCACTTCGAGCACGTCTACGACGATTGGTTGGAGCAGTGCCGGAAAGACCAGAAGGAAAACGCTGAGACGGAGGAGTCTGCATGAATCCCAACAAACCAATGCCTGATTCACCGTCCGAAAAACAAGGCCTACGCGAACTATACCAAAAAGCCGCTTCGACGTCGTTTCTGATGAGCGAGGACGAGATTTCGCAGATGCTATCGCCAGAACAGCTCGAGAGCATCCGCGAGGAGCGGCAGTTGAGGCTGGCGCGTGAGCTACTCGCGAAGCCACCGAAGAAGAAGTAAACGCAAACCAGCGGCGCGGCAGCGAACCTTGCCTTGCTCCACCGCGCCGCTCATTCCAGCGCGCAGTATGAAACGAAAAGTTTTCGGTTCAGTTCTACTTTCGCTTTTAACCGCGTTCGCCTCCGCTCATCCCGGTGGACTTGACTTGAAGGGTGGCCACACCGACCTAAAAACTGGAAGTTATCACACGCACAAAACTCCTCCCGCAGCAGCTCCCAAACAGCAGGAAGCAGAGCCGGAAACTGCCGACAGTCCGAAGGAGAAAAGCTACTGAATAACAAGTTCGAGCGGTATTCGGCACAACTCGAAGTGCCGGTATTTCCAGACCTCGAAAGGAAGACTTGGCACAAAAGATGGATCGATCAAAAGGGTCTGGGATCGATCAAAAGGGTCTGGCCGTGTTTTGTTAGTTTTTAGAGCATTTTTTCGATGACCAACCTGGGCGCTCCCCTCCCAAATTCAATCCCCCTGAAAATCCAGTTTCCTATCAGCCGCCGCCCCAGAATCGGATTCTGGCCGTGACAGCAAGAAACCGCTGGCGCGCGGTCGCGGATTGGTTCACCACCAGATGACGTTGAGCCCCAAAATTCCCGTTCGTTTCCGAGCATTCCTCTCTCCCTAGTTGGCCTCCTCCCAAAAATGTCCGATCGCAGATCATGAACACTGTGCAGAAGCTGTTTCTCAGGAG
>SYGN01000046.1 GCA_005799525.1 Opitutaceae bacterium | reverse complement strand
GGCGTTTCAACATTTTTGGACTTATCATTCGACCCGTCACGCGGCCGCTTTCCTGCAAAGTTGGACCAGCCGCGCGCTGCGGAGTCGACTCGCTGCGATGCAAAAGGTGGCCCGGATGCTCCGTCGCCATGAAGCGCTGCTATTAAATTGGTTTAGAGCGAAGGGCGAGTTGTCGAGCGGCCCAGTCGAGGGTCTGAACAATAAAATCCGCGTGGTCACCAGACGCTCCTATGGTACCGGCTCGAAGACGACGGCACTGGAAAAGTGAAGATGACGAAGGTACGGGCGTTTGGCCTCTACAGTGGCAAGTAGGAAATCGAGGCGATCGCGGTCGATGTCGAGCTCGGTTACGTTTACACCAGCGACGAGCAGTACGGGGTGCACAAATACCGCGCCGATCCGGATGCGGCGGACGCGGGGCAAGAACTCGCGCTGTTCGGCACGACGGGTTTTGTCAGCGACCTCGAAGGGATTTTAATCTTTCGCAGGCTGGCGGCGCGTGCTACGTCGTGGTTTCAAATCAACAGGCGGACACGTTTCGGATTTTCCCACGGGCGGGCACGTTCGGGAAACCGCACGACCATCCGCTGCTTAAAAGCGTGCGGCTCTCGACGCGGGAGAACGACGGGAGCGATGTGTCCAACGTGCCGTTGCCGGGATTTCCGGGGGGCTGTTCGTCGCGATGTCGACGGACCGCACGTTTCACTTTTACGCGTGGGACGATATCGCGGCGGCGGCGGCGGGGCTAAAGTGAAGCGTTAGCCGGTCGCCGGTGGGATGGGAAGGGGACCGGGCCGCAGCTCGGACGTGCGCCTATGTATCGTGCAGGGACTTTGTGTGCTCGCCAAGTGCGGCGGGGCGTCCTACGTTGCTCGCACAATGATCAAAGCCGTTTTCAAAACCGTCCTGCTGCTCGGAATCCTCTTCGTGATGCTTTACGTAGGCATGAACAATACGCACGAGATTGATTTTCGGTTTCCGATCGCAGGTTGGACGGACAAGAAGCCGGTGCACGGTTCGGCGGCGTTGATCTATTTCGGCGTGCTCGCGGTGGGCGTGCTGGCTGGAACGATTTTTCACAGCCTCGGCGGCAGTGGCAGCGACAAGGGCGGCGGGAAAAAGAGCAGTTCGAAAGATCGGTGAGCAGTGATCGGCTGGCTGGCGCTCGCCGCTACGGTGGGCGGTGTTCGGCTGGCTGGCGCTCGCGGCTACGGTGGGGTCTGCGCGCGGCGAAGGTTGTCGCACACAATGGCGGCGGCGATGGCGGCGTTGAGCGATTCGGCATCGCCGAGACGGGGAATGGTCACGTGGCGGGTCACGCGTGCGGCGACGGCGGGCGACAGGCCGCGGCCTTCACTGCCGATCACGACGATGGCGTCGTGGAGTGGTGGGAGTGCGTGGACATCTTCGCCCGCGAGGTCGCAGCCGAGAATGGGGGCGGCGGTCGCGGCGAGTGCGGGGGCGAGGTCGGCGGTGTGCGTGCGCACGCGAGCGAAGGAGCCCATGCTGGCGTTAATGACTTTCTGATGAAACAGATCGGCGCAGTCGGGCGAGAGGACGACGCGGTCGAAGGCAAACCAGTCGGCAACGCGGAGGAGGGTGCCGACATTGCCCGGGTCTTGCACGCCGTCGAGGGCGAGCGTGAGGCCGCGGTCGAGGGTGCCGGGCGCGAGGGCTAGGCGAGAGATTTGGCCAACGGCGAGGACAGTCGACGGCGTGGGAAAATGGCTGATACGGACCATTTCGTCGGGCGTGATTTCGATCCGACGCGGCAGAGGCGCCGCGTCCCCAACGAGCGAGTGGAACCAAGCGGGCGTCGCGTAGATTTCGGTGAAGGGGAACTTTGCGGCGAGGAGTTCGGTGACGACTTTTTCGCCCTCGACGAGGAAGAGGCCGAGGGCTTCGCGGGATTTTTTTTCGCGCAGGGAGCGGAGGCGCTGGAGTTCGGCCTTGGTCAACATGGCGGAATGCTCGACGCGGGCGGCCCGGGGACGCAAGCGCGACGGGCGCGATCGTCTACTGGCCGTTGGCGAGAATGCCTTCGCCCCTCCCCCGCATGTCGAGGCGGTGGGCGGTCATGACAAATTCGGCGCGGCCTGCGGAATAGATGAGGAGGCCGATCTGGAAATCTTCGGCGGGAAGCAGCCACCGGCGGCGTTGAAAGCGGAAGCCGGAATTGAGCCATTTTTCTTGCGGGTAGGCGGCGCCGACGTCGGCGCGTTTCTGCGGGATCGTGGTGAAAATGTGCTGGGACTGCTTGGATTGGAAAATCACGTGGATCTCGCTGGGAGCGGAGGTGCGGCCCGGGTGCGCGACCCAACCTTCCATCGACACGACCTGATCCTCGAAATTGATGCGGTCGACGTAGTAGGATAGGTCGGTGGTGACCCGCGCCTCGGGGAACCAGCGTCGTTTGCACGTGCTGGGCATCCGGTAGAGCCCGGCCTGTTCGACTTCACGGAGGAGTTGCGAGGCGTATTCCGGATTGGGATGGAGCGTGAACCGACCCAGACCGTCGCGGCCGTAACGCTGGAAATAATCGGAGGCGTTATCGCGGCAGATGACCCAGCTCTGGGCGTCGTGGGCAAATTGGGAATTGGCCAAAATATTGAAAAGGCCGAGCAGGGGGAGCACGCGGACCAGCAGCCGATAGGGATGCGCTGGGTTGTGGTGCTCTTCAAACTGAAGGAAGAGCACGAGCGCCCAAGCGAGTGCGCCCAGAATGTAATAGCGCGAGTAGATGTGGCCTTGGGTGACGTCGGCGCGACCGATGGCGACGAGTGCCAAGGCGCCGATCGCCCAGAGCGCGAGGGGGACAGCGATTCGCTCCCGGGAAAAGGCACCTTGGCTGATGGCGCGGCCGAGCAGGGCGAGGAGAGCGATGCCGAGGAAAGGCGCCGCGCCAGATTCGCCGAGGGCTAGCGGTGCGCCGAGAAGGGACAGCCAATAGTGGAGGATGGGCCTGACCCCGCCACCACTCAGAGCACTGATGGTGTGGCCGGGATTGAAACTGAATCCGAACAGAAATACAGCGGTGGTGGCCGCACCGACCAAGAGCCAGACGTTGAGCCGGGACCAGCTACGCTCGACGCCCAGCGTGATCGCCCCCACCACCCAGGCCACGAGCCCGTGGGCGAGCGTGAAGGTGGCGAGCAGGGCGAAGAGCATGCCTGCGAGGAAGCCGCCGCGAGTGCCGCGGGAGAGCCCGATCACACTCGCGCCGGCGAGCAAGACGACTTGGAAGTGATCGATGGAAGCGCCGGACCATTGAAAATTTTCGTAGTTCTCGAGCTGGAAAATGAGAAACGCCAGCAATATGCCGATGCGCAGCCGGCGAACCGGGGTGCCAGCGGTGGTGATGAGCAGGCCGCACAACGTGCAGATGAACAGATTGCCGATGGCCCCGATGATCGCGAAATTGACGGAGCCGGTGGTCCAGTAACTGGTGGCGAACAGGAGGCGGCTGGTGAACGTGCGGTGCTCGTTACCTAGGGCGAAGAGGTTGGCGATGACTTCCGACCAAGATGGATCCTTACTGAGGCGCAGCAGCAGGAGGAGGGCGGTGTCGAGTTCGTCCCAGTAGGCGACGTTCCGCGAGACGAGGAGGGCGTGGGTGAGGATATAAACGACCGGAATCAGCCCGATCACCCAGAGGGCGCTCACGAGGGCCCGCTCGCTGCGGAGAAAGGGAAGAGGGGCACCGGGCGCGGACATGATCTGCAGAATGGAGTGACGGTCAGGGGCGGAAATCAGGGAATAGCCAACAACAGCCAGACCGAAACCGCCGGAGCGACTCGGGCACACGTGCGCAAAGAGGCGGAGCGGGACGCAACGATGAGTTACGAGGAACGGTTGTTCTCATGAGGTCTGCGGAATTGATCAAAGGGTTGGAGCAGAGTGGCTGGCCTCTAACGAGCTATAAGTCGCTACCAAACGGTCAGATTCGCCCTGCCAACGGGATGGCGGCAAGTCCGGCAGCGCCGCTGCGGGAGGTTTCTTCGCCAAGCGAAGCTTAAGCGTAACGAATCAGTGGCGGGTGAGGTGGGTCGCCTCGGCGAAGCCGCGCGACGATTGACGAGGGGCGTTACAAAGCGGCTTGCGAGGCGGGAGGATTTAGCGCGACGCTGGGACCATGAAACCTCAGCTTCCTTTCCCCGGGAGGATATTCGCCGGGCTGGTCGTGCTCGCCGGATTGTTTGCCTCACTAACCCATGCGGCCGAGGGCCCGCCGAAAGCCCCCGAGCGACGCCTCCTCTACGTCGCGGTCCCCGGTATCCGCAACTACCTTGAGCGCGGCGGGCATGGCGTGCTCGTGTTCGACATCGACCGTGGTCACGCGTTGGTGAAGCGCATCGCGGCGCGCGGCCTCCACCCGGCCGATGGCAAGCCGCTCAACGTGAAGGGGGTCGTCGCGAGCGCGGTGACGGGGCGGCTCTACGTGAGCACGCTGCAGTTTGTCACCTGTTTCGACGTGCTGACCGACCAGATCGTATGGGAAAAAGCTTACGACGGCGGCTGCGACCGCATGTCGCTCTCGCCCGACGGCAAGGTGATGTATCTCCCCTCGCTTGAGAAAGACCATTGGCACGTCGTCGATGCGCTGACGGGCGATGTCATCAAGCGCCTCGAGCCGATCCCGCGCGCACACAACACCGTTTTTGGTCTCGACGGCCGGCAGGTTTACATGGCCGGCATCGGCTCGCCTCTCCTGCACGTCGCCGACACGGCGACGCACACCATCGTGCGGAGAGTGGGACCATTCAGCTCGGGCATCCGACCCTTTACAGTCAATGGCCGCCAGACCCTCGCGTTCGTCAACGTGAACGGCCTGCTCGGCTTCGAGGTCGGCGATATCACGACGGGCAAAATGTTGCACCGCGTGGAAGTCGAAGGATTCAAGCCCGGCGTGCCCAAGCGGCACGGGTGTCCGAGTCACGGGGTCGGCCTCACGCCCGACGAAAAAGAAGTCTGGGTGTGCGACGCGGCGAATCAGCGACTGCACGTCTTCAATGCGACCGTGATGCCGCCCAAGCAGATGGCGAACATTGTGGTGCGCGACGACCCAGGCTGGATCACTTTCAGTATCGACGGAAAATACGCTTATCCCTCCACCGGGGAAGTGATCGAGGTGGCGACGCGGAAAATCGTCACGACGCTTAAGGACGAAACGGGGACGATCGCTGAGAGCGAAAAAATCGTGGAGATCCACTTTACGGGTGGAAAACCCCTGCGCACGGGCGATCAGTTTGGGGTCGGGCGAGTGCGGTAGCCGCGCGAGCGTTTTATCCGCTGTGCGGGATCGCGCGCAGCCCCTGCACGAGCCGGCCGAGGCCCTCCGCAGCGGTGGCCGCGGAGAGTGAACCGTAGGCGACGCGCAGCGCACAGCCCTGCGTGAGGCCGAAGGCGCTGCCGGGAATCACGGCCACGCGGTGGTCGCGGATGAGGCGTTCGGCGATGGCGAGCGGCGCGTGTGCGGTACGGACGCGCAGGAGAAAATAGAACGCGCCGTCGGCCGGCGGAATTTCGGCGAGGCCCTCGGTGGCGAGCGGGGCGAGTTCGCACTGCACGACGGCGCGGATGGCGGCGAGGTCGCGGACTTTTTCGCGGACGTAAGCGACCCCGCCTCCGGCGGAGGCATCGAGCGCGCCGACGGCCGCGTGTTGGGAAATCACGGGAGCACAGATGAGCAAGGTATCTTGGATTTTTCTCAGCGCGGCTTCGAGGTGCGCGGGGTAAACCATCCAGCCGATACGCCAGCTCGCGAATCCATAAGCCTTGGACAGCGAGAAGCAGGACATCGTGTGAGCCGCGCTGCCGGGGATTGACGCGGGGGAGAAATGCGCCGCGCCGTCGTAGGTGAAATATTCGTACGCTTCGTCGTGGAGATGGTAGAGGCCGCGTTCGGCGCAGAGGGCGTTGATCGCACGCAGGGTGGCGGGCGGGTAGACGGCGCCTGTGGGATTGTTCGGGGAAACCGTGATGATCGCGCGGGTGCGTGGTGTGATGGCGGCGCGCATCGCTTCGACGTCGAGCTGGTAGGACGCGTCTGTCGGGACCAGTACGGGAACGCAGTTGGCCATGGTGATCGCCATCTCGTGATTGAAATAATAGGGCGTCGGCAAAATGAATTCGTCGCCGGGATCTCCGAGCGTGAGCACGGCGTTCATAAAGGCATTATTGCCGCCGGCGGTGACCATCATGCAGTTGCCGTGTTCAGGCCCGGTGAGGATGCCGTTTTCGGCGGCGAGTTTTTGCGTGAGAGCGGTGAGGAGCTCGGGAATGCCGGCGACGGGTTGGTATTTGTGATTGGCGGGTTCGGCGAGGAAACGCGCGATCTGTTCGGCCGCGGCGGGTGGCGGTCCGTAGCCGACGACGCCCTGGCCGAGGGAGATCGTGCCCGGATGGCGACGGATGAGATCCGCAATCACTGGGATGATCGGCGACTGGACGGCGTGGAGGCGGCGGGATTCAGACCGGTTTGTCATGGCGAGAGAGGCGAAGCCGCCAGGGGCAATCCAGCAAGCATTTCAGATGGATCGCCGCGGCTCCGCGCTCCTCGCGATGACGATCAAGGCGCTGCGCACGGTGCGCCGCACAGTGACGAAGGAGTGGGGTTACTCGCTGAAGGAGCGGGGCTGCGAGGCTACGCTTTGCGGAAACTCCGCGGGCCACAGCCACGGGTGATTTTGGGGAGCGCGCTCGGTGGCGGGTGCGAGCAATTGGAAAACGGCGTCGAGACGTGCGAGGTCGGCGAGCAAACCGTGCCGCCAACCGCGTTCGACCGCCAGCAGCGTGAGCAGAGGTGGGGCGCGCATGAGGGGAGGTTGGGTCACTGGCGGGCGGGCACAAGGCCGAGCGGGTGCGTGGGGCGTTTCTTGGGCTCGACGTGGGCCGAGCGGTTCGCATCGTGGTGCACTAGCCAAAGGACGCGCAATCTCCGCCAATCGGCGGCGAGCGCAGTGCGGCGGCCCACCCTATTATGTCATCTATGAACCGTCGCCATTTCCTCAAGGCCGCGGCCGTCACCGGAACCGGACTCACGATCCTCCGGAGCGGCACGCTGTTTGGACAAAATACGCCCAACAAGAAACTCAACGTCGCGCTCATCGGCGTCTGGGGCCGCGGACTCGCCCACTATGAAGGGCTCGCCAAAGAAAACGTCGTCGCGTTGTGCGATGTGAACGAGCTGCGCTTCCCGGAGGCGTTGGCCAAATTTCCCGGTGCGAAAACCTACATCGATTGGCGAAAGTGCCTCGATCATAAAGGGCTCGACGCGATCGTGTGTTGCACGCCGGACCACCATCATGCGCACATCGCGATTTGGGCGATGAACCGCGGGCTGCATGTTTACATGGAGAAGCCGATCGCCCTGAGCGTCGAAGAGACCCGCCTAGTGCGGGCGGCGTATCTGAAGAACCAGCACAAGATCGCCACGCAGGCGGGCACGCAGCGGCACGCAAATCCGAACTTCGCGCGGGTGCGCGAGCTGATCAAAGATGGTGCCGTCGGTGATTTGCAGGGCGTGTTTGTGTGGGGCAACCGCAAGCTCCCGCGCCCCGGTTACTTGGCAGCCGAGGGTAAGCCGCCGAGCACGTTGCATTACGACCAGTGGATCGGTCCGTCGCCGTATCACCCCTACAATCCTGGCTATTTCTCCGGTGCCGCCGGAGCCAATTGCCTCCAATGGAATATGTTTTGGGACTTTGGCACCGGACAGGTGGGCGACATGGGGGCTCACACGATGGATCTCGCGTGGAACGCCATCGATGCGGGTCTGCCGACCTCGATCGAGGCGAAGGGTGACGCCTTCAATCCTGATGTCACGCCGGTCGAGCTGACGGCGCATTTTAACCACCCTGCGAACGACTGGCGTCCCGCGATCCGCGTGAGCTGGTATCAAGGCGGCGCGCTGCCGACGTCCCCGAAGCCTTGGATTGATCTGAACAAGATCGGCCACGGGGCGATGTTCAAGGGGGCGAAGGGCGTGCTCGTCGCGGATTTTAACACGCGTACGCTCATCCCGGCGGCCGACTCCTCCGATCTCACTTACTACAAGCCGCGTAAACCCGCCGAAGTGACGCCCCCGATCGGCAACTTTCAGGACGAGTTTTTCCGCGCGTGCAAAGGGAGCCTCAAGACGTCGTGCAATTTTGACTACAACGGGCTCATGACGGAGCAGATGGCCCTCGGTCTCGCCGCTTATCGATCGGGCAAGAAACTCGATTACGACGGGAAGACGGGCACGGTGACGAACGCGGCGGAAGCGAACGCGTTCCTGAAGCGTCCGTATCGCGCCGGCTGGCCGATCAACGGCTGAGGCATGAGGTTCGGGCGGGTCTCGGACCCGCCCTTTTTTATCTTCGCCGCCATAGACTCCGAACGATCGCCCATGCGCTACTCTCCCGTTTTTCTCCTCGGCCTCTTCGTGATTTCGCTGGCGGTCGCGCGCGCGGAATTCCGCGCGGCGGTCGTCAAAGTCGACATCACACCCACGACGCCGCAGTGGCTCATGGGCTACGGACCGCGCCAATTGACGGGCGTGCGCGACAAGATTTACCATCGTATTTCGGCGCTCGACGACGGCGGCACACAGACCTTCATTGTCGCGTCGGATCTCTGTCTGTTTTCGCCCACGGTCTATGATGACGTCACGGCCACGTTGAAAAAGGAGATCGGCCTCGAGCCGCGCCAGCTCTGGTGGACCGTCACGCACAGTCATTCGACGCCCGAGGTCGGTCCGCCCGGGATGTATGGCGTCTTGCTCAAGGGGCGCTCCGACCATCCTTCAAATCGCGACTATTGCGAATTCGTGAAGACCGTTCTCGTCGCCGGTATTCGCGACGCCCGTGCGCGGCTCGCGCCTGCGCGCATCGCTATCGGTACGGGTTTCTCGCGTGCCAACATCAACCGCTGCGCGCGCGACGCCGATGGGAAGATTTCCCTCGGGCTCAATCCCGACGGGCCTGCCGACCGCCAGATCGGTCTCCTGCGACCCGAGAGCCCGGACGGCGCGCCGCTCGGGCTGATCGCCAACTATGCGATGCACGGGACCGTGCTCGCCGGCTCAATGTTGCAGGTGAGCGGCGACGGACCCGCCGTGGTCAGCAGCTACGTTGAGGAGAAAATCGGATCGTCGATGCTTTATATCAATTGAGCTGCGGGCAACCTCGCGCCAATCTACACTGAGCAGGATCTTGTGAAGTCGCATATTGGGGAATTCCGCGTGCTCCTCGGCGACAAGATTTTGGAGGCCAACCGCGCGCTGGCTGCCGGGGTTGAGGCGAAACTCTGGCTCGGCGAAAAGTGGATTGAGACGCCGCGCCGCGCAGACCTCGGCTGGTCCGAAGAACTTGCGGCCTACGGTGCGAAGAGCCCGGCGGGCGTTGATCTGGTGCGCATCCCGGTGCGCGCCCTGCGGATCAACGACACGATTCTGTGGGGCAGCCCGGTCGAACTCTTCTGTGAGATAGCGCTGCGCGTGCGCGCCGACTCGCCCTTTCGGCACAATTTTTTCTTCGGCTACAGCAATGGCTGGCTCGGCTACCTGCCAACTGCGGAGGCGTTTCGCGATGGCGGCTACGAGCCCCGCACCTCGCCCTTCACCGAGCAGGTCGAGTGCGACTATACCGAAGGCGTGATGGCGTTTTTGCAAGGCGTGCCGCGGAATTGAGCGAGGGTGGGCGGACGTCAGTCCGCCGTGAGGGCGCCTGCGGGTGCAAGTGGCAGTAAAGGCAGTGCTTGCAGTGGCCGGGGCCGCCCGCCCATGGGTTCGGAAGCGAGCGGGCAAGCTGTGCGTTCGCTCACGGGCGAGACGCCCGTGCCACGCCGAGCGCGACCCGCTTACTTCACCTTCAGTTACACCCTGCGCCCCTTCAAAGCGTGAAAAGGCGGGCTGAAGCTGCGCCCTGCCTCGGTCTGTTCGCACCGAGGTTTGAATTCGTCCGCGAATTCTGTTCGTTCGTCTCCATGCCCGCCCTACGCTTCCCCACGCACCGCGCACTCTCCCTCTGTTTTGCGGCTGCGCTCACCTGCCTCTGCCGCGCTCCCGTGGCCCACGCGGCGGAACCGCTGCGGAGCAAGCCCAACATCATTTTCATCCTCGCCGACGACCTCGGTTACGGGGAACTGGGCGCCTACGGCCAGACGCAGATTCGCACGCCGAATCTCGACCGCTTCGCGGCAGAAGGGATGCGTTTCACGCAGTTCTACGCGGGTAGCACGGTGTGCGCGCCGTCACGGAGCGTGTTGATGACGGGCAAACATCTTGGTCACACCACGGTCCGCGGAAACGCGGGAAAACTCGGCTATGCGGCGCAGACCTTGCGCGCGGACGATATCACGGTGGCGCGCGTGTTGCGCGACGGTGGCTATGCGACCGGCCTCATCGGCAAATGGGGCCTCGGTGAATCCGACAGCGTCGGAGCGCCTTGGAAGCAGGGCTTCGACACGTTTTTCGGATTCATCAACCAGACCCACGCGCACAACCATTATCCGGATTTTCTGTGGCGGAACGACACGGTGGTGAAGTTGCCCAATGATATCACGCCCATCGGCGATGTGCCCGGGGCCGGCTACGCGACGAAACGATTGGCGTATGCGAGCGATCTCTTTTTCGAGGAGACGCGTGCGTTTGTGCAGAAAAACCGAGCACAGCCATTCTTCCTTTTTCTCGCATTGACCACACCGCATGCGAACAACGAGCGCTCGCGAGTGCTCGGCGAGGGTAATGAAGTGCCCGACCAAGGAGCCTATGCCGATCGGAGCTGGAACGACTCGCAGAAAAATCATGCCGCCATGATCACGCGGATGGACGATGGGGTCGGCGAGGTAGTGAGATTTTTGCGCGAGCAGAAACTCGATGAGAACACGCTGGTGATGTTTTCGAGTGACAACGGACCGCATCGCGAGGGTGGGCCGAACCACGATCCGACGTTCTTCTCCGCGAGTGGTCCGTTGAAGGGGATCAAGCGCGCGCTCACGGACGGCGGCATCCGCGTGCCGTTCCTCGCGCGGTGGCCGGGTAAAATCAAGGCGGGCACCGTGTCGGCGCACGTCGGGTATTTCGGCGATTTGATGTCTACGTGGGCCGAACTCGCCGGGGTGAAACCTCCGGCTGGCCTCGATAGTCGCAGCATCGTGCCGACCCTGCTGGGCCGTGGTGAGCAGACGAAGCACGACTATCTCTATTGGGAGTTTTACGAGGGTGGCGTGTCGCAGGCGGTATTGCTCGGCGACCGTTGGAAGGGTATCTGCCTCAAGTCGCCGAAGGCGCCGATGGCGCTTTACGACCTCGTGACCGATCTGGGCGAGCACACGGACGTCGCGGGAGAAAACCCGGAACACGTTGCGCGCATCGCGGAGATCATGCGCACGGCTCGCTTCGACAACGAGCACTGGAAGCTGCCGACGAAGTGAGCCCTAGGCGCGGACGTGGCCGACGCGGTGAGGAGCGTTTGGGCGGCGGGGCGGTCGCCCAGCGGAAGGGAAACTAGCCACGCCGTGAGCCGGATGACCTCGACGCAAAGATCGGTGCGGAGGAGCGCGTCTCGCGATGAGCCGCCGGCTTGAACGCGGACGCTATTTTTTCGTCGGGGCCGCGGCGGGGACGGGCATCTTACAGGACTGCCAGGCGAGGAAACGCCACTGGCCGTTTTCCTCGCGCCAGATGGCGAGGATGCTCAAATCGAGTTCGTTGGGTTTGCCGGCGGGGCCGACTTTGACGAGCACGCGGCCGGTCATCGTGGCGAGGCCTGCGCCGATCAGCGTGAATTTCCGCTCTTGGTAGTGGAAGCTTTCGTAGACGGAGGTGCGCGCGGTGAGGGCCTTGATGAGGGAAGCCTTCGAGTCGACCTTGCCGCTCGAGTGGGCGTAGTGAAGATCGTTGGACAGGATGGCTTCGAGGCGGGCTTGGTCGCCGGCTTTGGTCGCGGCGAGGCGCTCGTCGTCAGCGGCGGCGAGTGCGGCGCGGAGCCGTTCGCCTTCGTTGGCGAAGGCGGGGGCGGGAGATTTTTCGGCGGCAGTCGCGAGGGGAGCGATCGAGGTGAAAGCGAACGCACTAGCGAGGAAAGGCAGCAGCGGGCGGAGGGAGAATTTCATGAGGCGCGAAATTAAATCAGGTGGGTGCGCCCGGTGCGGCACGGTGGGACGCGGATTATTTGGTCGGCGCTGCCGACGGAACATTCTTGCAGGCCTGCCAGGCGAGGAAACGCCACTTCCCGTTTTCCTCCCGCCAAACGGAAAGATAGTTGATATCATTCATGGTTTTTTGGCCGCTCGTCTTGTTCTTCATATGAACGAGCACGCGGCCCTTCATCAGCACGATGCCCGGTCCGGCGGGGATGAAGGTGCGGTCCTTGTAGTCGAAATTCTCGTAGACGTTTGTGCCGTTGAGGACGCCCTCGAGTTGCGAGACCTTGTTGTCGATTTTTCCGCTGGAGTGGGCGTAGTACAAATCGTCGGAATAGCTGGCGGCGAGGCGCGCACGATCGCCGGCCTTAGTCGCGGCGCAGCGTTCGTCGTCGGCAGCGGTGACGGCGGCGATCACTCGGGTTTGGTCCCGTGCGGTCGGAGCGGGAGTTTTTTCTGCGGCCATCGCGCATGGAGCGAGTAAGGCGAGGGCCAGAAGGAAGAGAGGCAAGAGGATGCGGAGGGGTGATTTCATAAGGAATACAAGGTTGGGGAAGTTCCCGAGAGAAAGCTCTCGGCGTGATTCAGTCGAGCTTGGAGAAAAAGCGCTGGACGCGCGGGCGGAGGCCGTGGGCGAGAGCGGCGGAGGCATCAACGGCTTTGGCTTCGCCGATAATGTCGGCGAACGCGAACTTCGCTGCGGTGTTGAGGAGAAACGGCAGGGCGAGAAGACGGAGACCCTCGCACCACGCGTGACGAAGGGTGGCGAGTTTTCGTTTGTTTTCACCGGGGGCGCTGCCGATAGTTTGGAGATGGTGGCACATTCACCTCATGCGGCTTTGCGCCGGTTGTTTGATGACGTTGGCACCGTGGATGCCATCGGGATCGAGGAGCGTGTCGCGAAATATGGGACCCGTTCGATCAAGAAGGCTGCGAAGCTCCGGGGCTTGAAACTGGCTGCATCGATGGTGGACCTCACGACGCTGGAGGGCAAAGACACGCCGGGGAAGGTCGCCTCACTGTGTCAGAAGGCGTTGTGCCCGCACGATCCGGAGCTGGGTGTGCCGCAGGTGGCGGCGGTGTGTGTGTATCCGGCGATGGTGAAGCACGCGCGCAAGGCGCTCGGTAGTGACACGGTGGTGCGTGTCGCGTCGGTGGCAACGGCTTTCCCTTCGGGACAGGCACCGCTCAAGACGCGTCTCGCCGAGGTGAAGGCGGCGGTGGCCGACGGGGCGGACGAGATCGACATGGTGATCAACCGCGGAGCATTTCTCTCGGGTGAGTTTGGCGTGATGCAGGACGAAATCCGGGCGGTCGTCGAAGCGTGCGGGCAGGCGACGCTCAAGGTCATCCTCGAGGTGAGTGAACTCGAAACCTACGATAACATCCGCGCGGCGTCGTTTCTCGCGATGCGCGTGATCCGCGAGGGCGATTTCATCAAGACGAGCACGGGCAAGACCTCGCTCAATGCGACGCTCGGCAACAACCAGGTGATGATCGAGGCGATCCGCGACTATTACCTCGATACCGGAATTTCGATCGCGATGAAGCCCGCCGGGGGCATCCGCACGGCGAAACAGGCGCTGACGTTTCTTATCGCAATCAAGGAAACGTTGGGTGACGCGTGGCTCAATCATTCGCGCTATCGTTTCGGCGCGAGCGCGCTGCTGAACGACCTGATCAGGCAGATCGAAAAAGAGAAAACCGGGGCTTACCAAGCGCCGTATTATTTCAGCGAAGCGACGGAGAGCTACTGAGTTGAGGAACGCTCATCTGCGCGGATTTACGCTCATCCTCCGAACCCTGAATTTATTAGCGAAGATTAGCGAAGATTAGCGTTCCAAAGAGTTTTTGTATGACCTCTCTCGCCGAGAAAAAACTTCCTCGGGTTTCCGCTCGCTCTGGCCGTCCCGCGCCTGAGCTGATCTTTGGCGATCTGTGGGAATTCGATCCGTCGCCGGAGACGGCCGATCCGAAACTCAAAACGCGCTACGATCTGTTCATCGACGGACAGTTCGTCGCACCGAAGTTGGGGAAGTATTTCGACTCCATCAATCCGGCCAGCGAGCAAAAGCTGGCCGAGATCGCGCAGGCGAGTGCCGCCGATGTCGATGCGGCGTATCAGGCGGCGAAGGCGGCGTATGATAACGTCTGGGGCAAGCTGCCGGGCCGCGAGCGGGCGAAGTATCTTTTCCGCATCGCGCGGCTGTTGCAGGATCGTGCACGGGAGTTTGCCGTTGCGGAGACGCTGGATGGTGGCAAGCCGATCAAGGAGTCGAGGGACTTCGATGTGCCGATGGCGGCGGCGCACTTTTTTTATCACGCGGGTTGGGCAGACAAACTTGACTACGTCGCGCCGGGTCGGAAGGTCGCGCCGCTCGGGGTGGTGGGCCAGGTGATCCCGTGGAATTTCCCGTTGCTCATGCTGGCGTGGAAACTCGCGCCGGCGTTGGCGATGGGGAATACGGTCGTGCTCAAGCCGGCCGAGACGACGTCGATCACGTGCCTGAAATTGGCGGAAATTTTGCAGGACGCGGGCCTGCCGCCGGGCGTGGTGAATTTTGTGACGGGCGCGGGCGACGTCGGGGCGGCGGTGCTGAATCACCCGATCCCGGCGAAGATTGCGTTCACGGGGTCGACGGAAGTCGGCAAGATCATCATGCGCTCGCTCGCGGGTACGGAAAAGAAGATGACTTTGGAACTCGGTGGCAAAGCGGCGAACATCGTGTTCGACGACGCGCCGCTGAATCAGGCGGTCGAGGGCATCGTCAACGGGATTTTCTTTAATCAGGGCCACGTGTGTTGCGCCGGCTCGCGGCTGCTGGTGCACGAGCCGGTGGCGGAGCAAGTGCTCACGAAGCTGAAGAACCGAATCAAGGTCCTGCGCGTGGGCGATCCGATCGACAAGAACACCGACATTGGCGCGATCAACTCGAAGGAGCAGCTCCAGAAAATCACGGCGATGGTGGCGAGCGGCGTGAAGGAAGGTGCGGAGATGTTTCAGCCGGCGTGTCGGCTGCCGGCGAAGGGATTCTATTTCCGCCCGACACTATTCTCGGGTGTGAGTATGAGCCACCGCATAGCGCGGGAGGAGATTTTTGGCCCGGTGCTGAGTATCCTGACGTTCCGCACGGTCGATGAGGCGATCGAAAGGGCCAACAACACCGCTTACGGGCTTAGCGCGGGCGTGTGGACCGACAAGGGTTCACGTATTTTGAAGATGTCGACGGAGCTGAAGGCGGGCGTCGTCTGGGCGAACACCTACAATAAATTCGATCCGGCGTCGCCCTTCGGCGGCTACAAAGAAAGCGGTTTCGGTCGCGAAGGCGGCCGTCAGGGGCTGCTGGATTACTGCAAACTGAGCTAGGCCATCGTCTTCGTTCTCCTTATCTTTCTCTTTCTCCCGCGAAGCGCGCGGAACAGATCTGAGAGGAAAAGAGAACGAGATCGATCAAGAGAAAGAGAACGATTCTAAAACTTATGTCCCGACTTCCTATTACCAAGACTCCGAAAGTTTACGTGGGCGGCGCGTTTATCCGCTCCGAGAGCGCGCGCGTATTTCCGCTCAAAGATGCGGCCGGAGATTTTTTCGCCAACATCCCGCAGTGCACGCGCAAGGATTTGCGCAACGCGGTCGAGGCCGCGGCTAAGGCTGGCTTCGGTTGGGCTAAGCGCACGGCTTACAATCGTGGCCAAATTATTTACCGCCTCGGCGAAATGATTGAGGCGCGCGCTGGCGAAATGGCGGCAGCCCTCGTGTTGGGCGGTGCCTCGAAAGTGGCCGCGGCCCGTGAGGTTTCCGTGACCGTCGACCGGCTGATTTATTATGCCGGTTGGACGGACAAGTATGAGCAGGTGTTGGGCAACGTGAATCCGGTGGCCGCGCCGTATTTCAATTTCACGGTCACCGAGCCCATGGGAATCGTGGGTGTGCTCGCGCCCGAGCAGTCACCGCTGCTCGCGCTCGTGTCCCTCTTCGCGCCGGCGATCACGAGTGGTAACGCGGTGGTCGCGCTGGCGTCGACGTCGCAGCCTTATCCTGCGATTCTCCTCGGAGAAATGCTCGCGACAAGCGATCTGCCGGGTGGCGTGGTGAATGTGCTCACCGGGTTTCGCAAGGAAATGGTACCGACCTTTGCGGCGCACCGGCATCTGCGCGCTCTGGTCGGCGTGGCGAATGCGGACGAGCGCAAGGCGCTCGCGCTCGGTGCGGCGGACAGCATGAAGCGGTTGCATTTGCTCAAGGCGGAAGAGCCGATAGATTGGTTGGCCGATTCGGTTCAGAGTCTTTACGCGGTGCGCGACACGCTGGAATTCAAGACGACGTGGCACCCGATCGGGGCATGAGGTGAGGTGGCGGTCGATGCGGAAAGCGCAATGATGTGAAAATGCGGAAAATTGACGGCCTGAGCGCGGTGACGCAGCTGAGCAGGGGGTTTTCTCAGGTGGGTGCCGTGGTAAAACGAGCGGGTGCTGTGGTGGTGACCGAGCGCGGTCGGCCGGCTTTCGTGGTGTGCCGACGAGAGGCGGGAACGGGCGTCGGCGAGCGACGCCCCTACGAGGAGGGCGGGTGCGGGCGGCGAGTGGCTTGGATTCGATTTCGTGAGCTTGAGAAAGTTTTTCCGCGCAGCTCTCCTCATTCATGGTTTCTTCTGCTCTTTCTGCGTTCAGCCGTTTGCGCCCGGCTTGGTTTTGCATCGTTGCGCTGCTCGCGACGTTCACCGTGGGCGCGGTTCGCGCGCAGACGGTCGCTCCGGCAGGCAACTCGCTCGCGCGGCAGACCGTGTCGGATCCGAAGTTTCGTGCGGCCGTCGGCGTGTTTGACCGCGACTTCGAGCGGTTCGTCGCCGAGTTGATTAAGCTCACGGAAATTCCGTCGCCGCCCTTTGGCGAAGGACCGCGTGCCCAAGCTTACATGGCCATGTTGAAAGATGCCGGGCTGGAGAACGTCGAGATGGATGCCGAGGGTAACGTGATGGGCCTCCGCCGCGGCACATCCGGCGGCGCGGTGCCGCTGCTCGCAGTGGCGGCGCACCTCGACACCGTGTTTCCGGAAGGGACCGATGTGAAGGTGAAGCGTCAGGGCACGCGGTTGCTGGCGCCGGGGATTGGTGACGACACGCGGGGATTGGCTTTTGTGTTGGCTTTGATTCGGGCGATGCGTGATGCGAAGGTCGAAACGGCGGGCGACATTTTGTTCGTCGGCAATGTCGGCGAGGAAGGGCCCGGCGATCTGCGCGGGGTGCGGTACCTTTTCACGAAGGGTCCGTGGAAGGATAAGATCAAACGCTTCATCACCGTCGATGGCGGCAATCTTGATTTAATCAGTAACTCCGGGCTCGGCAGTCTGCGCTATCGGGTGACGTTTAAGGGGCCGGGTGGACACAGTTGGGGTGCGTTTGGCAACGTGAGTCCGGCCTTTGCGATGGGCGATGCGATCGCGCGCCTCGGTCAGTTGGTTGTGCCAAAGAAGCCTAAAGTTTCTTACAACGTCGGCATCGTCTCGGGTGGCACGTCGGTGAATTCTATCCCCTTTGAGACAGCGATGGAGATCGACATGCGTGCGGTCGATCCGGCGGCGCTCAAGGACATCGACGCGAAATTTAAGAAAATTGTGGCCGACGCGGTGGAGGCGGAAAATGCGATCCGTTCGATGGCGAATGGGAAAATCACGGCGGACATCAAATTGATTGGCGACCGGCCCTCGGGGACGACGTCGCCGGACTCGCCGGTGTTGCGGCAGATTGTGGCGACGATGGGTGTGTTCGACAAAGTTCCGGTCTGGGACACCAACAGCACGGACGCCAACTTGCCGATCAGCCTGGGCATCCCGGCGTTTGCGATTGGACGCAGCTCCGCCAGCAAGGGTGGTCGTGGTCACTCGCTTGACGAGTGGGTCGATGTCGAGAAGACGCAGGCGGTGAAAGATTTTGAATTGGCGGCGGCGATGATTTTGAGCATTGCGGAACTGCCCTGATCCCAGCGGAGGCAGTTGAAACGCGGAGGACGCGGAGAGCGCGGAGGCGCGAACCCTTTGGAGTGCACCGCGGAGGTTTCACCGGGCGGGTGAGCCGCTCGGGCGTCTCATTTCCTCCGGTCTTGCTCGGCGTCCTCCGCGTTTCAACGGCCGTTTTTAGGATCAGGCAGGGACTTTCCGGGCGAGGTAACCGGGGTGGTCCGCAGGAGTTTTTCGATCGCGCGCTGCGGGGGCATCGAAGGAGCCGTGCCGAATTTTGTGACGGAGAGCCCGGCCGTGGCGTTGCCGTAGCGAGCGGCGGACGCGATGTTGCCGTCGAAACGCACAAGGCCGGCGGCGAAGCCACCGACAAAGGCGTCGCCGGCTCCCGTGGTATCGACCACCTTCAGGCCGGTGTGCGCAGCGATGAAGAGGTGGCCGCGCGATTGGGAGACGAAACAGCCGCGAGCGCCGAGCGTGACGATGATCGTCGGCACATCGAACGACCGGCAGAGGCGGTGGAGATCGTGGAAAGGGAGCGCATGCAGAGATTTTTCGGTGAAGCCGCGGCGATTCACGAGCGCGACAAACTCGGTTTCGTTGGGCACGAGCACATCGGTGACGTCGAGGATGCGGTCGTCAAAGTCAGGGCGCATCGGCGCGGGATTGAGCACCGTAGTGCCGCCAGCGAGACGCGTGGTGCGGAATACGTGGAGGTTGAGCGCGAGGTTGGTTTCGTGTTGGCAGACGACGACACGGGCGCCGCCGAGCAGCGCGGCGGGCACATCGCGCGGGGCGAGGGCGGCATTGGCGCCGAGGCCGATGATGATTTGATTTTCGCCGCGGCCGTTGACGAGAATGGCAGCGTTGCCAGTGGGGAGTTTTTTGCGGGCGAGGTGAACCGCGATGCCTTCGGTGCGCAGGAACGTTTCCGCATCGCGGCCAAAGTGGTCGTCGCCGAGGGCGCCGACAACCGCGGTGTCCGCGCCGGCGCGGGCCGCGGCGACGGCTTGATTGGAGCCCTTGCCGCCGGGGCCGGTTTTAAAGCGGCCGACGACGGTCTCGCCGGCAGCGGGAAATTCCGAGCAGCTCCAGGTGAGATCCTGGTTGAAGCTGCCGACGACGACGATGGAAGGAATCACGCGGCGAGGCTATGGGGGGCTCGTCGGGGAAGACAAGCTACGGGCCGCTCAAGCCCCAGACTCCGCCGTTTTTTCTAAAGTTTGCGCTGGGAATCCGCAGCGGGTGGAGTGTGCGCGAATGGAAGCCGGACTGACGATCGATATCCCATTTTACGCTGGGCTGCGCCGCGAACGCGCGCAGCAGAGGCGCTACGTGATGGCGGCGCGGCTTGATCCGAGGTTCTTTTTCCGCGCGAGTCGGGGCGACCTGATCAACCCCGCGTGGATCGACCAGCTGAGCCGGTGATAATTTTCCCATGATCGAAGCCCTGCACCTGACCAAAACCTTTCGCGACAAGAAGCGCGGGGATATCCGCGCCGCCGACGATATTTCGTTCCGCGTTTCCCCGGGGCAGATTTACGGCCTCCTCGGGGCCAATGGTGCCGGCAAGACCCCGACGCTGCGGCTGCTGGCCACGTTGCTCAACCCGACGGGTGGGAGCGCTACGGTGTCCGGCTTCGACGTCGCGCGCGAACCGGAGAAGGTCCGGACTCAGGTCGGCTTTCTCGCCGCCAGCACCGCGCTCTACGGTCGGCTGACGGCTCGGGAGATGATCGCTTATTTCGGAAAACTCAACGGACTCGCCGATGCCGAGATTCGCGCGCGCACGCAGCGCATTGCGGACGAACTCGCCATGCACGACTTTCTCGACCGGCGCTGCGACACGTTTTCGACGGGCATGAAGCAGAAAACGTCGATCGCCCGCACGCTGATCCATGATCCGGCGGTGATGATTTTCGACGAGCCCACGCTCGGGCTCGATGTGATGACGGCGCGGGCGATCGTGAAATTCGTGCGGGAGTGCCGGAACCGCGGTAAGACGGTGATCTATTCGACGCACGTGATGAGCGAGGTGGAAAAACTCTGCGACACGATCGGTATCATCCATGGCGGAAAATTAATGGCTGAAGGGACGCTGGCCGGATTACGGACCATTTACGGCGAGCAGGACATGGAGGAGATTTTTGTGAAGATCGTCGGGGCGGAGGATGCGAAATGAACTGGACCAATATTCTCACGGTTTATCTGAAGGAGTTGAAAGATTCGCTCCGTGACCGACGCACGCTGCTTTCGACGATTATTATCCCGACGCTCGTCATGCCGTTGCTCACGTTCGGCGTGGGCAAGGTGGCATCGGGGGTGATCGGCAAGGCGCGCAGCGAGACGCCGACCGTCATGATTCTCGGCGGCGAGGATTCGCCGGGAGTCGTGGCCCGGCTCAAGGAGTCGAAGAAAATCAAGGTCGTGCCGACGAGTTTGGATTGGAAGGAGGACATCACGGAGAAGAAGGTTCGTGCGGCGGTGCAGTTGCCGGAAAAATTCGAAGCCGGACTCACGGCCGGGGCGTCGCCGACGGTGGTGATCTACCACTACGAAGGGGAAATGAAATCGTCTTTTGGGGCGGGCGAATTGGAGAAATTTTTCCGGGAGCTGCGAGAGAAAACGACGACAGAACGGCTGGCGGAGCGCTCGCTCCCGGCGACCCTGGCCAAGCCGTTTGATTTCAAACGGGAGAACGTCGCACCGCCCGAGAAGGTCGGCGGCAACCTGTTTGGCGGTTTGGTGCCTTATCTGATCATCATCTTATGTTTCACGGGGGCGATGTATCCGGCGATGGATCTGACGGCGGGGGAGAAGGAGCGGGGGACGATGGAAACGCTGCTGTGCAGTCCGGTGGCGCGGGTTGATATTGTCTTGGGAAAATTCTTGATGGTGCTCACCGGTTCGCTGTCGGCGATGGGCTTTATGCTCTCGTCGATGGGGGTAACTGCGTTGGTGGCCGGATCACTCTTGATGGGCGGTGGCTCGATGGCGAAGGCGGGAGCAGCGGCGGCGGCCAGCGTACCTGCGGGCAGTGTGATTCCGCTGATTGATCCGCTTGGGCTGGTGGGTGTGCTGGCGATGGTGTTTCCCGTCGCGGTGCTGTTCGCGGCACTGGCGTTGACGATTTCGCTTTTTGCGAAGAGCTCCAAGGAAGCTCAAAGCTACCTCGCGCCGCTGATGATCGTGATCATCATGCCGGCGGTGATCGGCATGTTGCCGGGGATTGATCTCAATGCCCGGCTCGCGCTGGTGCCGCTCCTCAATCTTTCTCTCGTCTGCAAGGAGATGCTCTCGGGCGTGTGGCACTGGAACTACATCGCGATTATTTTTGGCTCGTCGTGCGTTTATGCGGCGGTGGCGCTGTGGCTGGCTGTGAAGATGTTCAATCGCGAGGACGTGATTTTCCGCGCGTGAGGAGGAAGCGGACGGACGTGCGTAACGGGAGCACGCTCGTTGCGCTGGCGACGCACGTGCGCGAACGACGCGAGAATACGGGTCTTGGTGGTGGTGGGATTCCGGAGGCGGCACTGAAGGCGCGGCCTTGAAACAGCGGTGCTGCGGTTGTGTCGCGCGCGAGCGGGCCGTTGCATTTTCGGCGGACAGGCTTTGGGGTGGGGCATGGCGTTTCCCCAACACATCATCGCCCGCAAGCGCGACGGGCACGCGCTCACTCGCGAGGAGATCGGAGCCTTCGTGCGCGGTGCGGCCGATGAGTCGTGGGCGGACTATCAGCTCAGCGCGATGCTTATGGCGATTGTGTGCCGGGGCATGACGCCGGAGGAAACGGCCCACTACACAGAGGCGATGATGCACTCCGGCGTGGTGGCGGATCTGGCGAGCATTACGCAGCCCAAGGCGGACAAACATTCGACGGGTGGCGTTGGCGACAAAATCTCCCTGCATCTCGCGCCGATGATTGCGGCGTGTGGGGTGGTGGTGCCGATGATTTCCGGGCGCGGGCTTGGGCACACCGGGGGCACGCTCGACAAGTTGGAATCGATTCCGGGTTTTAACGTGAACCTTTCGCTCGCGGCTTATCGCGCGCAGTTGGAAAAAATCGGCATCGCGCTGATCGGCCAGACGGCGGACCTCGCGCCGGCGGACAAAAAACTTTACGCGCTGCGCGACGTGACGGCGACGGTGGAGAGTATTCCGCTGATCTGCGGGAGCATCCTTGCGAAGAAACTTGCCGAAGGCATCGATGTGCTGGTGCTCGACGTGAAGTTCGGTCGGGGCGCATTCATGAAAGACAAGGCGAAGGCGCGGGAGTTGGCGCGGGCGCTGGTGTCGGTCGCGACGGCGATGGGGAAGCCGACGCGCGCGGTGCTGACGGCGATGGACGAGCCTTTGGGGCGGACAGTGGGTAACGCAGTAGAGGTGAGGGAATCGATTGAGTGTCTGCGCGGCGAAGGTCCGGCGGATGTGATGGCAGTCACCTATGCGCTCGGTGAGCAGATGCTGCTGCTCGCGAAAATGGCGGCGACGAAGGCGGAGGCGCGCGCGAAGTTGGCGGTGAGTATTGCGAGTGGCGCGGCGTTGGAGAAATTTCGAGAGATGATCGTGGCGCAGGGTGGCGAGGCGCGGGTGGTCGATGACGTGGAGCGGTTGCCGCAAGCGAGATTGAGGTTCGCGGTGTTGGCGAGTCGCGCCGGATTTGTGACGGAAGTCGATGCGATGGGCGTAGCGCTTGCGGCCCTACGACCCGGGGCGGGGCGGGCGAAGGCGGCGGATGCGGTCGATCACGCGGTGGGCGTGAGCGGGCTCGTGAAGGTGGGCGAGCGAGTGGAGCCGGGCGCGACGCTGGGCGTGATTCACGCGAACGACGAGGGGGCGTTGGCGGAGGCGAAGGGCATGTTGGCAAAGTCAGTCAGCGTGAGCGACACGCAGACCGAGGCACCGCAGCTGATCGAGGAAATCGTCGGCGAGGGGGCGGGCTGAAGCCGCGGCCTACGCCTCCATTTCCGTCAGCTTGGTGACGGCGTTTTCCCAAGCGGTGGTGGCGGTCGCGATCTGGTCGACGACGGCGCTCAACTCGCGGTTGAGGTGGTGAAACTTTCCTTTGTCCGCGTAGGAGGCGGGATCCTCAAGAGAGGCGGTGATGTCGGACTGTTTGGCCTCCAACTCTGAAACTTTTTTCTCCAACTGGCCGACTTCCTCGCGGAATTTTCGGATTTCGTTCGCAGTGGCCTTCGCCTTGAGCGCGGGTGATTTCAAATTTAAAATTTCAGATTTGAGATTCGCAGGCTTCGCCTGCGTGGGACGGGCGTCGGTGAAGCCGGCGGTGAGGGCGAAGCGGGCGTCAGTGAGTTTGGATTTATCTAGGTAGTAGTCGTAGTCGCCGGCGTAGGGGGTGAGGCGGCCGCTGTGGACGTGGAGGACGGTTTGCGCGAGGGCGCGGATAAAATGCACGTCGTGGCTGATGAAGATGAGGGTGCCTTCGTAGTTTTTCAGGGCATGCACCAACGCGTCGATCGACTGGATATCCAAGTGCGTCGTCGGCTCATCCATGAGGAGGAAGTTCGGCGGCTTGACGAGAATACGGGCGAGGGCGAGGCGGGATTTTTCACCACCGGAGAGGACCGCGATGGGTTTGTGGACATCGTCTTTGCGGAAAAGAAAAGCGCCGAGGATGGCGCGGGCCTGTTGCTCGGTGAGCTGGTTTTCAACGGTGCGCAGCGACATGACGTTTTCGAAAACGCTCATGCTGGTATCGAGGTTGTCGAGACGGTTTTGGGCGAAGTAACCGGCCACGACGTTGGTGCCGAGCTCGCGGGTGCCGCCCTGCGTGGGGATGACGTCGGCGAGAATCTTGAGGAGCGTGGATTTGCCGGCGCCGTTGGGGCCGACGAGCACGATGCGCTGGCCGCGTTCGCAGGTGAAGTTGAGATCCTTGTACACGACGTGGTCGCCGTAGGCTTGTTTGACGTGCTCGAGGGTGATGACCTTGAGGCCGGAGCGCGGCGGCTGGGGGAACTTGAAGTTCATCCTCCGCAGCTCTTCGGTCGGTTCTTCGACGGCAGCTTCTTTTAGGCGCTCGATTTGTTTTTCCTTAGATTTTGCGCGGGAGGCCATCGAGGCCTTGGCGCCGAAGCGATCGACGAAGACTTGGAGGTGGGCGATCTCGCGCTGCTGGGTCTTGAAGGCGGCGGCCTGCTGGGATTTGCGAGCCTCTTTTTCGGTGAGGAAATTATCGTAGTTGCCGTGGTAATAGTGGAGTGAGCCGGAGCGGAGCTCGAGCATGCCGGTGCACAGGGCGTTGAGGAAGGCGCGGTCGTGCGAGATGACGACGAGGCCGCCCGGGTAGCGGCTCAGGTAGTCCTGGAACCAGAGGAGCGCCTCGAGGTCGAGGTGATTGGTCGGTTCGTCGAGGAGGAGGAGCGTCGGTTCGCTGACGAGCAGGCGGGCGAGGTGCGCCCGCATGACCCAGCCGCCGGAGAACGTCTTGGCGAGCTTGTCGTGGTCGGTCTCGCGGAAACCGAGGCCGGCGAGGATCTTCTTGGCGCGGGGCTCGAGGGTGTAGTCGATGTCCCAGTCGTCGTCGTTCTCGGGCTCGAGCTTGCCGCCGCTGGTCGCGATCTGGAGGATCGTCTCGTCGCCGACCGGAGCGCTCTCCTGGGGCAGG
>SYGN01000343.1 GCA_005799525.1 Opitutaceae bacterium | reverse complement strand
GGCTGTATCTGCTGCACCGTCCGCGGCGATCTCATCCGTATCCTCGGCCGTCTCATGAAGCGCAAGGATCGGCTCGACGGCATTCTCATCGAGACCACCGGCCTCGCCAATCCCGGCCCCGTCGCGCAGACGTTTTTCACCGACGACGAGATGAAGGCCAACTTCCGCCTCGACGCCATCGTCACCGTCGTCGACGCCAAACACATCCTCCAACACCTCGGCACCGACGACGAATCCGTCAAGCAACTCGCCTTCGCCGACGTCATCATTCTCAACAAAACCGACCTCGTCGCCCCCGCCGAACTCGACGCCCTCGAATTCCGGATACGCGCCATCAACGCCGTCGCGAAAATCCATCGCGCCCAAAACGCCGACGTCCCTCTCGACCACGTCCTCAACGTCGGCGGCTTCAACCTCGGTCGCGCCATCGACGTCGACCCCAAGTTCCTCGAGCCCGAATACCCCTTCGAATGGGCCGGCGCCTACGCCCTCCCCGTCGGCTCCCACGAACTCATCATCGGCCTTCACGATCACGACCACGGTCACGACCACTCCCAAGAAGGCCACGATCACGCGCACGGCGATCACGACCACCATCACCACCATCAGGGCAACGAAAACGAACTCAATGTCGTCGTCATGCCCGTGAAGTTGACCGCCAACGGCGACTTCACCACGCCCGCCGCCCTCGCCGCGATCGCCACCGCGCGCGACGCCGCAGTCCACGTCTTCGCCGACTGGGAAGCCCGCCTCAAAGAAGGCGATACTGTCATCCCCGGCGCGACGCTCCACCGTCTCCTCCTCGACGAGGGCAACGGCACGTTCATCCTCAAGCTCGACGCTCCCGGATTCTACCTAGTCTTCGAAGCCTGCGGCGAACACCCGCTCCACATCCAGGTCATGGGCGAAACCGCGAAGCCCTGCTGGCAGCAGGATTATCATGCCGCCCACACGCACAACGACGCCGTCACCAGCGTCGGCATCAGCACCCCCGGCGACCTCGACGGCAAAAAACTCAACGACTGGATCAGCGAACTCCTCCGCGTAAAGGGCGGCGACATCTACCGCATGAAAGGCGTGCTCGCCGTGAAGGGCAGCAACAAGCGCCTCGTCTTCCAAGGCGTGCACATGCTCTTCGACGCCACGTTCGACCGCGAGTGGAAGTCCGCCGAACCCCGCACCAACACCCTCGTCTTCATCGGCAAAAACCTCGACCGCTCCGCGCTGACCGAAGCCTTCAAGGCCTGCCTCGTCTGAGCCCTTGGGGGCGCGGTCTCCGACCGCCACTCTCCAGGTCGCCGCAACGAAGCCGCGAAACGGGGGCACGCCTTTCAGTCCGAACACTTTCACGCGCCGACCGCCGAAGTCACTATGGTCGAGTTCGGTCGCGCCCGCAGCAGACACATCAACGTCATCGCACTGAAGAACATCACCAAGGGGGACTTTGACCCCCTGTCAGCAACCGCAACGGATTGGCTCTCCCGCCGTCGCGCACTGGAGATTGGCGGGAAGAAACATGGTTTTCGATGCCTGAGGCGGTGATCCTTCACAAACTGTGTTTCTACCGGGAGGGCGGCAGCGAAAAAAACATGCGCGCTATCCGCGGCATGCTCGCCGTCTCCGGCGAAGACATCGACCTTCCGCCACTGACCCGCGCCATGAACTCACTCGGTCTGGACGACTCTTGGCGCACCGCGCAAGCAGAGTCATCACACTACATGGCGGCAGCTGTGGCGGAATCGTAGCTGATAAAATTTATCGACCCGCCGAACGAACCATTGAGCCAAACCCGCGACGCGCTGGCCCGAGCTTGCCGTCCCCCATCCCTTTCGCCCCACTCTCCTGCATGGCGTTTCATCCGAGCTCTTCCATCGCAGCCACGTTGACCGGCCTCACCGCTTTAGCGCTCGGTGGCCTCCTCGCGAGCTGCGTTCACCCCACTGTCACCCAAGACACCTTTCCCACACCCGCCACCACCGAGCGCGTGGGCCGCAGCGGCGCCAATCGTACCGTCACTCCCGTCAACCAAGTGCTCACCCCGCTGGGTCGCACCGTCGAACTCCCCGGTCTCCGCCCCCAAGCTCTCGCCCTCTCGCCCGACGGCCGCATTCTCGTCACCTCCGGCAAGACCAGCGAAATCGTCGTCGTCGATCCCGCCACCGGCAACATCCGTCAACGCGTCGCCCTGCCGAGTGAAAAACAAGGCGAACCGCAACCTGCCGTCGTCTCACCCCAAATCCTCGAGCCCGACCCCAAGGGCCAAGTCAGCTACACGGGCCTCGTATTCGCACCGGACGGACGCCGCCTCGTCTTGAGCAATGTCAACGGCAGCCTCAAGGTCTTCGCCGTTGCCCCCGACGGCACCGTCACCCCTTCGCATAGTGTGCCGCTGCCCCTTGCCAACGCTCCCCGCCGCAAAGAGGACATTCCCAGCGGCCTCGCGTTTTCCTCCGACGGCGCGCGACTCTACGTCTGCGGCAATCTCTCCAACCAGCTCTTCGAACTCGACGCCACCACCGGGAAAGTTCTCCGCACGTTTCCCGTCGGCGTCGCGCCCTACGCTGTCGTCCTCGTCGGCACCAAGGCTTACGTGAGCAACTGGGGCGGCCGTCGCCCCGACTCCGGCGATCTCACCGGCCCCGCCGGCCGCGGCACCGTCGTGCGCGTCGATGCCGAAAAACACCTCGCCAGCGAGGGCTCGGTCACCGTCATCCCCCTCGCCACCACCACCGCCGCGCCCACCCGCTCCACCGAAATCCTCACCGGCCTCCACGCGAGTGCCCTCGCCGTGTCACCAAACGGCCACTACGTCGTCTGTGCCAATGCCGCCGCCGATACCCTGAGCGTCATCGACACCCGCGCCGACACCGTCGTCGAAACCATTTGGGTAAAACCAAAACCCAGCGATCTCTTCGGGGCCTCGCCCAACGCCCTCGCCTTCGATCCGTCCGGCCGCCGACTCTACGTCGCCAACGGCACGCAGAACGCCATCGCCGTCGTCCGATTCGATCCTGCCGATCGCGAATCCAAACTCGAGGGACTCTTCCCTGTAGGCTGGTTCCCCGGCGCCCTCGTCTTTGACGCACCGCGACGCACGATCACCGTCGCGAATATCAAGGGCCTGCCCGAGTCAAAAAAACGCCAAGCCGAGACGGGTTCCATGGGCTTCAACTCTAAACACTACTCCGGCTCGCTCTCCCTCGTGCCTGTGCCCACGGCGAACGACCTGCCGAAACTTTCCGAAACCGTCTGGCGCAATCTCCGCCGCGACGCCGTCGCGGCCGCCCGCCTCCCCGCCCGCCCCGGCCAACTCGCGCGCGCCATCCCCGAGCGCATTGGCGAGCCGAGCCGCATCAAGCACGTGGTCTACGTGATCAAAGAAAACCGCACCTACGACCAGGTGTTCGGCGACATCCCTGCCGGCAACGGCGATCCTGCGCTCTGCATCTTCGGCGAGCGCATCACGCCCAATCAGCACCAGCTCGTGCGCGATTTCGTGCTGCTCGATAACACCTACTGCGCCGGCATCCTCAGCGCCGACGGACACCAGTGGAGCACGACGGCTTTTTCGACGGACTACGTGGAGAAGAGTTTCGCCGGCTTTCCCCGCAGTTATCCCGACGGCATGGGCGAAGACGGCCAGGATGCCCTCGCTTACTCGCCCGCCGGATTTATCTGGGACAACGCGCTCAAGCACCGCGTCAGCATTCGTAACTACGGCGAGTTCATGGCCCCCGCCGTCACGTGGCGCGACGGCCGCAAGGGCACGCCTGATTTCACCACGTGTTTTCGAACCTGGCAGGGCACGAGCGACGCGGCCGTGTTTAAGAGTTACCCCATGATCGAGACCATCCGCGCGATCTCACCGCCCCACTACGTCGGCTGGGAAATGAATGTCCCCGATCAATACCGCGCCGACGTCTTTCTGCGCGAACTGAGCGACTTCGAAGCCAAGGGCGCATTCCCCGCCCTCACGATTATCTGCCTCCCCAACGATCACACGAGTGGCACAAAAAAAGGCTCGCCCACCCCCGCCGCCTGCATGGCCGACAACGACCTCGCCGTCGGCCGCATCGTCGAAGGTCTGAGCCATTCGCGCTTCTGGAAAGAAATGGCGATCTTCGGTATCGAAGATGACCCGCAGGCCGGCTGGGACCACGTCAGTGGCTACCGCACCACCGCCTACGTCATCAGCCCGTACGCGAAGCGAAAGAGCGTCGTCAGCACCCACTATAACACGACGAGCATCATCCGCACCCTGGAGCAAATCCTCGGCCTCCCGGTGATGAACCAGTTCGACGCCAGCGCGACACCGATGGCCGACTGCTTCACGGAAACACCCGACTTCACGCCGTTCACTGCACTGGCCGCAAATATCCCGCTCGATCAGATGAACCCCGACCCCGTCACGATCGCCGATCCGATCTTGCGCAAGGACGCGGTCGCCTCCGCCCGGATGAATTTTCGCGAAGTGGACAAGGCACCCGAGGATCAGCTCAACCGCATCCTCTGGCGCGCCATGAAAGGCAGCCGCACCCCGTATCCAGAATGGGCCGTCGCACCCGACGGCGACGACGACAGATAAGCGGCCGTGCCGGGGTCACTTAGAAGGGCCACCGCCGCGTCTGATTTAAAACCACTTACTCCTTGACCCCGGGGCAGCCGGAATTCTGCTTTTAACCATCGTAAACCTCGCGGTCATTGCCCCAAAAGCCACAATTTCACCAGAATTCCGCGCCCGACCGCCCCATTTCCATCGCATGAGTTCCGCGCCCCCCGTCGTCGGCCTCAGCCGAACCCGCTGTCATCTCGAAATCGCTTCATTTGCCACCACCTGACCCCCAGCCCGCCATGCGCCTCCCCGTAAACCCCTCCCCCTCGCCAATCCAGTTTCCTAGCAATTTGCACCCCCGAGGTGCGAGCGGCCTAACACCGTCACCTAACTCCCCCAACCTACCCATGCGCCTGATCCCGCTCCTACTCTGCGCCTTCCTTGCCGGCCCGCTGGCCGCCCAGACCTCCGCCCGCACCGGCGTTGTCACCGGGCAGGTCATCAACCAGAACACCGGTTACGTCCTCACCAGCGCTTTCGTGGGCACCGCGGGCTCGTTGATGATGGAGGCCACGGACAACAACGGAATGTACCGCCTCGTGCTGCCCGAAGGGCCGCAGACCATCGTCGTCAGCTACTCCGGCTTGGATGAACAGCGCTTCGGCGTCGAGCTGAAGGCGGGCCAAGAGGTACGCCGTGACGTCGCGCTGACCTCCGCGCTCTACAAGATGGACAAGTTCGTCGTGAAATCGATCCGCGAGGGCCAGGCCGCGGCGATCAACGAGGAGCGGTCCGCGGCGAACGTAAAGACAGTCGCGGCGATCGACGCCTTCGGCAACCCGGGCGCGGCGGTCGGCGAGCTGATTATGCGCCTCGCCGGCATCTCGGTCGATGGCTCGGGCGGCAAAGTCGATGCCATCTACGTGCGCGGAATGGCCCAGGACTTCTCCTCCCTGCTGATGGACGGCAACCAGATCGCGGTGTCTGGCGGCTCCTCGGTGAGCTTGAGCAACGTCTACTTCGGCCAGGTGAGCTCCGGTAGCGTCGCCTCGTTGGAGGTGATCAAGGCCCCGACGCCGGATATGGATGGTAACGCGATATCCGGCTACCTGAACCTCCGCACCAAGCGTGCGTTCGACCGAGCGCCGGGCCGGGTCATTACCCTCACGGCCGGCTACACCTACATTAAGGATTACCAGCACAGCAGCGTGCCCTTCAGCACGCCGTTCGAACCCTCGCTGATCGACGTCAATTACTCGGATGTGCTGAGCGTCTTCGGCGGGAAGAACAACCTGGGCATCAGCGCGACTTTCAACCGCACCATCACTAACAACGTGATCAACGAGATCGGCCACCGCACGGCGGCCGGCAACAGCGACGCCTACTGGGTGCCACCGGAGCTCTCGCGGGCTCCCGTCAGTGAGCCGCTGCTGCGGGCCGCGGGCGCCGGCCAATGGAGCAACCTCGGCACCCAGACCCCCTCCAACAACACCGCGATCTCCATCGACTACAAGATTAGCGACCGTTCCTCGGTGTACTTTAAGAACACCATCAACCTGATCCAGCGGCGGAGCGGCTCCAACAACTCCTACTTCCGCTGGCTGGCCACCGCGCCGCGCGCCGCCTCCAGCTTCAAGCCCGGTTCGAACTTCAACGTGGTGAGCATCGCCGACGGGGCCGGCACGATCGACACTCAGTCGGTGCTCTACCTCCGCGAGACACGCGCCTCCACTTGGGCAGCCGGCTGGGAGACCAAGCTCTGGGACGGCAGCGGCCTGCTAAAGGTCGACGCCAATGTCTCGAAGAACATGACGCACTACCCGAAACTGCACCAGCTGGGCGCCCGCCTGCGGGGCGTTTCTTGGGTGCTGGACCGGGAGGACGGCGGCCTGATGCCGCGGATCACCCAGAGCGGCGGCCCCAACTGGAGCAACCCGATCAATTACGTCATCCGGCCCGATGCCCAGCTGATCAATTACCAGGCTCCGGCAGAACGCAGCGGCGCCAACGTTGACCTGCAGCGGACCTTCGCCACGCGCTTCCCGCTGATGCTCAAAACGGGCATGAAGCAGGCCAACTTCAAGCAGCAGCAGCTTCGCGATCTCGTCTACTATACCTACGCCGGCCGCCCCACCACGCCCGAGAACGGCGGCCTCACGCCCTTCCTCGGCTACAATATGCAAGTTTCTGAGGGCAAGTACGGCCCCTTCCCCTTCGTACAGCTCGCGGAGACCGGCAACCCCGGCGATCCGTTCGCCAACCGCGCGAACTGGACCCAGTCGCCGGTAGACGTCTGGAACACGGCGTACCAGTCGCTGGCCAACGACGCGGCCTTCGATAGCACCGTGAACGCCGCCTACGTGATGGGCGACGCGAGGTTCGGCCTGCTCCGGGTACTGACCGGCCTGCGTTGGGAGGAGACCCGTTCAAGCGGCTCGAACTACCTCCGCATCTCCAACGCGACCAACAACGCCAACGCGACCCTCACCGCCGAGCAGAACGCGGCGCGCGCCCGGGACAATTTCAGCAAGTGGACCACGCAGGGCACGAAGTACGACCATATATTCCCGGGCTTGCACCTCGTCTATTCGATGACCCAAAACACCCAGGTGCGCGCGAGCTACAACGCCACGATCACCCGGCCGAGCCCGACGAACCTACTGCCCGCGATCGTGCCGAACGAGCTCAGCCAAACCCTGTCCTCAGGCAACCCGGCGCTAAAGCCCTACACTTCGGACAACTACGAGCTCTCCTTCTCGCACTTCCTGGGGGGAATCGGCCAGATCTCGGCCGGTGGTTTCTACAAGGACATCAGCAATTACTTCCGCTCGATCCGCTCGGTCGTGCCCGAGGGCCAGAACAACGGCTACGCCGGCGACTACGCGGGCTGGCAGCTCTCGCGGAACGAGAACGTGGGCAGCGCCTGGATCAAGGGCCTCGAGTTCAACTACAGCCAGCAGTACACGATGCTGCCCGGCATCTGGCGCGGCCTCGGCTTCTTCGCCAACTACACCTACCTGAAGACGTACGGGGACTACGGCGCGGCCACCGGCAGCACCAGCCGCCTCCCCCTGCTCACGCCGCACACGTTTAACACCGGCTTCTCCTTTATCTACAACGGTCTCGTGGTGCGCCTGATGGGCAACTACCGCGGCGAATTCTTCCGTTCGACCGTGGCCGGCCTGCCGACCCGCGCGGCGGCCTATGACACCTACCAGCACAGCCGCACGCTGATCGACCTGAAGTTCCAGTACGCCTTCAACCAGAAGTATGTGCTAAACTTCGACATCTACAACCTGACGAACGATTACACGAACAACGACTACGTGCATGTCTACAACCGGGAGATGTTCACTTACGCCGCCGGCTCCGGTTCCGCCCTCCGGCTCGGGCTCACCACGCGGTTCTGAGTCGAGTTACCCGCCGGTCGGCGCGACCTGAACCAAGCTCAGCGCGCCACCCGCCGGCTGGCCATTCCCGCCTCGTAGCGGTCGACCCACCCGCGGTGCCAGGCGCGGTAGTCGACCGCCTCGAGATAGTCGCGCTTGGACCATCAGGCCCAAGTAGGCGTGAAGGTTGTGCCTCTTTTCCTTCATTTGCCCTCACTGGCGCGGTGAGCCCTTGCGCGATTACCACACCATCGTCCAGCTAATCGCCAATTCAACGACGGCCAAAAGACTGACCGTCCGCTGCCGCTTGGATCGCCGCAAGTGTACTATCGGGCGGAAAGTCACCGAGGTTGGGAGATGGCTGCTAGAAACATTTCGCCGATGCGATTCCACGGTGGTGAAACTACATCATTCATGTTGATGGCTCTGCTGGGTTGTGAAGGTTAATTATTGACGCTTCCTAGGTGCCGATGGCGCGATTCAAGAGGTTGCGGGTGATTTGCTGGACGCGCGCATCCGGCCCGTTGGGCCGCGACCAATGGGACCACGGAACCATATGGCCGGGCGGCGATGCGAGGCCCTGAGCCCAAAAGATCGTCGCCGCATTAAAAACGAAATTATTTTTGGGCCCGGGGAAAATCGTCGCAGTGTAGCGACTGGGAGTGACGCCACTTACCCAGACTAAACCCTCGGCGACCACTTCGAGCCCAGGTATTTTTGCGGGGGCGCCGTGGTGTTCCCAGCCGACCAAGCCGGGAATGTGATCCCCTTTTTTCATTCCGGTCCCGGCAAAGATCCAGTGGTCTGGTCGGGTGCAGGTCCAGTCTCCGCCCCCGTTGAAGGGAACCACGGTGCGGGCGCCGATGATCGCGCTTTCGTCGGGACCGGCCCGCTGGTAGTCATTCGAAAAGACGGCGCGCACCTTCTCAATCTCAGAGTCGGTGACTCCGGCGAAGTGGCCGACGCGCTCGATGGTGCGGCGGGGGCGACCGTCGGCCGAAACGGCGAAAGGGCTGACCACGAAGACGGAATTGCCGCACAACCATAAGACATTCACGCCAGCGGCGATGGCTTGTTCGACGGCGGTGTATTGCGCGGGGTCCCAGTACTCGTCGTGCCCCACACTGAGAAACGCCTTGGCCCGGGTGAGTTGCGTCGCGTCGAGGCAGTCGCTGTTGGAGCAGTAGGTGACGTCGTAACCGTATTGCTCTAGCCAATACGCGAGGGGAAACTCGAAGCAGAGCCACTCACCGGAGCCGAGTGACTGGGGGTTTTCGTAAATCTGCGCATATTTTCCGTAGGGGCGATCAAAGCTGACGGCGACGCCGCGGACTTGGGAGCCGCGCGGGTCGGTGTAGAGCGAGGTATTTTCGGGCCACTTGTTGTAGGCTTGCCAAGTGTTATCGCTGCACTGGAGGAGGAGATCGGCGCGGCGGCGGTCGCGCACGATGAAGACGATGTAGTTTTGCCAGTAGGGTTGGCCTGCGGTGGCGGGTAGCGTAGTGAGCCGGCCGAGGTAGACGCCACTGGGCCAGTCGGTGGGGATTTTCAGGGTTGTCGTTCGGGTCCAAGTGCAGGCCACAAGCCGCTTGGCGCCGGGGGTGGGGATCAGCTGGGGCTGTCCGTCGAAAGGCCCGAGGGTGGTCAGCAGACGAGCGCCACAACCCCCGTAGTAGCCGGTGCGAAAAATTTCCAATTTGAAACGGGCCGCGGGTGCGGTGCTGACGAAGATGTCGAGTGATTCTCCGGCGAGGACGGATTGCTTCGAGCAGTAGCCCTCAACCTCGGGAGCGCGCACACTCTGGGCCTTGCTGAGGCGGACGCGGTTGAGTTGCCAGTCGGTGGTGCCGGGGCGGCGATTTTCATCGGCGATGAGCGAAGAGGGTTGGGGAGAGCTGGCGGCGTGGCTGACGGTAAACCCACTGGCGAGGGCGGTGGCCGCGGCAGTTTTGATAAATTGGCGGCGGTCGAGATCGCGAGGGTCGGGCGAATGCATAGCGAGGGAGGGGAAAGGGGATGAGGAAGGAGCGGCGGACGGGTAGCGGGAGAAAAGGGAACAGGGGCGGCGGACCTCGAGGGAGGTTGCAGAAGGAGAAGTCGCGCGGCGAGCTGAGAATAGCTGGGACGTATGCTGGTGCTTCAAGAGCGGGCTTCAAAAGGTTTACCCTTGATACCCTGGGAGCTGTACCTTCGATTACGGTTCACCGCTCGGCGATGTGTGTGAGCGATTACCCCAACCATCATGAATAGGATCATCGTTTGTGACTCATCTCGTTTCCTGCGGGGCGTCGCCAGTGCGGCCGCCCTCGTTTTTACCCTCACGGTGGAGGGGCAGACGCCGCCGGCCAAGCCCGCCGCTGGATCGGTCGCCGCCGACGAGGCGATCTTGATGGCCGAGTTCAACGTCGCCGGCACCAATGACGGCTGGATGGCGACCAACACGCTCTCCGGCACTCGGACCAATATGCTGCTGAAAGACCTCCCTCGCTCGGTCCAAGTGCTGACCAGCGAATTCATGAGCGACATCGGCGCGCTCACGATGACCGATGCGAGTGATTACATGAGTGGCGTTACCAGTGTCGGCGATCAGGACCAGACCAACGATAGCAATGGCTACCAGGTACGCGGCTTCAGACAGAATAATCCCTATCGTAACGGCATCCGTGAACCGTCTCCCAGCATGCTCTTCGATGCTGCCACCATGGATCGCATCGAAGTCCTGAAGGGGCCCAGTTCGCTGCTCTCCGGCGTCGTGGACGTCGGTGGCATGATGAACTCGATTTCCAAAGCACCAGGAAACCGGAAGACAGCCACCATCACCCTGCGCGGTGAAAACTGGGGCATGCGACGTGCAGACGCGGATGTCACCATCCCGCTGACCAAGCGCTTGTCCTCCCGCTTCGTGTTGGTCCGCCAAGCAGGTGACGCCTGGCAGCAATTCGCTTGGAACAACCGCACCGTCCTCTACGGAGCGCTGTCCTATAAGCTAACGGAGAATACGCGCCTGACCTCCAACGTCGAATACATTGACTATTTGGCCGCCCTGCCCGCCCCGCGCCAGGGGGGCCATAGCACTCTCACTTATCTAACCTTCCGGGGTAACAACATCCTCAACGGTATTAATGCCAACGGCGTTTATATTCCCTGGGATTTTAATCCCTTCGGGCCCAACAACCGCCGCGACCAACAGATTATCCGCACCAGCAATCAGGTGGAGCATCGTTTCAATGCCGTATTTTCGGTGCGTGCTTCCGCAAACTACTCCCAAACCAAAAAGTACGACCGCCGGGTCAACGGTGCGATGACTGTGAAGACAGTTAATGGGCTCGCCATACCCGACACCATCACGCTCCTTGGAACCGACGATAACGACACATTTAAGACGTTCACCTCGCAGGCCGACCTAGTGGGGCGATTCGAATATTTTGGGATCGAACAGCAGTCCATCCTTGGGGCGGAGTTCATCGACTATGACCAATTACGCTTTCGATTTGATACCGCCCCGCTCTCCCCCTACCAATTCAGTATCGGTACCGCCGGCGCGTGGACCGAGATGCTCGATGATTCGCGCTGGAACAGACCCCGTGACCGGCGGACATCCCAGGTCAGACGTTACGCTTACTCCCTCACCAACGTCTTCGCGCTGTTCAATAGCCGGGTGTTTCTAATGGCCGGGATGCGTCACGACATGGGCACGATCGCAAGCCAAAATCCCCTCAATACCAGCGTGCTCGCACGGGATACGGTGAGTGATGAAAATGCCGTTTCTCCCACGTTCGGCCTAACCTACCGCGTCACTAAAGATCTGTCGGTTTTTGTGTCGACGAGCCGCTCCTTTTCCGGCGTGCCGGTCGGCAGCGTCGATATTTACGGCGATCCGCTCTCCAAGCATATCAGCGGCGAAGGGCTAGATGCTGGCATCAAGACCGCGTTCCTTGAGAACCGCCTGGTAATCAATGCCGCTGCCTTCCAGGTGGATAGAATCAACGATGTTCGTGCGACGATCGAGCAAGACTTCATCGATGCCGGGCTCGGCCTTCAGGTTGGCCGCTCCGTTCAGGATGTGTCCTCACGCTCGCGCGGTTGGGAGACCGACATTACGGTAAGGCCCTTCAAGGGCTACCAAGTACTCGTTACCTACACGAACCTCCATGCCTTCGTTTTATCCAACAGGCGGAGCCCCGCTACCGTGGGCGGACCGCTGACGAACGGTCCAGGACGTGAATCTTGGAGCGTCTTTCAAAAGTACGATCTACCGGGCCAGATGCTGAAGGGTTTCACCGTCACTCACGGTATGGTATTTCGCGACGGTAAGCGGCCCAATGTGCGCGGCTTTTTACGCCATGATGCGAGCGCCTCCTACCGCACGAAACTCTTCAATAACAGTGTCTCGATAGTGCTGCGCGTTCAAAACGTGCAAGACATCATGTACTGGCAGGGTAACCAGGCTCGCGGTGCGCCCCGCACCACGTCGCTCCAACTCACCACGAGGTTCTAAAGCTGAGTCGCAGACAACGGGGCACGGTTGGCGAGGTGCAGAAGGAAACAAAAAAGATTTTAATGCCAAACCTCGTCGGCTTGCTTCCGTGTCAATAATCAAACCGTGACTCCTGCTGTGGGGAAATGAAGTCCAGCGTGATACTGGGGAAAGTTTATTTTTCTGAGATAAGTTGATTTTTCTTTTTAGCGGCTTGGTGGCCGGCAAGCGGTGGCGGTGGATTTTGAAGCGGTTCCCCTCTGGAAGCGGTCCGGCTATTCCGGGGCTCATCCTGTTATCCGCGGGAGGGCAAATAGGGTCACGCATTGACCTTTGACACTACTCCCTTGAACGATCCCGCAATCGCTCCACCAACACGGTCGGAACCGCCGGGTATACTGACTGACACTCGCCGGCCAGCCGAACCGCCGATCCGGCAGGCAAAAAGTCAGGCAAAAAGGGGTTTAATGGTTAATGTGTAGCCCACTTCTTCCGCAGGAGAGCTCTCGGCATGGCCCAACATTAAACATTAAAAAACTGACCCGTCCGACCTCCCCAATGGATGACAAACGGGGCCGAGGCGGCGGCTCAGTCGAAGCGGCCGGTGCGAAGAAACGTGCTCACGGCGCGAGCGGTGGCGGAGTGAAAAAGGATGCCGGCGTGTGAGGCCGGGACGGTGCGATGGGTGGTTTCGCCGGCGAGGTGGGTCGCCGCGACGCTGACCGGGCCATCGTTGGGTTTGGGCACCCAGATCGAAGCCAACGGGTTCACGGAGCAGTTGCCGGCGATGATCCCAAGTTCAGCGACGGTGGGCAAAGGGCCGAGGCATCGGGGCAGATGCTGCGGCGCGGTGCCGAGAAGCGAGAGATTGGGTCCGAGCAAGGCGCGGAACAGCCCGGAGCGTCCGAGACGTTCAGCGGCTTCGCTGCCGGCGTTGGGCGGGGCGAGCATGACTACTCGGCCGAGATTGGCGGGAAAGGCGGGGCCGGTGCGGGATTCTCGGTCGAGCTACGCGCGCACGAGAATGCCGCCCATCGAGTGCGTGACGAAGTGAAGGCGCGGCGACGCGGCGGGGACGTACGCGGCGAGTTGGGCGGGCAACCAGTCGCGCGCCAGCGTTTCGAGCAGCACCGTGCGGGAGGGGTAGGAGAGGTTGACGACGTGAAAACCGTCGCGGTTGAGCGGGGAGCCGAGGCGATACATCGTCCAACCGACGACGCCGAGACCATGGAGGAGCACGACGGTTTCTATTTCGGAAGGGCGAGGGTAGGCATGAGTGCGTAAGGCCAAGCATGGGGGCAGAGGCCAAGCAGGGTGTCAGTTCGCAATGCTTTCATTTGACGGCCGCGGAGGGTCATAAAAATGGAGCCAGGTTACTAATCTTTCACTTGCGTCAGGCACGGAAAGGTCAGGCGGTAACACTTTGCGCATTACACTCGGGCGCGAAGCAGAGATGGCAATGATCCCGGGCTCAGAACAACGGATCAGCCCCAGTCTGGGCTACACGTTCCCCAGCCGACCCGTCGAATCGCCAAAGCGTTCGAGGTCGGTCGCACCCGCTTGATCGGCGAGCGTGAGGAAGAGGTTGCTCATCGGCTTGCCGCCGTGCTGCACGTAGCGGCCCGGCTGCAACAGGCCGCCGCCGCCGCCCGCGAGCACCACCGGAAGATTGTCGTGGCTGTGGCGATTGGCGTCGGCGTTGCCGCTACCGTAGACGATGCGCGTGTTGTGCAGGACCGAATTCCCATCGATGTCGCGGGCCTCTTCGAGTTGCTGGAGGAACTTTGCAAACCGCTCGGCATACCAGCGGTCGATCTTCGATATTTTGTCGATGCGCTCCTGATTGTTTTGATGGTGCGAGAGATCATGGTGCCCTTCGACGACGCCAATCTCGCTGTGAGAACGGTTGTCGCCGTCGTGCGCGAGCGCGAAGGTCGCGACGCGGGTTGTGTCCGTTTTGAAGGCGAGAGCGAGCAGGTCATACATCAACGCGATGTGCTCGCCGTGGCTCTGGGGCACACCATTGGGCGTCGCCTGATCCGGATCGATATTGGGGCCGAACTGTTCAGCTTTCTGAATACGGACTTCGACGTCGCGGATACCCGTGAGATATTGGTCGAGTTTGTCGCGGTCGGTGGTGTCGAGCCGGCGTTGCATCAGCCGCGTGTCCTCGTTCACAAAATCGAGCACCGAGCGGCGCGCCTGCATCCGGCGTTGCGCATTCTCCGCGCGCGCGCCGTGCGCCCCAGCGCCGAACATCCGCTCAAACAGCAACCGCGGATTGGACTCCGGCGCCATCGGCGTCGTCGCCGAGCGCCAAGCAAGATTGAATTGATACGCGCAGGCGTAGCCCGAATCGCAATTCCCCGAGCGGCGCTCCGTCTCGCAGCTGAACTCAAGCGACGGAAAGCGCGTGAGATGCCCGACCTTGTTCGCGATCGCCTGGTCGATGGAAATCCCCGCGCGGATATCCGTCGCGCTCTTGTTGAGCCGCACGCCCGTAAGAAAAACCCCGTTGCCACGCGCATGGTCGCCACCGCCATCGGCACCGGCGCGGGCGTTGAGGTGGTCGAGTCCACCGACGACCTGCAGGCGATTGCGCAGAGCCGCGAGCGGCTCGAGCGTCGGGCTGAGCTTAAAATCCGCTCCACTGCCCGTGGGCCACCAGGTGGCGGGAATCGCCCCGTTTGGAAAATACACAAACGCCGTGCGCAACGGCGCGCCGGTCGCTGTGGTCGCGAGCCCCTTCGCGGCCTCCGCGGAGAGCACTCGACTCGGGACGAGTGAGGCGAGCGAGGGCAGCGCGATGCATGCGCCGAGGCCGCGCAAGAAATGCCGGCGATCCATCGCATTGAAGTGTTGTTCGGCGGCGGAGGCAGCGGGGGCGGTGAGCTTATTCATGGTTCAGTGGGTCGAAGGTGTGAACTGCACGGCGGATGCAGGGGCGGCGGGAGTGACTTGCGTGAGAGAGGTGGTGGCGGCGCTCGGGGGACGACGGCGCTGCTGAAACGACGCGGACTCGATGATCCCGCGGATCAACACCGAGGGGCGGCCTTCTGCGGCCTCGAGTTTGGCGACGATCTGGTCGAGGGTGTCGGTGTCGTAATATTCAGTCCCGCGCCCGAGGGCGTAGGTGAGAAGTTTTTCGCTCACGCAGCGATAGAAGTCTCCCCGGTGCGCGGTGGCGAGGATGCGTTTCAACTCCCGGATATCCGCAAATTTTTCCCCGGTGATGAGTTTGCCGGCCGACTCGATCGGTTGATTCATCTCGGCAGTGCGCCACTGACCCATCGCGTTGAAATTTTCCAGCGCCAACCCCAGCGGGTCCATCCGGCTGTGGCACGAAGCACACAGCGGGTTCGTGGCGTGCAACGCCATGTTCTCACGTAAGGTCATCGACCGGAGTTTCTCTGGGCTTGCCGCATCTTCGAGCGAAGGAATGTTCGGCGGCGGCGGCGCGGCCGGCGTACCGAGAATCGAATCGAGGATAAACACGCCGCGCTTCACCGGCGACGTGCGCGTCGGGTTCGAGGTCACTGCGAGCACCGAGCCCATCGTCAGTACACCGCCGCGCGGGCTGTCGGGCGACAAGGTCACCTTGCGCATCGCGCGGCCGGTGACGCCCTCGATGCCGTAGTGCTTCGCGAGTTCCTCGTTGAGAAACGTGTAGCGGGCATCGATCAGCTCAGTCAGCGGGCGGTCTTCTTTGAGCAGATGCTCGAAGAGCATTTCCGTTTCCTCCTGCATGGATTGGCGGAGTCTGGTCGAGAGCGTCGGGACCATCGGGCGGGCGCGGCGATCACCGAAGGCCTTGCGGGCCTCCGCGAGCGCAGCGACATCCTCCGGACTACGCTGATCTTCGGGAATCGCCGAGATGCGCCGAAACGTCACCCGTGATTCAAGGGAGGCTTTGGAAGGCGGATGCTCCCGCTGATAAATCGCATTGTCGTCGAGCACGACCGTCGTGATGTCGCGCGCCTGCAGCCATTGGCCCGTAAAATTCCGCACAAATTCGCCCGACCGCTCATGCGTCAGCAGACGGGTAACCTGCCCGGCCAGCGAGGCCCGGAGCTGGTTGTCCCGGGCGAGCCGGAACAGTTCGTCATCCGGCATCGTCGACCAAAAGAAATAGGAGAGCCGCGACGCCAATGCGTATTCGTCGATGAACAGATGCGTCTGCCCGGCGCGCAGCGGCTCAACGCCCTCTTCGCGAAAGATAAACCGCGGCGAAGCCAGCACCGCCACCATCGCCTGAGCGACGCCCGCCTCAAACGTCGTGTCCGGCTGCGTGAACACGCTTTCCGCCAGCGTCACGAGCCGCTTCACCGTGGCCTCATCGGCTGGCCGACGAAACGCCCGCGTCGCGAATCGCCCCAAAATCTCGCCCGCATAAATCCTTCGATCCGCCAAGTCCGCCGGCACCGCGCGTGGGAAAAACCGCCCGTAATCCTTCGGCGTGACCCAGTGTTCTTTCGCTAGCGGACCGCGCACCGCGACCGCGTTCAACCGCATCCGCAACTGGCGCACTTGCGGCCGGTCCGCGCCGACGGTCTGGATCTCGCAGGTGAACGTGTGCTCACCCGGCTGCCAGTCGCAATCAAAGCGAAACGAAAGAGACTTCCCACCCATCCGCGCAAACTCGCGCTCAAAGCGTTTTTCGCCGTCCACGGAAAAAATCAACCGGCATTGGTTGGTATCAAATTGATTATCGACGAACCGCTCAACCGGACGCAGATCAAGCACGACTTCATATTTTCCCGCGTGCTCGACGCGGTGCGTCGCCGCTACGACGACGGGCGTGTAATACGAAAGCTCCAAACCTTCACCTGACGTCTCAGGCGCCGGCCGCTTCACGACGGGAGCGGCCTCCGCGGGCGCATCCACCGATCCGCTCGTCGCCGCCGTCGAATCGGTCGCTGTCAGCGGCACGGGTTTTTTCGGCTCGACCACCGCAAACCGCCGGCCCGACACCGAGCGCTCGGCGACCTCCGTCGGCCCCGATGGCATGATGGTCGTGACGATGGTCTGCGCCGCATCGAGATACTTTTCGAGCAGCATGGGCGAAACCGTGAGCACGGCGCCGATGTTGTCGAAACCATGGCCGGAGTCGTCCGCCGGAAATTCCTTCTTCGTATCAAAATCCATCCCGGTGAGATCGCGGATCGTATTGCGATACTCCGTACGGTTCAGGCGCCGCACCGTCACGCGACCCGGATCGGGCACCGCCGGATCGAGTTCGAAGACCTGACGCTTTATCCACGAGGCCAGCTTCTCCGCCTCCGCTGGGGGCAGGTGCGCCTCATCGGCCGGCGGCATGATCTTGGACCGGACGTTGTTCAGCGCCCGCAGCCAGAGTTTGTGATCCTTCAGCTCCGCCGTCGTAGAGAATTGATCGAGCGTCACGCCGCCCTTGGCCACCCCGGCCCCATGGCAGTCATAGCAATATTGGTTCAGCATCGGCTGAATCTCGCGCTTGAACGTCGCCAGAGCATCCTCGGCCGCGAACGCCGCCGTCGGCAGCAACCACGAAAAAATTAGCACGGCGACGGTCCGGGCGCGGGCGGCATGACTGGAAGGGAGCGGGATCAACGGACTAAAATGAAGGTTGGTTCGCGGAACCATTCGCAGGTTTTTGGAAACGGCAACACTGCGACGCGAGACGAATTTCGGATCGGGAAGTTGCGAACGAAAACACCCCGGTGGGCGGACGCATTGCGTACGCCCGCATTGCAAACGCCGCTCACGCTGGCCACCGCCGCCGCGCGCGCACTCGCCGCCTCCTTCGGTTCTGCGGCCCCAGCGCGCAACACCCGATCAATCCTCGCGAAGTTCATGCACAGCCTTGGATCGACCTGTGCATTCCCGCTGAAGCAATCGCCGGAGAGAGGCAAAAAGATTTTGTGGCAGGAAAATCTTCCTGCCAAAAAATCTTCCTTCTCCATTTCTGCCGAGGGATTCGTGGCAGCTCGAACAGCCTTGGGGATCAGCGAGGGCGAATTTCAGCCGCGCGATCCATCGGCCAAAGCGTCGGTATCTGAGCTGATGTCCATCGCCCAAAAGATTCAGACTTTGATCTGCCGGGTAGCCGCGAGCGCCAGCGATTGGTGATCCGTCCACTCGCTGGCGCTCGCGGCGACCGAAAAGTCCGGAGCTTAAAGGACGTTGGGATTAATCAATCATGGGGCGTCGGTTGAAATGGCGCACGGATTTGTGCAACGATTGCTACCCACACCAGCGAACGAAAATCAGACACAAAAACGCCCCGCAGCGCGCACGCGACGGGGCGGAAGGATTTCATGACGGTGGCAGCGCAACGGACACGAGTGGCGTGCCGCTGCCCCGGTTTTCGTCACGCGATATTGGCAGTCATGTCCGCCATCGCCCAACCCTTGCGGTTGTATTTCGGATACAGCAGCTCGTCGGCCTCGGGCAGCGAGGTCTTCATCGCCACCGCATCCCACGTGAATTTCTTGCCGACGAGGATCGCGACCGTCCCAAGGCAGACCGCCTCCGTGAAGGGCACCGAATACTCGAAGTTCGAACCGCAACCTGTGCGATCATTGGCGCGGATCGCCTTGATCCACTCGATGTGCGGATTGCCCACCGGGTCCGGACGCGGCAGCGTCTTGGGCGGCAACTTGCCGGTGTCGGCGAGTTCCTTGTGGAAGGACTCGGGGATAAAGCGCGGGCTGTTGCAGTAGTCGTTGCCGTCGTAAACGGTCCCCTTGCTACCAATGATGAGCTGGCCGCCCTTGGCGAGCGGACGTTCTTCGAGACCCTTGGGCTTCGGGGGCAGCTCGCCACCTTCGCGCCACATGAGCGTAACGGGCGGCTGTTTCCCGCGGGCCGGGAATTGATATTCGACGACCGACGACTTCGGGAAGGCGACGTTGCTCCTCTGGTCGATCTTCTTGAGTTCGACGCTGGTCGGAGCGCCGAGATCCAAATTCCAATACGCCGCATCCATAATATGGCACGCCATGTCACCGAGCGCACCGCAGCCGTAGTCTTGGATCCCGCGCCAGTTGAACGGATGGATCTTGCTGCTGAACGGGCGCTCCTGCGCGCGTCCGAGGAACGCGTCGAAATTCATGCCCTCGGGCGTCGGTTCCGTCGCGGGCCACTCTTGCATGCCTTGCGGCCACACCGGACGGTTCGTCCAAATCTCGACCTGACGCACTTCGCCGAGGAGGCCGGCTTGATACCATTCGCGCACGAGGCGGATGCCGTCCATTGAGTGACCTTGATTACCCATTTGCGTGACCACGCCGTTCAGGCGGGCTAGACGCAGGAGCTCACGGGCCTCGCCCACGGTCTGCGTGAGCGGCTTCTGCACGTAAACGTGTTTGCCCAGCATGATCGCCATGTAGGCCGGCAGGAAATGCATGTGGTCCGGCGTCGCGACGCCGACGGCATCGATCTGGTCATCCATCTCGATGAGCATCTTCCGGAAATCGCTATAAAATTTCGCCTTCGGAAAAGACTCCTTGAGCTTCTTGAGGTTGCTCGTGATCCGTTGGCTCTTGGTGTCCCAATCGATATCGCACAACGCGACGACCTCTTCGTCCTTGTGCGCCATGATATCGCTGAAGCCCTTGCCGCCGCAGCCGACTTGCGCGACCCGCACCTTAGCGCCGGGCGCGATCGGCCGGGGCTTACGGGGATTCTTGGCTAGGCTCGCACAGCCGGGAAATCCCAACATGGCCGCAGCCATGGCAGAGAAGGTAATAAAATCACGACGATTTAAGGTGTGGTTGGACATGGGGACCGAATGATTGAACCTGAGGTTAGAAACTGAAAAGAGGAAGGCTACACTGAGCTAAAGCCGTTGCGATCTTTTTATCGCGCGAAAAACCCACGCCGTCTTTGACGAAGACCGAGCCCGACGCGTGCTGCCCATGGTTGCGACCCGCGCGCGACCATCCCGCGCGGCCTGCGATTTCGCGTGGCATCGTCAATTTTCCATTGTGCATTCCGGCCGTCGGCTCTTCATCGCCATCCGGCCACGCAGAGGATTGCCCTCGGCTTGGCCGTCAAGCATTCCCCCACCCCACCCCTGCATTAACTCCCTGCCGGCTAGCAGGTCGCTTCCGCACACCGCCACTGCTCACCGCTATGATTTATACCCAAAAAAACCCGTCGATCTTCGCTCGCTGGCTCGCGGTGCTAACTGCAACCGTCCTCGCTGCCACAGTGGCCGCCCAAAACCCCGCCACCGGCTCCATTGAGGGCCGCGTCTTCGACGCCGGCCGCGGCGGATATCTGGAGAGAGCCCGCCTCACCATCGAGGGCACGACCCAGGAGGCCTTCAGCGATTCCTCGGGTTACTACCGTTTCACGGGCGTGCCGGCGGGCCGAACGCAAGTAAAGGTGTTTTTCACCGGCCTCCTCTCCCAGATCACCACCGTCAACGTCTCCGCCGGCCAAGCTGCCGTCCATGACATCACGATGGCCGCCACCCCAGCGGCGAAACCGCGCACCACCGGCGATGCCGTCCAGCTCGAACAGTTTGTCGTCGGCGCTTCGAAAGAAATGGACGGCGCCGCCATCGCCATCAACGAACAGCGCTTCGCCCGCTCCATCATGAACGTCGTCGCCGCCGACGAATTCGGCACCATCGTCGACGGTACGCCGGGCGAGGTCATGAAATTTCTCCCGGGCATCACGATGGATTACAGCGCCGGCGAGGCCCGCACGGTCTCGATGAACGGCGTCCCATCGTCCAACGTCCCCATCACCGTCGGCGGCTTCGATCTCGCCAGTGCCGCCGGCAACGGCACCGGTCGCGTCACGAACCTCGATCAGTTTTCCGTCAATAGCATCTCGCGCATCGAAGTCCGCCACGCGCCCACTCCCGAGACCACCGGCTCCGCCCTCGCCGGTTCCGTCAACATGGTCCCACGCTCCGCGTTCGAACGGTCCCGCCCCAGCCATACCGCCAGCGTCTTTCTCACGCTCAAAGACGGCGACCGCAGCTTCCACAAGACTGGCGGACCGCTCAACGAGCCCACCCGCAAAGTCACGCCCGGCTTCAGTTTCTCGTCAATCGTCCCCGTCAATAAACGCTTCGGCTTCACCCTTTCCGGCAACCACGTCGACCAATACAGCTATCAGGACATCGCCAACAGCACGTGGCGCGGCAACGGCTTCGCGACCAACGTCGCCGCCACCGCTCTCACCGGGCTCCCCGACACCACGCCCGACAAACCCTATCTGACCGACTTCTCAATCCAGGACAGCACGCGGGGCAATCGCGCCGATTCGGCCGGACTCACCGTCGACTACAAACTGTCCCACAACGATACCGTGTCCCTGTCGTTCCAATACACGTGGATCGGTGTCGTGCACAACAACCGGACCCTCTCGTTCTTTGTCAACCGCGTGCAACCGGGCGCTTGGGGCCCGACCTTTACCGAAGGCACGCGCTACGTCGCCGGCTCGCCGACGTCCACCGGCACCCTCACTCCGGGCGGTTTCGCCAATCCCGGCGGCTTCGGCGAAATCCGCACCAACGGTGGCGCCCAAACTTGGTTTGGCACCACCCTGACCCCCACCCTGGTCTGGCGCCATGACGGCCCCCTCTGGAAGATCGACGCCGGCGCCGGCTGGTCCCGCGCGAGCCTCCACACCCGCAACGTCGACAAAGGCTACTTCGGCGCTTCCCAGGCCCGCCGCACCGGCGTCCGCGTCAGCTTCGCCGACATTTTTTACCTCCGCCCCAATACGATCACCGTCACCGACGGCCTCGGCCGCGACGTCGATCCCTACAATCTCGCAAACTATTCGCTCGATACGTCCAACAACATCGTCCGCGACTCCTACGATGTCCGCCGGAGCGTCAACGCCAACCTCCGCCGCGATCTCCACGTTCGCAGCCTCCCCGTTTCCCTCAAAGTCGGCGCCGAACTCAAGAGCTCCGAGCGCGACCTCCGCGCTCCCACCGAGACCTTCACCTTCGTCGGCAAAGACCGCATCAACAGCTTTGCCGCCGGCGCCCCGGTCAACGGCGACGACAACGCGGGCATCGTCCTCGACGAAGATTTTTCCACCCGCGTCGGCTCCTACGGTTTCCCGAAGATCCAATGGATCAGCAACGACGACTACTACGATATCTACAAACGCAACCCCGAGTATTTCACCTCGGTCGCCAACACCACCTACCAAGCCGGCATCAATAATTCCAAACGCGCCCAGGAAGTCATCTCGTCCCTGTATTTTCGCGGCGACATCGCGTTTTTCAACAACCGCCTCCAGTTAGTCGGCGGCGTGCGCGGCGAGCAGACTGACATCTGGGGCGAGGGTCCCCTCACCTATCCCGCGGGCAACTACCGCCGCGATGCCAAAGGCGATATCGTCTATCGACGCGACGACGCTGGCAACATCGTCGTCAACGCCGCCGGTGTCAAACAGCCCGAACTCGTCGTCCCCACCACCGACGCCCTCGGGGTCTCCACGCTCACCCGCATCGATCGTGGTCAACACACCCGCAAGCAATACCTCCGCCTCTTCCCCAATCTGAACGTCGGCTACAATATTCGCGAAAATCTCATCGCCCGCTTCGCCTATTACCAGTCCGTCGGCCGCCCCGATTTCGGCCAATACATGAACGGCCTCACCCTGCCCGACACCTCCGTCGCCCGCACGTCCGCGACCGTGATCAGCGTCAATAACCCCACCATCAAGGCTTGGAGCGCCGAGACGTTTAAGGTGCGCGTCGAATACTATTTTGAAGGCATCGGCACGATTAACCTCGGAGGCTACCGCCGCGAATTCACCAATTTCTTTGCCAGCACGCGCTTCCTCGTCACCCCGGAATTCCTCTCCCTTTACAGCCTGGATCCCGACGAATACGGCGATTACGAGGTCACCACCAATCACAACCTCACGGAAAAAGTGGAGATGACCGGCTTCGAATTCGACTACAAGCGCTCGCTGAATTTTCTACCCCACTGGGCCCGCGGCATCCAAGTCTTCGCCAATGCGAGTTCGCAACGGGCCCCCGATGGCATCACCCGGAATTTTAATTTTATCCGCAAGAGCGGCAGTTGGGGCTTCAGTGTCAGCCGCCCGAAATTTGTCTATCGCATGAACTGGAACTACCGCACACCCCAGCGGCGTGGCCTCATCGCCGCCAACCCCCGCAGCATCGAAGCCAACACCTACAACTGGGGCTCCAAGCGCCTCTACCTCGACGTCACGCTCGACTATAATATTAACCGACGCTTCAGCCTCTTCGGCAGCATGCGCAACATCCACGACCAGACCGAAGATTCGAAAATCTACGGCCCCAATACCCCCGACTACGCCAAATTCCGCCAACGCCAGGATTTCGGCTCAGCCTGGACCTTCGGTGTCCGCGGTAATCTCTAATCCCCATTCGCTTTCACTATCAGACTCATTTGTCTGGAGGTCGGCGCCTGCTGGCAGGCGATTCAGGACGTGGCCAGTAGGTGAAATGTAAAATCGCCCGCAAGCAGGCTCCTGCAAAAACCAAGATCCGTCTCATCTTGGACGCGCATGGGAATAATCCCTCCAGCCCATCTGGCCTTTGCCCCTTGGCCTTGCCTGATTCTTGGTCCTTGACCTTCGTCCTTGATCCCTCCCTCCCCCGCTCTCTTTCCCATGGCCCTCCTCCCCCGCTTCCCTCTCCGCCGACTCCTCGCCTGCGCCCTCCTCACCACCGCCAGCCTCCTCGCCGCACCCATGCACAAGGTCATGCTACTCACCGGTCAGTCCTCAAAATATCACGACTGGCAGAAGAGCACTCCCGTCGTAAAATCTCACCTCGAGCAAACCGGCCTCTTCACCGTCGACGTCGTCCGCACCCCCGCGCAGGGCGCCGACATGTCCGGCTTCATACCCAATTTTTCCGCCTACGCCGCCGTCGTCGTGATCTACGAGGGCGACGAATGGCCCACCGCCACCAAGGCCGCGTTCGTCGACTACATGAAGAACGGTGGCGGCCTCGTCTCCATCCACGATACCGACAACGCGTTTCCCCACTGAAAAGAGTGGAACGACATGATCGGCATCGGCGGCTGGGGCTTCAAAGCCGACGGCTCGATCGGTGCCCGCGACATTACCTTCGGCCCAATGATCCGTTGGCGCGACGGCAAGGCCGTCCTCGACGCCACCACCCCCGGCGGAGCCTCGCATCCAGCGAAACACGACTTCCTCGTCACCACGCGCACTCCCGATCATGCGCGGCCTCCCCGCCGCATGGCTCCACGCCAACGACGAGATCTACAGCCGTCTCCGCGGCCCCGCGAAAAACGTCACCGTCCTCGCCACCGCGCTCCCCGACAAAGTAAAATTCCCCACGGCCACCGGCGAAAATGAACCCATGCTGATGGCGATCACCTACGGCCAAGGCCGCGTCTTCCACACCACGCTGGGCCACGTTAACTCCAACGACCTTCCGCCCATTCTTCCTCTCGTTTGCGCCGGCTTCGCCGTCACGCTGCAACGCGGCACCGAATGGGCTGCCGCGGGCAAAGTGACCCAAAAAATCCCCGCCGATTTCCCGACTGCGGAAAAGACCTCCGTGCGCACGCCGTAGAAGACCGCCGCCTGGATCAGCGACACTCCTGTCCCCGGCTTGCTTTCGCCGGCCCATGGCCGCGCTCATCGCGACCTGTCGGCCGCACCATCGCCGTTCACCCGGTGGTGCTCGCCGGCCCGACGCACCCTGCGCCGCGCGCTCCCCACGCGCCGCCTCCCGGAAATATCCGTCGCTCGGCATCGCCAGAATCTTTCTCCTTCCTCTGTCGCTTTCTCTTTCATCAGGTGTTTGCCTCCGACCGAGAATTTTTCCGATGCAACTCACCAAACACTGGGCCGCCCAACTCGACGACTACACCATCGACCTCGCCTGGTCACCCAACGGCTCGCATCTCGCCGCCGCCAGCTCCGCCGGTCCCGTCTCGCTCTTCATCGCCACCGACGGCCGTCGCCTGCACGAACTCCCCGGCCACCCCGCCGGCACCAACTGCCTCGCCTGGCAACCCGCCTCCGACAGCTCCGCCTCTCAGCTCTCAACGCTCAGCTCTCCACTTCTCTTGGCCACCGGCGGTCAAGACGGCTCCGTCAAATTCTGGGACGCCCTCGCCGGCCAACACACCGCCACCGCGAACCTCGGCCGCGAATGGGTCGACCACCTCGTCTGGGTTCCGCGTGGCACGGGCTTTCCAGCCCGTGATCCGTCTTCAGCTCTCAATGCTCAGCTCTCAGCTCTCAGCTCTACGCCGCTCCTAGCCGCCGCGTCCGGCCGCAACCTCACGGCCCTCCGCCCCGACGCCACCATCGCCCACAGCCTCAAGCCCGCCGCCAAAACCATCACCGCCCTCGCCGCCCCGCCTGCCCTGAGTCAGTCGAACGGGCGCCGAGGCGGGTGTGTCGCCGCCGCCCACTGCGGCGGCGTGCAGCTCTGGGACACCGACGACTTTCTCCTCCAAAAAGAATTTCCCTACGCCAACGGTATTTACGCCCTCGTCTGGTCCCCCGACCAACGCTGGCTCGTATCCGGAAACCAAGACCCCTCCGTCCACCTCTGGATTCCTGAAAAAGACATCGAGCTCCACATGAGCGGCTACGAGACCAAGGTGAAACATCTCTCCTACGACCACACCTCGCGCTGGCTCGCCACGAGCGGGGGCCGCGAAGCCTGCATCTGGGATTGCAGCGGCGAAGGCCCCGAAGGCCGCGAGCCCGCCATGCTCCCGCACGAAGCTCTGATCTGCGCCCTTGCGTTTCAAAACGCCCACGGCCTCCTCGCCACCGCCAGCGCCGACGGCACCGTGCAGCTCTGGAGCCCGGAGCGCCCGAAGCCGCTCCGCGCCATCGTGAAAATGCCCGCCGCCGCGACGAAACTCGCCTGGTCCCCCGACGACCGTCACCTCGCCATCGGCTCCGAAAAAGGCGCCGTCTACGTCCTGAAGTGCGAAGCGTGACCTCGTGGGAGGCCTCAACCCGCGCGACCGGTTGTGATGCCAGTCGGGGCGTCATCGGCGTGACCCGGGGCCTGTCATCGGACGGGCTTAGGAAAAACGCCGCTCGTCGCAGTTGAGGCCATCGATCACTGGTGCCCCGGGGCAACGAGCGCCGCGTTCGTCTGATCCCAACGTCTGGTCTGTTTTTGGGCTTTAGTGGGCCGCCCGTTTGCGGACGCTCAGAGCAGACACGCCGCCAACCCCGCGCGAATCGTCGCCTCATCGAGGCCGACGCCGATGAAAACCAATTCCACTCTCCGGTCTCCCTGCGGCTCCACCCACTTTTCCCGTGCATTCGCCGGCACCGCCGCCGCCGTGATCACCCCGGCCTCCACGAGCGCTGCCGCCCACGTGCCAACAAATTCCGTGCGCACCCCGCCACCCGCCACGGACAAAAACCCAATATCCGCCGCCTGTTCCGCAAACCAAAAAAATCCCTTCGCCCGTAACAACCCCGCCGGCAGTTCCTCCGCCAGCCACGTCAGAAATTTTTCCCGCACGAAGGCCCGCCGCGCCGCAAACACAACACTCCGGATCCCATACTCCTCCTCGTGCCGCGCCATGTTCGGTTTCCACACTCCCGCCCCCAGCACCGCTGCTGCCGCCACTGCTGTTGGGGACGCGACGCCCCCGTCGCGTTTCTCCGCCGCATCACCCTGCAACACCCGAATCCACCGTGCCGCCCCGAGCGTCGCCTTTTCGTCGAACCGCACACGATCCAGCAATACCTCGCTCGCGATCTGACCCTGCTCCGTGCGTAAAATCTCCGCCCGCGGATTCAGTCCGCGCAAGATCGCTTCCAGCCGCACGAGTTCCTCCTCGCTCACGAGATCGCACTTGTTGAGCACGAGCACATCCGCGCACTCCGCCTGATCCACCATCAGCTCAAACACCGGCTTCACGCCTCCGACTCTTTCTCTTTCCTCTTTCTCTTTCGTCTTTCTCTCCGCGACCGCCCCTCCGGCTCGTTCTCGTTCCTCGTTCTCGCCCCTCGTTCTCTTTTCCGCCCTGTCCGTCTCCCCCTCTCTCCGTCTCTCCGTCCCCCCCTCTGCACCGCTCCGCGCGCGCTCCGCCAAAAACCCCCGCGCATCGATCACCGTCACCAGCGCACTCAGCCGCGCAAAGTCACTCAGGCTCCGCCCAAACCGATTTTTCCGCACAAACAAATCCGCCACCCCGCGCGGGTCCGCCACGCCCGTCGTCTCCACGAGCACGTGCCCGTATTGTCCATTGGCGCACAACTCCGCGATCGTCTCCGCCAACTCATCCTTCACCGAACAGCACACGCACCCGTTGCTGAGCTGCACGACCCGCGGAGCCTGCCCTGAGCCTGTCGCACAGGCCCCCGCCCCCTGCACCACCTGCCCGTCGACATCGATCGCCGCCACGTCGTTGACGACTGCCGCCCATTTCCGCCCGTCCGCTTGCCCCAGCAAATGGCGTAGCAGCGTCGTTTTCCCCGCGCCCAGAAAACCACAGAGGACTGTCACCGGGGGAAGTTCACGCATCGTCGCTAAATTCATTACCCCACCCAAGCACACCGCGCGCCCCGATTCCACGCTCAACGCAAAAGCGCCCCGTGGAACATGCCTGCAGTTAATCTCCGTTGCGCTCCCGTTGAGCTTAAGCGTCTTGAAGCCAGGAGCCCGCTTGCGGGCGATTCCGGCCGTAAAAATCGCCCGCCAGCGGGCTCCTACCCCTGAACTTTTTCGGAACGTGGCACGGTCGTCCCGCCCGTCGGCGGGACGACCCACGTGGCTCGTCACGTCCCGCCGTCACGCCCACTGCAATCCGAAATAAAAAGCGCCAGCCCGTGGGCTGGCGCTGAAATCTAATTCACGGACCCAACGCTTAGATCAGAACTGGCCACGGACACCGAAGATCCAGTTGTCGCCGTATTCTTCCATACTCCGGAGGTGCTTTCCCTTCCCTTTCTCCGCACCCGGAGGGGTCTCGTAAAAGAGATCTTTTTCGTTCGTCGGATTCCGCGACTGCACAAACAAGGTCGCATACCGGTTGAGTTTCCAACTCAGCGAAAGATCCCACTTGGTCGAAGCCCCCCAATAGCGGTAGTTGACGCCACCGCTGGGACGGTCGTCGACCCAAATGAAAGCGAGGCTTCCGCTGAAGCGCTGATAATTGTAGCCAAATCGCCCGGTCCAGCGGTGCGGCGCGAGGTTATTACGTAGCACGTTCGCATAGGAGCGGGCATAAGTGCCGCCGATATTGATTCCACGGAGATATTGGCTCGGGAGGAAGCCGAGGGTCTGCTGATAGTTGAACTCGAGGTTTTTGAAACGGTTCAGCCCCGGCGTGTTGAACCGGGTGATGAAGTTGTAGTCCGCAAAATCCGGATCGGTATTGCCGAACTCCGCCGCGGTGAACGTCCGCGACTGAATGAAGTTCGTCGTCTCGACCGTGTTGAGTTGCAGTGAAATCTGCCCGGGGGAGCGACCTTGGAAATAATACGACAGGCGCGTTTGGTAAACCTTGAGCCGCTCCGGCTCCAGCGCGGCATTCGCCGTCGACACGGTCGGCGGGTTCGCATTGTCGTTTTGAACCCAAGTGGCGGTGAGGTCGTTGACGCCGGGACGGAGGATGCCCTTGTTGGCGCCGAACTGCCATTCGAGGTTTTGGGTAATCTGATACTTGGCGACGATCGACGGGAACCAGTCCGTGTAGCGGGCGCTGCGGAGCAGAACGGGGTTCTTTTCAAACATCGTGCGCATACCTTCCAGCGTGAGCGGGCGGCCGCTGTTTGTGGTCACGGGATTCAGCGGCACGCCCAACGCCAACAGTTCCCGACGGTTGAGCGGATCAAACTCTTTGAACAGATTCTGCGTCTGCTCGGCGCGCACCCCATAGCGGACGGTAATCTTCGAGGTTAGTTTGGTATCGGCCTGCCAGTAGCCGGCATAGATGGTCTGCTTAAAGCGCCGGAGATTGACATACTCGGTGTTGTAAAAATTTTCCGGCGTCGCCGTGTTAACGAATAGCTCCGGCCGCGAGCGGAAGAGCTTGGCCACTTCGCTGCGACTCACCCGCGGGGGCGTCTGCTCCTTACCGTTCAGGCCGAAAATATGGAAGGAGTTCGTCGTGCCGCCATCGAACGGGATGGGCGCGGTGAACTGCGGGCCGACGTTGGCCCAGTTGCCGTAGGCCGTATTCTGCCAAGCCCCGATCGTCGTATTGTAGGTGGCGGTATTGCCACCGGGCCCGATGTAGGACCAGATGTTCAAGTCGGAGTCGGTGCGGTTGTAGCGGTATTCCTCATCCCACTTGCCGCCGAATTTCATCACGGTGGGAAATTTCTCCATGAAGGGCACGACCCAGCGCGCGTTGACCATGCCGGTATATTTTTCGGTGATCCACGTGCGGTCGTCATTGTTCACCCGGGTGCCACCGGAGCGGTTGTTCGTATCGGTAAAATTGCGCTGATCGGTCCAATCGAGTCCACCGGTTTGGCGGACGTCCCACTCCCAGGATTGGACGTTTGGGCGGGTCGCGATAAATCCGGCGGCCACGTTGCCGCCCTCGCTGTTAATGAACCCGCGCTCGACTGACTCGTAATTGTTCTGCGAGGCCGAATACGCGAACGAGCCGTCAACGATCCAGCGGTCCTTCTTGTATTCGAACCGCGGCGCGTATTGGCGGGTGTAGGTGAGCTTCGCAGAGGAGCCGCCACCATTTCCGAGATTCGCCACGCCGTTATTGAACACCGTGCGACCATCGGATTGGACGGCAACGGGCTGATTCAAATCCCGGGGGGCGATCACGGTGAGCAGGCCGTCACCAAGGATACTGGAGCGCCCGTTGATCACGTTCGCGTTACTATTCGCCGCCGTGAATCCGAAGCTACGATTCCAGAAATGCCCCTCGAAATAGCTGTAGGAGAGATTCAGCGACAGCGTGAGATTCGGCGTGGCCTTCCAGTCGGCCGTGAGCAAGAGCGCGTCTTTGATGATGAACTTGGGCCCATCGCCAAAACTGACCGAGCGAACGACGAGCGGACGGGGATCGTTGGCCTGGGGAACCCGGTTGTAGTCGATCGTTTGGGAAAGCTGCTCGGTATACGAAGCTCCGTGGCCCGCACTCACGAGGACGCCGAAGCGTTGGTTGAAGAAGGACTCCGCGTAACTGAAATTCCAATTCGGCAGCCATTTTTCGAATTTATAGTTGTCCTGGCCGTCCTGAATACCCGGCTGTTTGCGCAACGAGAATTCCTCGCCGTTAAAATTCGCCGAGTAGTTGTAGGTGACGACGCGCCCCTTGCGGTCAAAAGCCCGCTTGGTCCGCATGTTGATCGAGCCTGCGGGCTGATCCGCGTCATTTTCGGGACTGGAGGTGCGGTTGATTTCAACCGACTCCACGCTCGTGATCGAAAAGCCTTCGAAGCTCGTCGCGCGCGAGGCCGCCCCGCCACCGCGATTCGCATCCGCGCTGGCGGTGCGCATGCCATCCATCGCCACGCCGGTGTATTGCACGTCCATGCCACCGAGGCGCGGGCCGCGCGGCTCGGATTCGACGTATTCAAGGTCGACGCCCGGGAGATACTTCAGAAATTCGCCGACATTGCCGTCCATCACTTCACCAAAAATATCGGAAGACACCGAGGTGATAATGTTCATGTCCTTCCGTTGGGCAGCGATGGCCTTGGAGTTGCCCTCACGCTGGGTGGAAACGCTGAAGGCCTGCAGCTGCACGACGCCATCCTTGATCGTGGTCGGCACCGTCGCGACGGTGCTCGTGATACTGATTTCACGCACCGCAGTCTGCCCCGCCGTGACCGCAAACGACTCTTTAACCTGGGAATATCCGGTGTAGCTCACGACCAGATTGGCGGGCCCCGCGGGGACGCCGACCAACTGAAACGATCCGTCCTGCTCGGAGAAGGTCGCCTTGTTGGTGCCCTCGAGACGCACTTCAGCGTTGTTGACGTATTCCTTGGTCGCCGGGTTGTAAACCCGGCCTTGGATGGTGCCGGTGCCGGTTTGGGCGTTGAGCGCCACGGCGACGAGGAGCCAGCCGAGCGCGAATTGAAACGTCGCCGCAAAGCGCCAACGGAGGAGCAGGGTAGTATTCATAGGGGGGGGGTGGTTAAGGCGATGAGGGTGAGCTCCGTGCCAGAGCACGAAGCCGAGGGTGCAAGGACGACCTCAGCCGTAACAATGCAGTTGAAAAGCGCCACCGATGGGGAAGTGACTGATGGTGAATGAAACCTAATCAATCGAAGGGCGAAAACCCGCTTCACCAAACGGTGGCAGAAAAAATTCAGTTCGAAAGTGCCGGTCAGTC
>SYGN01000342.1 GCA_005799525.1 Opitutaceae bacterium | reverse complement strand
GTCGCCGGCGTCGTCAACTTCATCCTCAAGGACAACGTCCAGGGCTCCACGGTCCGCGCCTTCTATGGCGACTTCCCCGGTGGCATTGCGGCCAACACCTTCAAAGGTAGCGTCTACGCCGGAGCCACCAGCGGAAAATTGAAGGTCTTCGCTCTCGCGAACTTCATGTACCAGGCGAAAATCCAATATCCGGAATTCTCGCAGAAAAATATCGCGCTCTCCACGACGCAAAGTCCGGGTACGTTCATCATCCCCGTCGGCGGCACCAATCCGATCACGGGTGCGCTCATCCCTGCCGGCACTGCCGCCGCCGCCCGTACGTTTGCCGTTTCGTCCACGTCGACGGCGTTTCCGCCGAGCTTCATCGCGACGACGAACACCACGACGCCCAATCGCCACAACATCAACGAAGCCCTCACGCCCCAGCCGCGCGTCACGCGCTACGGTGCCCTCGCCACCGCGAGCTATGAGCTCTCGTCCTCCGCCTCGGCGTATGCGGAGATCAATTACCAGAAAAACGTCAACCTCGAGTATCTTTCCGCGAGCCCGATCACGAATCTCAACACCGTGGTCGTCCCCGCCAACGCAGCCTACAATCCCTTCGGCGTCACTGTGACCAACGACCCCGTGGTCGGCGCCACGCTCCTTTATCGCTTCACCGAGCTCGGGCCGCGCGCCACCCAAACCACCAATGAGTTTAAACGCGTCGTCGCCGGTCTGCAGGGCAAGCTCACCGACACGTGGAGCTACGACGCCTCGTTACTCTACAACCGCTCGACCTCGGACAACGCGCTCGTCTCCGGTTGGGTTTCGCAGGCCGCCGTCAATGCCGCCCTCGCCGACACCAACCGCGCCACCGCACTGAATCTCTTTAACAACGGCAGCACGCCCGCCAACAATCCCGCGACGCTCGCGAAGCTCGTTTCCAACGGCACCCGCGACGCCTTTACCGAGCTGTCGTCGCTCAACGCCATGGCGACCGGTTCCGTTTACAAACTGGCCGCCGGCGATCTGCAACTCGCCACTGGTGGTGAGTGGCGCGACGAGAGCTTCCGTGACCGTCGCACCCAGGATCAGCTCCTTAATCAATCGACGCCCGTCCCGCAGTCCAAGGGTTCGCGCCGCGTGTCGGCCGCCTACGTGGAGTTCAGTCTCCCGCTGGCTGCCCCAGCGCAAAAAATCCCGCTCCTCGCGACCTTGGACCTCAACGCCGCTGGTCGCGCCGAGCACTACAATGACGCCGGCTTCAGCAACACCGCCGTGCCGAAGCTGGGCCTCCGCTGGCAGCCGTTCGACGCGCAGGTTACCTTCCGTGGCTCGTGGGGTAAGGGCTACCGCGCTCCGTCGCTTGCCGAGCTCTACCAGCCCGTGAACACCAGTGTCGTGTTCAACATCGCCGATCCGCTCCGCGCCGGTCGCCCCGGCTCCAATTCCAACGACACGACCACCGGCCAGCGCCAAGTCGTCTCCGGCGGCAATCCGCTGCTCAGCCCCGAAAAATCCGAGTCGTTTAATATCGGCGTCCAGTTCCAGCCGCGCACGTTGCCCGGCCTCTCCTTCGGCCTCGATTACTACAAGGTCGACGTGCGCGACCGTATCGGCGCCTCCGCTACACCCGCCATCATCCTCGCCAATCCGACGCTCTTCCCTGGTTTCGTGGACCGCGCCGCCCCCACCGCGAGCGACACGTCCAACAACCTCCCCGGCGAACTCATCCGCATTCGTCAAGTCATCGGCAATTTTGGCACCGCGGTCACCAAGGGCCTCGACCTCAGCGCCGAGTATCGCGTCACGACGAAGCATCTCGGCAAATTCAGCGCCCGCTCGGTCGGCAGCAGGATCTACCACGCGATCATCAAGACGCGCCCCGATCTCGCCGCCGTCGAGACTGTCCGCACCTTCGAAGTCCCGCACTTCCGCGGCAACGGCAGCCTCGCGTGGAACTACCGGAAGTTTGGCGCCGCCCTTACCGCCGACTTCATCGCCGGCTTCCCTGACGCCGCCCCGAGCACGCTGCGCGTGAAGCAGCAGACCGTCACCAGCCTCCAGGTCAGCTACGATCTGCCCTCCGCCACGAAGGTGACGCTCGGCGCCAATAATCTCTTCGATAAAAACCCGCCGCGCACGGCGTCCTCGACCGGCTACGCCGAGCAGACCGCCTACTTCCTCCCGCGCTTCCTCTACGTGGACATCACAAAAAAATTCTAAGCTACCTGGGAGAGCGGCGGCCCTCGGCCGCATTTTCTCCGTCTACCGCTCCGCGCGCCACCCTCACCGGTGGCGCGTTTTTTATTTCCGCCCTGCCGCCGGTAGCCGCGAGCGCCAGCGAGTGGTCCGAACACGCCGCAGCGCGCTGAACCGCTAAGCCCAATTGTTCGGACGAAAAAGAGCGTTCAAGAGAAACGAGCAAGCTCGGGAAAACGATGGTGATTCCAACGTGTGGTGATCTCTGGACTTTTCCTACCACCGGATCGGAGAGCGGGGGTTGGCGATCGGCAGGGGGCAGGACGCTGATTGATACCCACGTCTGGTCGGTTGCGGACTTTCGTCGTCCGGCCACTGGCGGACGCGCGGAGCGCCTGCGAGCAGGCAGCCCACAATGAATGGTCCAAATCTCGAGAGACGTGGGTACGATGCCGCGCTTGTAACCGCCTAGTTCGCCTTACAACGTTCGGCCTATTCGCCACTTTCCCGCTCCTTTTCCGTTCGGAATTTCCTCAGATCGACCCTGACATCCATGCACCCAAATCACCTCCGCACCCTCCTCGTCCTCGCCGCCGCGCTTCTCACCGCGCTGCCGGCCTTCGCCCAAGCGACCACCGGCACCATCGTCGGCCAAGTCTTCAATCCCGCCACCGGCCAGTATCTTCGCAACGCCCAAGTGCGCATCGTCGAGAGCGGCGATGCCACCATCTCCGCCGACGAGGGTTTGTTCCGCCTCTCGCCCGTCCCCGCCGGCCGCGTGACGCTCGAAGTCACTTACACCGGTTATCGCCAAGTCACCGCCACGGTCGATGTCATCGCCGGCGCCACCGCCACGAAAAACTTTGAGCTTGTCAGCACACTCCAGGACCCCGCCAAGACTACCACCGCTCCCGATGGCACCGTGAAGCTCCAAGCCTTCACCGTCTCCTCCGAGCGCGAGGGCAATGCCAAAGCCATCATGGAACAGCGCAATTCCATGAACATCACCAACACCGTCGCCTCCGACGCGTTTGGCGACAACGCCGAGGGCAACGTCGGCGAATTCCTCAAACATCTCCCCGGCGTCGAACTCGACCTCTTCTATGGCGAAGTCCGCACGGTCCGCCTCGGTGGTCTCGGCTCCGAATACACCTCCGTCACCATGGATGGCATCGCCCTCGCCAGCACCGATGCGAATAACTCCGGTTCCGGTGCCGCCCGTTCGTTCACCATGGAGATGGCCTCCCTCAACAGCATGGAGTCGATCGAGGTCTCCAAGACCGTCTCCGCCGATGTCGATGCCAACGCGCCCGCGGGCAGTATCAATCTTCGCACCAAGCGCGCCTTCGACCGCAGTGGACGCCGCGTCTCGTGGCAGGCCAACGTCGTCGGCCACTCCACCGCCTTTAAACTCGGCCAATCCCTCGGGCCCGACGAGGATCGCACCAGCCAAAAAATCACTCCCGGCGGCATTTTCGAATACTCCGACGTCTTCCTAAATAAACGCCTCGGCATCGTCCTCAACCTCAGCGAATCCAACGTCTATCAGGAAGCGCTGATTACGTCGTCCGCCTACAGCACCGCCGTTACCGCCGCCGACACGCGTCCGCTCGTTCCCACGACCCTCAACGTCCAGTGGGCCCCGCGCACCAACAAGCGCTTCGCCACCACGCTCACCACCGACTTCAAGTTCAACCGCGAGCTCAACTTCGGCCTCGGCGTCGTCTACAATTACGCCGACCTCTGGACGCCCCAACGCACGGTCATCTTCAACTCCAGTGTCGGCAACCGCACCCTCGTCACTGGCGCCGACCCGCAGCTCAGCTTCACGTCTGCCCCCACCGGCACCGTGCAGGTCAACCCGGTCGCCGTCTCCAAAATGGGCGAGACGTTTACCCTCATCCCCCGCGCCGAGTTCAAACGCGGCAATTTCGAACTCGAAGCCAAGGGGGCCTACTCCGACTCCACGAGCTGGTATGATCCACTCGGCCGCCGCAACTCGATCCGCGACACCAACTCGCCCATCGCCAACGGCATCACCTATCGCGCCGAGCGCTCTTCGCTCCTCTCGACCGACTGGAAGTTCACGCAGGTCGCCGGGCCCGACCTCGGTAGTGGCGCCAGTTACACCGCTCCGGCGGTCTCCATCAACGACGGCCGCTTCGGCCGCACCGTCCTCTTCAGCGGCGAGCTCATCGGCACGCTCAAGACGGCGAAGTGGCTCCCGATCATTTGGAAAAGCGGCCTGAAGACGCGCCAGCAGATCCAGAAATTCGAGGACGACCAGTTGTCCAAGCGCTTCGATTACGCACCCGGCGGCGTCACCGCGACGACCGGTGCTTGGGCCAACTATCGCTCCCCGTGGGAATACAGCCTCGGGATGAACGACGGCAGCATCACCTCCTCCTCCGGCGCGAATGTTTTTATGCCGAGCCTCCGCGGCATCACCGAACTCTACCGCAGCAATCCGTCGGCTTTCCGCCAAAACTGGGGTGCCAACGCCGACAATTACTACGAGTCCTACGTCGCCCGCCGCCGCCGCTACTACGAGCAGATCGATGCCGGCTACCTCATGGGCACCACGAAATTTATGGGTGCCACGTTCCGCGCGGGTCTCCGCTGGGAAAAGACCGCCACCGAGGCTAGCGAGGCCGACACCCGCACCCCCGCCGAGATGCGCGCCGCCGGTTTCGGCGCGCAGATCAACGCCGCCGGCCGCGCCATCACCATCCCCGCGATCGACTATCAGTTTCTCTCCCAGCCCCGCGTGAAACGGATCGGCGAATACGACAACCTGTTCCCCAGCGCCTCGCTGAAATACAACCTCCTGCGCAACCTCGACGTCCATTTTGGCTTCAGCTCCACCATTCGCCGCCCCTCCTACGTGAACCTCGCGGGTGTTTGGATCATCGACGATTTCCCGCCCACCGTCACTGCGCCGAATCCCCGCCTGAAGCCCGAGACCTCCGACAACTACGCCGCCCGTCTGGCCTACTACTTCGAACCCGTCGGCCAGCTCGCGGCGACGTTCACCGAGCGCAATGTGAAGGATATTTTCTTTACCGACCGGCTGACCGCGCAGGAGTTCGGCTACGCCGGCGACGACGAGCTGCAAACCTACGAATTTATCACTACCAGCAACGGCCCCGCCCGTATCAAAATCCGCAGCATGGAGCTCGAATATAACCAGAGCCTCTCGTTCCTCGGTCAGCTGTTTCGCCGCCTCTCGGTGCGCGGCAGCTATACTCGCCTCTACGCCGAGGTGACCCGCGCCAATCTTACGCCGCACCTCGCGTCGGGAGGGATCAACTACACGCTCAATAAGCTCAATATTTACGGAAATTGGAATTGGTCCGACGACGTGAATACCAACCTCGCCGGGACCACCTACCGCCGCCACCGCACGAGCCTCGACGCCGGCGGCAGCTGGCGCCTGAACAACACCTATAGCCTATCTGTCAGTGTGCGCAATATTCTGGATACGCCCTACATCAACATGCAGCGCTTCGTCACCGGCCCGACCGCGATCACGCGCAGCGAAACTGTCGGCCAATCGTGGACTTTCGCCATCAAAGGCGCCTACTGATCCGAACGGAGCGGCGGTTTCCCAACCGCCGTATTTCCGTGTAGCCCGTCTCGTGAGAGCCGGGACCGTTGGCAGAATTCGAAACTGTCCCTCCCGCCTCGCACGAGGCGGGCCACCCTTATGAGCCTCCCCACCCGCCGCACCTTCCTCAAACGAGCCAGCCTCTTCATCCCCGCCGCCCTCGCCGCGCAATCCGTGCCGAATGGAGCAGGGGCTTCACGCCCCGATTTCGCTCCCGCCACCCCCAAAGAACTCGCCGTCGACCTTGTCATCATCGGCGGCGGTATGGGTGGCATCGCCGCTGCGCTGGCCGCGTCGCGCGCCGGTCTCCGTGTGATCCTGACCGAGGAAACCGATTGGATCGGAGGCCAGCTCACGTCACAGGCCGTCCCGCCCGACGAACACGCGCAGATCGAAACCTTCGGCGGCACGAAGAGTTACCAGGCCTTCCGTCGCGGGGTGCGCGACTACTACGCGCGCCACTTTCCGCTCACCGACGTCGCCCGCGCGAACCCGCTCCTCAACCCCGGCAACGGCTCCGTCTCCAAGCTCTGCCACGAGCCCCGTGTTGCCCTCGCCGTGCTCACGGAAATGCTCGCGCCTCACGTGGCGAGTGGTCGCCTCCAAATTTTCCCGCATCACACCGCCGTTTCCGCCGCGACCACCGGCGACCGCGTCGATGCCGTCCTCGTGCGCAGCGCCGAGTCCGGTCGCGAATGCGTCCTCCGCGCGCCGCTGTTCATCGATGCCACCGAGACCGGCGAACTCCTCCCGCTCACGCGCACCGAGTATGTCACCGGTTCGGAATCGCAGCGCGTCACCGGCGAGCCCCACGCGGTCCCGGAGGCCCGCCCGCAAAATATGCAGGCGTTCACGTGCTGCTTCGCCATGGATTACGTAGCCGGCGAAGATCACACCATCGACCGTCCGCGCGACTACGCGTTGTGGCGCGACCACGTGCCGCCCCTCACGCCCGCGTGGTCGGGCAAACTGCTCAGTCACTATTATTCCGCGCCGCGCGGCCTCAAACCCTTCGCCATGGGCTTCGATGCCGCGAAGAGCACCGGCCTCTTTAAATATCGCCGTATCGTTGACCGCACGAATTTCGTCCCCGGCACCTACGTCGGCGACACGACTCTCGTGAACTGGCCGCAGAACGACTATATGCTCGGCAATCTGTTTGAGGTTCCCGCGCCCGAAGCCGCGCGCCACCTCGCTGCGGGCAAACAGCTCAGCCTCTCGCTCCTCTATTGGCTGCAAACCGAAGCCCCGCGTGCTGACGGCGGCACCGGCTGGAAAGGCCTTCGCCTCCGCCCCGATATCGTCGGCACCGAAGACGGCCTCGCGAAGTATCCTTACATCCGCGAGAGCCGCCGCATTCAGGCCGAGTTCACCATCACCGAACTTCACGTCGGCCTCGACGCCCGCCGCAAAACGCCCGCCACCCCCGACGCCGAAGTCACCGCCGAAGCTTTTCCTGACAGCGTGGGCATCGGCAGCTACGCGATCGATCTCCACCCGAGCAGTGGCGGCGACAACTACATCGATTTCCTCACGCGCCCGTTTCAGATCCCGCTCGGTGCGCTCTTGCCGCGGCGCATGGAAAACCTCCTGCCCGCCTGCAAAAATATCGGTACGACCCACCTCACCAACGGCTGCTACCGCCTGCACCCCGTCGAGTGGAACATCGGCGAATCCGTCGGTGCGCTCGCGGTCTTCTGTCGCGCGAAAAAAACCTCTCCGCGCTCCATCCGCGCCACCCCCGCGCTCCTCGCCGAATTCCAGTCCGCCCTCACCGCGCAAGGCATCCCCCTTGCGTGGCCCAAAAAGTAGGGCGCGGTCTCCGACCCGCCCCGTGGTCCCGCGCGCTGGCCGTCGGTAGCCCGCCCCGTGAGAGGCGGGAGGAATTGCCCATCAGTTTCCGAATCCCGCGAACTTCCGAATCCCGCCTCTCACAAGGCGGGCTAAGACAGAGCGGACACCGTGTTCGTCTCCCAAGCGAACTTCTCGTGATTCCGCACCGGCCGTGCCCGTGAACGCGTTCCTGCCTTCGCCAGACGCCCCGCCCTGGCGGCTCCCGCGATAACACTAAGCCTCCCCATTTCTCACTCAAAGCCCATCCCGCATGAAAGCCAAACTGCCCGTCGTCTCCGACATCACGCCCGGGGAGATTCTACGTGAGGATTGGATCGCGCCGCACGACCTGACCTGCTATCAAGTGATCCAGCGCTCCGGTATTCCAGCGTAGCGACTCACTGAAATCACGAAAGTTCGCCGAGCGATTACGGCAGACACGGCGCTCCGTCTCGGCCGCTTCTTCGGCACAGGGGAACGCTTCTGGCTGAATCTCCAGCACGCTTACGATTTGGAGCAAACCCGCACCGCCCTCGGCCGCCGCCTCGAAGCCGAGGTCGAACCACTCTCGGCCTGAAGCCGCGCGGCCAAAATATTAAATGTTACCTGACCCTGTTTCCCTGACTCGGCGGCAAGCCCATGAGCAATTTGTTCCTCACGCTCGTCGACCAAGCGGGTGCGACCGACCTTGAGCGCTTCGGCGATTCGACCGGGCGGCTGGGGAACGTGTAGCCGCAGACTCGGGTTGACTCGTTTTTTGACCTCGGGATCGTTGCCATCATCTTGTCCCGCCTGAGTGCAATATGCAAAGTGTGACCCCTTCCTCCTGCCCCCCCGGGGTGTGAATTGTTCCGACTAGCGTCAGGCCTGCTGACCCCGTTAGGTTTCCCACGATTCGGGTAGAGCGCGCCCTTGGTCGCAGCGGCGCGGCGCCCGGCGTGATCCGCTCCTCCGAAAATGGTC
>SYGN01000341.1 GCA_005799525.1 Opitutaceae bacterium | reverse complement strand
GATGATGCCAATTTTGTGAGTTTTCATAGATAGAGCCCGTTCGGCGGATCAACTGATCCGTGGAAACCACTACAATACTCCAAAACCGCCGCTTGCGTTAGCACGATTCCGACTTTTAGTAGCACAAAACCGATCCTATGCTCGCCTGGAGTCCGCTGCTGATTCAGAAAATTGAAATCCACGCTCTGGGTTTCGTCCTGCGCAGGCTCCAGTTGAACCGGCACCGCGACGCCGAGGTTGCGGCCCACGGTCATGACCACGCTCAACTCATTCTCTATCTGACCGGCGAGGGTGTGCAGACCGTCAATACGCGGCGGCGGCGCGCCCACGCTGGAGACCTGTTCGTCATCCCGGCCCACACGCCGCATGGCTTTTCCGTCGCCGGCAGAAGTCACCCGCTTTGCCTCGTGCTCGACTACGCACTCGTGGGCTCGGCCCGTGTCCGCACTGCTCACCGCACGCTGTCACCCGCGACCCTCAACGAGCTCCATGGTTTGCTGTCCCGTGTCCCACGCAAAGGCCGGCTCACTCTGGCGGATTACCCAGCTATCCTCGCCCTTGTTGCCCGGCTCCTTGAGCCCGTTCGGGTCAAGTCCGCTCCGAGTTCGGCCTTGTTCGAACAGCTCCGTCAGCGCCTCCCGGCCCGCGTCAGCCTGGGACAAATCGCGCGCGAATTCGGCTACCACCCCGACCATCTCAATCGGAAACTGAAACGTGAATCTGGCTTGGGCCTCCGCGTCCTCCGGGACCGCGTGCGGCTGGAAACGGCCCAAGCCGCCCTTCGCTCAACCGCCACCGTCGCCGATGCCGCCAGCCAATCCGGTTTCGACGACCCTAATTATTTCTCCCGGTGGTTTCGCCGGCAAACCGGCCGTACGCCCGGAGCCTGGCGGCGATAGACCAGCCCGCCCAAAAACCCTGCCGCGGGCCCATCCGTCATTCCTCCGGTGCTGCGTCGAGCGGCGAGCGCGGACCGATCCGCGCGCTCGCACGCGGTCGACGGTAACGCCGCCCCACCCTGCGGCGTCCTTGCAGCGTGACTAATCTTGCACCCTCGTCCACGCGCCACCAACGTCCCGCCTAGCCTTTCTCCCGTGAACCCCTTCGCGACCAACTTCTCCCCGCGCCACCGTGCTGCCGTCATCTGTCTTGTCCTAACTGCTGTCGGGGCTGTTGCCGTTTATGCGCAGGCGAAACCCGGCAAAGACGAAGCACGCACTTCTAAACGCGAATCCAACGGAGACGATTCCGGCGGCAAGCCCAGGAAGCGCGATGATAATTCCGATCCGCGCCTTAATAAGGCCAACCCGGCTGAGGCGCAAGCCCGCGTCCTCGACCGCTTGAGGGAGAAACTCGACGTAATCGACGATACTGAGTGGGCACTTATCATGGAGCGCATGACCACCATTGACGAAATCCGGCGCACCTTGTGGACCAGTAGCGCCAGCGCGCGTGGTCCCCTCCCCGGCACCGAAAAAAACAAACGTAACAGTGGCTCCTCCGGAAATCCCGAGCGCGACGCATTACGTTCCGCCGTCAGCGACAATCTGCCAGATGCCGAAATCAAATCCCGCTTGGCCCGCGCCCACGAGATTCACCGACGAAACGAAGCTCGCCTAACCCAAGCTCAGGCCAATCTCCGCGCCATCCTTTCTATCCGCCAAGAAGCCGTCGCTGTCATGGCCGGCCTCTTGCCGCCGTAAGTGGCAGGCGCGCCTCCACGAGGCCTACCTCGGCGCTGCGGACTTCCGAAATCGCCCCGCGGTGTTCCTGCTTGGCAAACGTCTTCGCAGTTGCCGCATGGGTTGCAGCCTGAGGGTGAAGTTTGTCACAAACAGTGCTCGGTCTCACGCACTGCACGCCTCGGCTCCCGCACACACGTCGTTCGAACAACTTCGTTTTTGGTCTCGCTTCCCGTTTACCCAGGCCATGCCGTTGGCCATGATTTCGCCGAGGCGCGAGAACCCACGCACGGAGCCAGAGGCGACCGCGTTGCCGTTTACCAAAATGTAGTCGGCGGTCGCGCGCGGGAGACAACGAGGACGTCGAGCTTCACCGTCTCCGACGGCTGACCGAAGCGCACGACGCTGGTGAGATCGACATCCTGCACTAGCGTCTGACCGGCGGCGAGGGTGAGCGGAATTTACCGGATACCAATCTCCGCAAAAAACACCTCGAGTGTAACGGGGCCCACCGGCACGTGCCCAGCCGGAACGCGCCCACCTCATCGCTGAAGGCGACGAGCGGAGCACCCATCACGGCGCAGCGGGCGTTGCCGAGCATGGGCCCGTCACGGCATGGCGCACGCGGCCCTCCATCGAACCGCTGGCGGTCGGGGAGCGAAGGCCGGACAAAAGAACTACGGCGGTCGTGGCGAAAAACCGGGGAAGAAATGTCATTGTGGGGAGAGCGAAATCCCCGGGGTTGCGTCCGCGTTCAACCCTGTTCAATCGTCATTGTTGATGCGCTTTCAAACCCACACCCCAGGTCGGTGGTTCCGTGCCCAGTTCGCCGGCCTCTTCGTTGCGTTCGTCGCGGCCCACTTCGCGCAAGCCGCGACCGCCGAGCGGCATCCCGCGCGCTCTCCGGAAGAGGCGCTCAAACTGTTTCAACTTGAGGCCGGTCTCCGCATCGAACTCGTCGCGGCCGAACCCCTCGTGATCAATCCCGTTGCCTTTGTCTTCGATGGCCCCCGCCGGCTCTTTGTCGCCGAGGGGCGCGGCTACCCCGACCCGGTCGAGGGCGGCGGCCAGACCGCTGCGGGCCGCATTGCGTTGCTGGAGGATCTCGACGGTGACGGACGCTTCGAAGGTCGCCGTGAATTCGCCACCGACCTCGGCTACGTCAACGGCCTCGCCCTCTGGCGCGGAGGCATCTTTGTCACTGCGGCCCCCGATATTTTGTATCTGAAAGACACTGACGGCGACGGCATCGCGGATAAACGCGAGATCGTGCTGACCGGCTTCGACGCCACCAAAACTGCCCAATTGCGCGTGAGCCATCCGACCCTTGGCCTCGATGGAAAAATCTACGTCACCAGCGGTCTCAACGGCGGCAAGGTCACGTCACCCGCGCACCCAGGGCGCGCCGCCGTCACGTTCTCGCTGAAAGACGGCCGCTTCGACCCGGACACTTACGCGTTCGAAAACACCAGCGGCCGAGGCCAATTCGGCCTGACGTTCGACGCCTTTGGCCGCCGCTTCTTCTGTTCTAACCGGCATCCGGTGATGCAAATCATGCTCGAACCGGAGCAACTAGCGCGCAACCCGCACCTCTCGTTCAGCGAGAGCGTCCAGGAGGTCTCGAAGGTGCAAGCCGAGGCGATGGTTTTCCCAATCAGCCGCGCGACCATCACCGCAGATTTTATCCCGTCGCTGATGGCCGCCCCGCACGCCGGCACGTTCACCGCGGCGAGCGGCGTGTTCATCTTCGGCGGCACCGGCCTGACCCCGGAACACCAAGGCGACGTTTTCATCTGCGAGTCCGCCCAGAATCTCGTGCAACGCCAAGTGCTCCGGCCCGAGGGCGCTGCTTTCCGCTCCGATCCGCCAGCCGCAGGAAAAGAATTTCTAGCCAGTACCGACGTGTGGTTCCGACCGGTCTTTCTCGGCGAGGGCCCGGACGGAGCGCTCTACCTCGCCGACATGTATCGCCGCGAAATCGACCACCCGCGTTATGTGCCGCCGGAATCGCGGGGCCTCCTCGACTTCGAAAGCGGCAAAGACCGTGGCCGCATTTATCGCATCGTTCGCGCCACCCCAGCGCCGAGCGCTCACGACGCAACTTACCGAGACCGCCGCGACGATCTGACGAAAACCGTCCGCGCACTGGAGTCACCCGACGAATGGTGGCGCGCCGACGCCCAGCGGCGGCTGGTCGAACGTGCAGATCGCACCGCTGTGCCGTTAGTCGAAACCATCGCCACCCAAGCGACGCGCGCCGAGTCTCGGACCCGCGCACTGTGGACATTACACGGTCTCCGCAGACTGACCGCGACGGCGGTCGCTGCTGCGCTGAACGATCCTCACCCCGGCGTGCGCGAACAAGCCCTGCACTTTGCCGGCGAGCTGATCACCCGTGGTCAGGGTGCTCATCTTCTGCCCGCGGCGATTGCCGCCACCCGGGACAGCGACGCTCGCGTGCGCTTTTGCGCGGCGCTCGCGCTCGCGGGATCGCGGGATGAAACTGTCGTGCCGGCCCTCGCCGCACTCGTGGTGCGTGACGGCGAGGATCGCTGGACGCGCGCCGCCGTACTCAGCGGCATCGCTGGCCGGATGGACGCATTTCTGCTAGCCTTGCAACGGGAATCTGCGGCCAAACCCGCCGCAATCGCTGCGGTTATGGAACACCTTGGTCGCGTCTTCGGCTCCGGTGCGTCACCCGATTCCAGCCGCCAGTTCTTGAATGATCGGCTCTCGGAAAAAGGCGAACTGTCGTCGCGAGTGTCGGCCGTGTTGGGCCTCGTCGAAGGCTTTCGCGGACGGAGCGGAGCCAAGACCGCCGCGCAAAGCGATACGTTTGCCGCGGTGCTCGGAGCCGAGGGCCGCGCGGCGGCGACCGTGCGGGATTTTTTGCGGGTCGTCGCAGAGCGCGCGAGCGATTCTCAAGCACTGCTCGGCGATCGCCTCATTGCGGTGGCCCTCCTTGGACATTCGAATTTTGATTTTGCCGGTGCGCCCCTCAGCCAACTCCTCGCAGCGCGCCAGCCGCCCGACCTCCAAGTACAAGCCGTGCGCGCGCTCGAACGCCTCGGCGATCCGCGGGGTGGCGCGTTGCTGATCAAACGCGAAAACTGGGCCGGCTACACCCCGCGTCTGCGCGAAGCCGTGCTGGCGACGCTCACCGCGAAACCAGCCCTGATCGTCGGGTTGTTCGACGCAATCCAGGCCGGCATCGTGACCGCTCCGGAAATTTCTTCAGTGCGACGCACGCAGTTGTTGAAGCATGCCGATGCGACCGTGCGCCAACGTGCCGAAACCCTCTTCCAGAGCCTCGAAGGCGGCGATCGCATGCAAGCCTATCGCACGTATCGCCCGCTCCTCACCGCGCCAACCGACCTGGCCCGCGGCCGCGAGGCATTCTTAAAAACCTGCTCCGCCTGCCACACGCACCGAGGAGTCGGCGGCAAAGTCGGCCCCGACCTCACGGGCATTCGCAACCAACCCGCCGACACCATGCTCCTCCACATCCTCGTGCCCAACTACGAAGTCGCACCGAATTACCAAACGCTTTCGGTCGTCACGCAGGATGGACGCTCACTCTCCGGTTGGCTCGCCGCCGAAAGCGATTCCAGCCTCACGTTGCGCACCGCGGCCGGAGGCGAAGAGTCAATCGCCCGGAATCAGCTCACGTCACTCGTCGCGTCCGGCCTCTCGCTCATGCCCGACGGCCTCGAACAAACGATGGCCAAGGAAGACATGGCGAACCTCGTCGCCTTTCTGAAAAGCGAAAACTAAGCGTTCACCACCCTCGCCGCACGTCGTCAGAATTTTCTGAATGAACGCCGCCTCGATTCCTCGCGTGCTCCTGACGACCCTCGCTCACGTGGGCACCCGCCCAGGTGACCCATGCCTGCCCGGTTCAGATCGCCAGCTAGATGGGCGGATTTTCCCGCAAAACCCGCAATCGGCCCCTCGATCACCTCGTCATAAGCCTATAAAAATCCTCCGCGCTCCTCTGTTCAGAACGATGGCCGACGCTAACGCGCGCGCACGCCGCGCCGGGTGCGCCGTGCCCTCGTCTGATTGATACACACCCAAGGGTTTTTCGGCAGAATCACGAATTATGAACTGACCTCCTGCCCCCCCGGGGTGTGAATTGTTCCGACTAGCGTCAGGCCTGCTGACCCCGTTAGGTTTCCCACGATTCGGGTAGAGCGCGCCCTTGGTCGCAGCGGCGCGGCGCCCGGCGTGATCCGCTCCTCCGAAAATGGTC
>SYGN01000340.1 GCA_005799525.1 Opitutaceae bacterium | reverse complement strand
TAGAAGCGCCCGCGCCGACCGGATCGCGCCGCCCTCGTGCGCCCGCAGCAGGCGCGTGCAACTCTGCTGCACAATGTCGTCCGCGTCGGGCAGCGAGGGAAACGCACCAGCAGCCACGCGCGCCCCGCCGGGCGGTGCGGCTCCACCTCGGAGAGATACCAATGGCTGGCGTTGGGCCGGTCGGGGTCACGTGGGGGTGTTCGGTCTTGGGGGTCGCGCCGCAGTTTGTCCCATTTCGCGGGCGACGGGTCGAGCCGTTAACCCGCGATCGCGGCGGCGGGAGAATTTCCTTACGGGTTTCAGCGGCCGGTCCGTCTCTGCGGTTTCCATGGTCAGTGCGCACGATTGCGGAATATCCAAAATTCGTCTTCCACCCATACCCGAAGCCAACAACGCTTTCACCTCGCGCACCCCGCGCGTAGTCCACTCCCCTAGTCATGAACCTCCGGCACCTGCTCTCCGTCTCTCTGTCGCTACTCCTCGGTCTCCCTGCCGCGCCCGCAGCCACGCTCACGGGCAACGTATCCAACGTCGCCACGGGTAACCTCCTCGAGGGTGCCCGCGTCGAGGTCCCGTCCCTCAACCTCACGGCGTTCAGCGACAATACCGGTCGCTACGTCCTCACTGCACTCCCACCCGGCACGCACGAGATCGTCGTCACCTACGTCGGTCTCGATTCCGTCCGCTCCACGATCGCGGTCAGCGACACCGCCCCCACCACACGAAATTTCGACCTCACGAGCGTCGTCTACACTCTCGAAGCCTTCAAGGTCACGGGTGAGCGCGAGGGCGGCGCCGCTGCCATCACCGCGCAGCGCAACGCCGAGAACGTGAAGAACATCGTCGCGATGGACTCGTTCGGCAATCTGCCGAACATGAACGCCGCTGAGGTCGCCATCCGCCTGCCCGGCGTTGCCGGCAATTATGGCGACGAAAATCTCATCGACGGCTTCACCATTCGCGGCATCGGCTCCGGCCTCAATACCGTCACACTTGACGGCTCGCCCCTCACCAGCCAGGGCGCCCTCGGCCGCAGCACGAACATGAACAATCTCACCGGATCCATGTTCGATCAGATGGAGCTCATCAAGGGCCACACGCCCGACAAAGAAGCCGGCTCCATCGGCGGCACGATCAACCTCAAGAGCCGCTCGCCGCTCTCCATGCGCGAGCGTCGCCGCATCACCTACAGTGCCGGCGTCCGCTATGCCCCGTCGTTCACGGAACAAACTCCCACGCGCGAGAAACACCGCGCCCATCCGCTCTTCAACGTCGGTTGGCAGCAGTTGTTCGACGTCTTCGGCGGCGAGCGCAACCTCGGCGTTTCGCTCAATGTGTTCTACTCCGAAAACGCTGTCGGCGGTTTTCGCACTACCCGCGATTTTGAAAACACCACGGCGCAGCCCGCGTATCTCTGGGATTATCGCACGTGGGATAATTACAATAATCGCAAGCAGGCCAGCGTCAGCCTGAAGACCGACTACCGTCTCTCGCCCTCCACCAAGCTCTCGATCAACACCGTCGCCAGCAATGCCGTGGAAACGTTTCGCCGCCAATACGAGACGCGCGCCTTCACCTCGCAAGCTGTCTTCAACCCGGCCCTCCCGGTCACCGGCACCAACGCCACTGCGGGCATTCTGCCCGGCTACACCGAGCGCGTCACCCAAGTCCGCGCCGCGCCTGGCTCGACCATCGAGCAAACCACCACCGGCCCCGGCAATTTCGTCAATCGCATGCGCCGTCTCGATCTCGGCGCCGAGCACGTCTTCGGCCCGCTCTCATTCGACTACAATGCCATCTACACGCAGACCAATATCAACGGCGGCGGCGGCGGCCGCGGCGGCATTCTCGTCAACCGCCTCACCGCCGTTGGCTGGATTCTCGATCGCACCGCCTCCGATCTCCACCCCCGTTTCACGCAGACCGAAGGCCCCGACTTTACCAATCCCGCGAACTACCGTCCGACCACCTACAACAATTCCATCCTGCAAAACGATGATCAGGTCCGCGAAGCTCGCGCCAACGCCCGCTACACGCTGCCGGTCTCCTTCCCGCTCTCCCTCAAGTCAGGCGCGGTGTGGCGCAAACACTACACGAGCGCCGAGAGCGTCGCGCGGCGGTGGAATTTCACTGGCACCGCCGCGCTGCCGGCCGATCCGTCCATCGTCACCTTCGACTCCGTCCAGACGGGCCGTCGCATTCCGCAGTGGGAACCCGTCCAGTTCTTCGCCGGTCGGCAGCCGATCACACCGGCCCTCTGGCGCGAGGATCTCTATTTCCACGAGCAAAACAAATACACGGCCAACCGCGCCGTGACCGAAAAAATCGCCGCCGGCTACGCGATGGCGTCCGGCCGCATCGGCCGCACGGGGCTCATCGCCGGGGTGCGCACCGAACGCACCGAGACCTCGAGTTGGGGCTGGGTCCGCACCCGCACGGGCAGCACGGCCGCCCAGCAAGCAGCCGATCCTGTCGGTTCCGCCACTCGCGACTACGCCGGCACCCAGCGCAATCTCAGCGGCAGTTACACAAAGTCGTTCCCCAGCGCCCACCTCATGCACGATATTTCTTCCAATCTCAAAGCCCGCGTGAGTTGGTCCACGAGCTTCGGCCGCCCCGCCCTGAACAACGCACTCCCCAACGAAAACATCGCCGAGGCCAACCAGACGCTGACGGTCAACAACCCCAGCCTACTTCCGCAAGTTGCCGCTACTTGGGACGCCACGCTCGAGCACTACTTCGAGCCGGTCGGCACGCTGTCGTTGGGTTGGTTTAACAAGACGATCGAAGACTACATCGTCACCGGCACCAACGCCGGCACGATCGCCACCGGCAACGATAACGGCTACAATGGTGAATACGCCGGCTGGACCCGCCTCACCTCCTCCAACGCCGGCACCGCTAAAGTGACCGGCTGGGAGTTTAACTACCAACAGCAGTTCACGTTTCTCCCCGGCCTGCTCAAAGGCTTCGGCGCCTCCGCCAACTACACGATCATCACGACGAGCGGCAACTTTGGCGGCCTCACTTCGCGCACGACCAATGAGGTCCCCGGCTTCATCCCGCGCACCGGGAACGCGTCGCTGTCGTGGCGCTACCGCAAGTTCAGCACGCGCATACTCTACAACTTTACGGGCAGCTATATCACGGCATTCACCGCCGCGACGCCCGGTCGCAATCTCTATCGCTTCAAGTATGCCACGGTCACCGCCGGCATGTCGTATCAAGTGCGGCCCAACCTCCAGCTCACACTCGACGCCGGCAACCTCACCAACGAACCGCAATCGTTCTACCGAGGTGTCACCACCCAAATGCAAAACACGATCCTCAACGGCACGACGCTTACTTTCGGCGTTAACGGGCGGTTCTAAGCCCGGGTTGATCCCGTTAACTTTTCTCATGCGCCACTTTCTCCCGCTCTCCCTCTCTCTCCTTCTCTCCCTCTCTTCGTCCGCGGCGCTCGCCGCGAACGAGCCCCCGCTCAACGTCGTCATCCTCTACGGCGACGACTGGCGCCACGACACGCTTGGCATCGCCGGGAATCCCGTCGTCAAAACGCCGCACCTCGACCAGCTCGCGCGCGAGGGCGTGCGCTTCACGCACAACTGCGTAACCACCTCCATTTGCTGGGTCAGCCGCGCCAATCTCTTCACCGGCCAGTGGCTCTCGCGCAACGGCAGCGCCGCGCAGGGCGGCGTGATCAAGACGCCGTGGGCCGAGACCTACCCCGCCCTCCTCCGCGCGCGCGGCTACCACACGGGCCACGTCGGCAAGTGGCACAACGGCCCGTTTCCCTCCAAGCAGTTCGACTTCGGCGACGGCCGCATCACGCCCATGCGCCACTGGATCAAGCAGCCCGACGGCACCGAAATCCACGTCACCAAGAAAAACGAAAACGACGCGATGGAGTTCCTCCGCACGCGCCCGAAGGAAAAACCCTTCGTGCTCACGCTCGCGTTCATCGCCACGCACGCCGAGGACCAACACCCGAAACAGTTTCTCCCGCAGCCCGAGAGCATGGCTCTCTACCAAGACGTGACGGTGCCCGTGCCGAAGACCGCCACCGACGATCATTTCCGCCGCCTCCCTCCCTTCATCGCCAACGCCAAAAACGAGGGCCGCAACCGCTGGACCTGGCGTTTCGACACCCCCGAGCGCTACCAGGAATACATGAAGAACTACTACCGGCTCGCCACTGAGGCCGACGCCGTGTGCGGCCGCGTGCTCGCGGAACTCAAGGCGCAGGGCGTGCTCGATCGCACGCTCGTCATCTTCTCGACCGACAACGGCTACTTTCACGCCGAGCACGGCCTCGCCGACAAATGGTATCCCTACCAGGAGAGCATCCGCGTCCCGCTCATCGTGCGCGACCCGCGGCTGCCCGCCGCGAAGCGCGGCAAGACGAGCGACGCGCTCACCCTCAGCGTCGACCTCGCCCCCACGATTCTCGCCGCCACCGGCACGCCCGCGCCCGCCACGATGCAGGGCCGTGACCTCGCCCCGCTCTACCTCGCGGCCCAGCCGCCGAAATGGCGCGACGAGTATTTCTACGAGCACGCCACCGTGCGCAGCATCGACTTCATCCCGTCTTCAGAGGCCCTCGTGCGCAAGGACGTGAAATACATCTGGTGGCCCGACTTCAAACACGAGGAACTCTACGATCTCCGCGCCGACCCTCTCGAGGAACGCAATCTCGCCGCCGACCCCGCGCAGGCCACGCGCCTCGCGCAACTCCGCACCCGCTTCGGTGAACTCAAAGCCGCCGCCCGTTGACCGACCGCACGCCACGGCGCAACGACACGCGCAAGCTCGCCGCCGATCGCGCTAAGAGCCCTTTCTCGCTGCGCCATCCCACCCCGCTTAACCCAAACTCCAACCCATGAAAACCCCGCCCCCAGCTCCCGCATTGGACACGTCCGCCCGCGCAACCGCGTTCGCCGTCGGCCTACTGTTCGCCGCCACGCTCGCCGCGCAAACCGCCCCCTCCCCGTCCATAACCGCTACGAAGGCTCCGACCTCGGCCGAGACGTCCGCCGCCGTCAAACTCGAGGACTTCGTCGTCACCGGTGTCTTCAACGCCACCGAAGCCAAGAAGGCCACCACCGCCATCACCACGCTGACCTCTGCGTATCTCGCCGAGCAGGTCTATCTCAGCGCCGACGACATGCTGCTCGAGGTCGCGGGCGTGTTCGTGAACTCCTCCCTCGGCGAAATCCGCGGCATGGTTTACTCGCGCGGCATTTCCGCCGACAGCTCTGACGGCGCGACCGGCCAATACTACGTCTCCATGCAGGAAGACGGCCTGCCGATCACCAATATCGCGTTCGGCAACTACAACGCCTCCTACTTCAACCGCCCCGACGCCACGCTTCAGCGCGTCGAGGCTGTCCGCGGCGGCAGTGCGTCTATCACTTCCTCCAACTCCCCCGGCGGCGCCTTCAACTATCTCAGCCGCACCGGTTCCGCCCGCGCCGGCGGAGAAATCCGCACCCGCTTCGGGCTCGAGGGCCGCAGCGAGCCGCACTATCGCTCCGACTTGGTTTACGGCGGCCCGCTCGGTCGCACGGGCTGGGTTTACAGCCTCGGCGGCTTCTACCGTTACGCCGTGGGCCATCGCCCGGCCGACGGCTATCCGATGAACAACGGCTTCGTCACGCGCGGTAACCTCTTCAAGGACTACGGCCGCGGCTCGGTGAAAATTTACGGCAAATACATGGACGACCGGAATCACTGGTATGAATACCTGCTCGCCCGCGATCCGCAGGACCCGAAGCAATTCCCCGGCCTCAGCCGCTATAGCACCAACCTCCTCCCGAAAAGCTCGCACCAGTACCCGCGCGAGTCCGACACCGCCTTCGCCACCTTCGACACGGCCGATGCCGTGCGCTCCCGCCAGCGCTACGCCGGCATCGATTGGAAACATGATTTCGGCGACGGCTGGTCCCTCAGCCACAACGTGAAATTCAGCCGCAGTTGGGCCGACTGGAACTCCTCCGCCGGCATCACCCCGCGCTCGCTCGAGTGGCCGAATTTTTTCTCCTCGATGGCGATCCAGTTCAGCGGCGGCACGCAAAACAGCCGCGTGCCCGCCGGCCTCTACCGCTTCTCCGACCGCCGGACCGGCAACGTCCTCGCCGAGGTCACGTCCAACGGCAACTACACCGTCAACGCCAATGCTCTCGTCAACCCCGGCCAGATCGTCCGCTTCGCCAATCTCCCCAACCAGCAAATGATCCCCAGCGCGTTCTGGGTGAACACGGGCCGCGTCGCCAACGAGCACATGGATGAAATCATGGAGCGCCTCTCGCTCACCAAGAAATGGGGCACGCATTCGTTCACGGGCGGCGGCTACTTCGGTTACGCCGGCATCTCCGACCGCCAGACCAGCGGCGGTCGCACCGCCTCCCCGCTTACGGAGCAACCCGAGCCCGTCGCGATTACGTGGATACCCGCCACCGCCGCGAACCAACCCGCGGGCACGCCCGCCGCCGCGCTTGCCGCCGTCGAGGGCTGGAATGGCCGACCCGTCCAACTCACCAACGCCGAGGGCTTCACCTCGCTCGGCAATGGCTACACCCGTGACCTCGCGATCTCGCGCCAATTCGCCTATTTCTTCGGCCACAAGTGGGACATCACCCCTCGCTGGGGCATCGATTGGGGCCTCCGCGGCGAACGCATCCGCGTCGACGGTTTCAATCAATCCGGTTCGCAAAATCCCCGCGGCAATTGGGACCCCACCTACGGCGGCGCCGACGGCAATCCACTCACCATGGCCGACAACCGCTTCACCGTGCCGAATCCCGCCGCCCAATGGTTCTTCGACAAGGACGTGCGCGCCTTCTCGTGGTCCGTCGCCACCAATTTCGTCATCAACAACGAGCACTCGTTCTACGTCCGCCTGGCCGACGGCGAGAAGGCGCCCGACTACGCCTTCTTCCGCAACTACAACTCCGTCTTCCGCCTCGCGAACCTCCGCCCGCGCCCGCAGACCGTCGAACAAGTCGAGGTCGGCTACCGTTGGAAGACCACCCGCGCTAGTGTCACCGTTACGCCATTCTGGTCGCGCCTCGGCGGCATCAACAGCAACCCGCAGGCGACCGAGGCCGACGGGATCACCCTCTACTACCCCGATCCGATCTACAACATGACCACGACGCTTGGCGTGGAAATCGAAGGCGAATACCGCGTCACGGACCGCCTCCGCGTACGCTCTGTCCTCACCATGCAGAAGCCCGAGAACACTATCTGGAAAGTGTTCGTCGCCGGTGTGAACGGCCGCGACGACGACAGCTACCTCGATTTCTCCGGCCGCGACGCCGACAACAACCCCGACTTCATCCTCAACACCACGCTCGACTACCGGCTGCCCGCCGGCTTCGCGAATCTCTCGTGGCGCCACATGGGCGAGCGCGCCGGCAACATCGCCAACGTGATCACGCTCCCGCGCTTCAACCAATTCAACCTGAACGCCGGCTGGAACATCGGCCGCACCCGCAACCTCGGTCTCTCGATCAACAACCTCCTCGACAGCGAAGGCGTGATGACGTGGCGCGGCTGGGGCATCAACCCCGGTGACCGCCAGAGCTACACCTCGCTCCCCGCGACCGGCCGCGACACCATGCTCCAATACGTCCCCGTCCAACCCCGCTCCTACTGGCTCACCTTCACCCAGAAATTCTAATTCACGCTGTCATTGCGAAGAGCGCAGCGACAAAGCAAACCATCTGCCGACTCCCGCGCTCCAGCGCCCTGCCCTCCCGCTTTCCCTTTCACTCTCACTTGCATTTCCCAACCCATGACATCCTCCCGTCCGTTCCACTCCCACCTCGCGCCGCTTGGCGCGCTGCTCCTCCTCGGCCTGACCGCCGTCGCGCTCCCTGCGCAAACGCCCAACGAGAAAGCCAAGGGCAAAGCGAAATCAGCCGCGCCCGCTGCAGCCGCCCGCGCCGAGATGGCCGCGCTCACCGTCGCCACCGAACCCTCTGCGCTCACCGTCGCACCCGGCTTCAAGGTCGAGTTGCTCTACACCGTTCCCAAGGAGGAACAGGGCTCGTGGGTCGCCCTCGCGGTTGACCCCAAGGGCCGCATCACCGCCGCTGACCAATACGGTGCCCTTTATCGCCTCACCCTCCCGCCGCTCGGCACCTCCACCGGCACGAAGGTCGAGAAACTCGCCGTCACGCTGCCTGCGGTCACGCCTCCTCCTGGCACCGAGTCCCGCCCCACCCCCAAGCGCGCGCAAAGCACCGACGGCGCTGCGTCGGCCGCCATCGGCGCTCACGGCCTCCTCTACGCCTTCGACAGCCTCTACGTGATGGTCGACGAAGTCCCCGCCAAGCAGGGCGTGTGGCGCCTCCGCGATACCAACGGCGATGATCAGTTCGACGAGATCAACTATCTCCGCGAGATGCGCGGCAGCGGCGAACACGGCCCTCACTCCCTCGCGCTCTCCCCCGACGGCAAGTCCATCTACTTCGCCAACGGCAATCACACCGATCTCCCCACCAACCTGAACAAATCCCGCGCCGTCTCGTGGGACGAAGATCACCTCCTCCCCCGCATGTGGGACGCTCGCGGCCACGCGAAAAACAAATTCGCCCCGGGCGGCTACATCGGCCGCATGGATCCCGAAGGCAAAACGGTCGAACTCTTCGCCCTCGGTTTCCGCAACCAATACGACCTCTCCTTCGACCAAAACGGTGAACTCTTCACCTACGACTCCGATATGGAGTGGGACCAAGGCTCCCCGTGGTATATGCCCACCCGCATCAATCACGTCGTCGATGGTGCCGACTACGGTTGGCGCTCCGGCGCCGGTCGCTGGCCCGACTACTACGCCGACAGTCTCCCCGCCACCGTCGACCTCGGACCCGGTTCGCCCACCGGCACCGTCTTCGGCACGGGCACCAAATTCCCTGCCAAGTATCAACTCGCCCTCTTCGCCGCCGACTGGACCTACGGCACTCTCTACGCCATCCACCACCGCCCCGATGGCGCCACCTACCGCGGCGAGAAAGAAGAATTCCTCTCCGGGAAACCGCTCCCTCTCACCGACCTGATTGTTAACCCCAACGACGGTGCACTGTATTTCGCCGTCGGTGGTCGCCGCACCCAGGCCGCGCTCTACCGCGTCACCTACACCGGTACCGAGAGCACCGCGCCCGCGAAACCCGCTCCGCTCACGGCCGAGGTTAAACTCCGTCGCTCGCTCGAAACGCTGCATGCCGAAGGCACCGGCCCCGAGGCCATCGCGACCCTCTGGCCACACCTCTCCCATGCCGACCGCTTCGTGCGCACCGCCGCCCGGGTGGCGCTCGAACGCCAGTTCCCAGACAACTGGGCCAACCGCGCCCTTGCCGAACGCAACCCCCAGGCTGCGATCGAAGCGCTCATCGCCCTCGCCCGTGTCGGCCAAAAGTATCTGCAACCCCGCGTGATTGACTCCCTCGTGCGGCTCGACTTGACGAAACAACCCGCCGCCCTGCAACTCCCACTCCTTCGCGCCTGGCAACTCGCCTTCGCACGGATGGGCAAACCCGATCCTGCCACCTGCGCCCGCATCGCCGCCCACCTCGATCCGCACTTCCCTCATCGAGACGCCTTGGTAAACCGCGAGCTCGTCGCACTACTCGTCTTTCTCGATTCGGCCACCGTCGTCGCGAAGACCGTTCCGCTCTTCAGCATCGCCGAGCAACCCGGCACCGCTCCCGAGGAACAGGCCAGCCGCGCCCTCCTTGCGCGCAACGACCGCTACGGCGCCACCGTCAATAGCGTCACTGCCGCCCGCTCCGACCGCCAGCAGATGATCTACGCCTACAACCTGCGCCACGCGACCGCCGGGTGGACGCCTGCGCTCCGCCGCGAATATTTTTCGTGGTTCCCCCGCACCGCCGCGTGGAAAGGTGGCAATAGCTTCACTGGCTTCATCCGCAATATTCGCACCGAATCGCTCGCCCACGTGACCGACTCCGCCGAACGCATCAAGCTCGACGAACTCTCCAAGGCCCCGATCCACTCCATCGCCGCCGGTGCCGTCAGCCCCAAAGGTCCAGGCCGCGCCTACACTGTCGATGAAGCCACCACGCTTGTTTCCGGACAATTGACCGGCCGCAATTTCGCCCAAGGTAAGGCCATGTTCGCCGCCACCGCGTGCATCGCGTGTCACCGTTTCGGCAGCGAGGGCTCCGGTATCGGCCCCGACCTTACCGGTTCCGGCAACCGCTACTCCATCAAAGATCTGATGGAAAACATCGTCGAGCCTTCGAAAGTCATCAGCGATCAATACGGCACCGAACAGTTCACACTCGCCGAAGGCGATCCCGTCATTGGCCGGATCGTCGGCGAAGAAGCCGGCCGGCTCACGATCATGACGAACCCTTTCGCCCCGGACGAAACGACCCGCGTCGATACCGCAAAGATCAAATCCCGCAAAGACTATCCCTCCTCGATGATGCCCCCCGGGCTGATCAACGCGCTGAATACCGAAGAGCTCAAAGACCTCACCGCCTACCTCCTCAGCGGCGGCAATCCAAGCGACAAAATGTTCGCCAAGTAGAAGAGGGCGCGGTTTCCGACCGACGTCCTCCAGCCGAAGAACACTCGGGCCGCGCAACCCGGGCGTTAACGCATTTCGTAGCCGGTTCGAGGCTGAACCGGACGTGCCGCAAATCCAGCACCCCTCTCACTTCACCAGCGCCTGATACATCATCACCTTGAACTTCTGGTTCAGGTCGCTGCCGCCCGTCGGCCGAAGCTGCGTCATCATCAGCGCCACGAGCTTCTCCTTCGGATCGACGAGATACTGCGGGAAATACGCGCTGCCCCAGCCATACGCGCCCACGCTGCCGAGTTCGCCGTAGAAACCCACGTCCTGCATCACCCAAAACCCGAGCCCAAACGCCCCCGTGTCTCCGGAGTATTTCGTCCCCGTATGATTCGAACGCATCAGCTCCACCGTCCTCGGCGACAGCAGCCGCACGCCGTCGAGCTCCCCGCCGTTCAAAAACATCTGGAGCAGCCGCCCGTAGTCCCCCGCCGTCGCAAGCAGGCCCGCGCCGCCCGAAAAACATTTCCGCGGCCCCGTCACGTAGTCGCCCTGATCGCCGCGCCCGAGCACCCCGTTTTCCACCCCATACACGGGCGCCAGCCGCGCCGCCTTTTCCGGCGCGAGATAAAAACACGCGTCCACCATCTTCAGTGGCCGGAAAATCCGCTCCGCGAAAAACTGGTCCAGCGGCATCCCCGACACGACTTCCACGAGATAACCGAGCACATCCGTCGAATAACCATACTGATAAACTTCGCCCGGCTGCCCGTTCAACGGCAGCGCCGCCAGCTTCTTGATCTCCTCGCCGATCGTCGCGTCTTTGTTCGCAAAATACCATGTGTCGAGTTTCGCCGCCTTGTACAGTTCCGCCGCCGGCCCCGTGCCATACGTGAGCCCCGCCGTGTGCGCCAAGAGGTCGCGGATCTGGATCGGTCGCTTCGCCTTCACCGTCGTGAACTTCGTCCCGGCCGGCGATCCCTCCGGTGCCGCCACCGCGACCACCGAATTCTTGAACTCCGGCAGATATTTCGCCAACGGATCGCGCAGCATGAGCTTCCCTTCCTCGTAGAGCATCATCACCGCCACGCTCGTCACGGCCTTGCTCATCGAAGCGATCCGGAAGATCGCATCCGTCGTCATCGCCTTGCCCGCCTCGAGATCGCTCATCCCGTAACCGCGGTGCCGCACTGCCTTCCCATCCCGCGCGACATAGAGCACCACGCCCGCAATTTTCTTCTGATCCACCTGCGTCTGGATCACCGCGTCGAGCCGCCCGAGCCTCACGGCATCGAAGCCCACCGTCGCCGGATTGGCAATTTCGGCTCCGCGCGCCCCCGACGCAACGAGTGCAAACACGCCTAACGATCCAACCAACAGTAATCGGGGTATTTTCATGATCCCCATCCGAATTCGCCCGCGCCCACGCGTCACGCGTGAAATTGGGCAATGCGCCTGGCCGCCCATTTGCTGTCTTTAAAAATATTCCTACCAAAAAAATCGTCCTACCCCATCGTATTTCTCCTTCCCCGCCACTCACCGAACGAAAGTTAAGGTGGGAAAATTTATTGGCAGGAAAATTTCCCGATTCTTCGTCCCCGCCACGATCCACACCCTCTCCGCCAACTATTCCCCTCCAACCGCGTGAGACAAATTTGCCACGCCGCGTCGGCTCACTGAAACTTCGGCCGCACTCATCGGACTTATCGCGTCACGCCTCCATGAAAAAATCCTTCTCCTTTCTCGCCGTGCTCGGAGTGGGACTCACCTGCGCCACCCTGCTCCTCTGGCTCTGGCAGCAAAACCGCGCCGACCTCCATCGCCTGTCGACCGCCCGCGCCGCCACCACCCTCATCGCTCCCCTCTCCGCTCCCAACCCGCCCGCGTCACCCTCTTCCTCGCTCCGCGCCACCGCCATCGACTCGTTCAGCCAATCCCTCCTCGCCTCGCTCCAACGCCTCCTCGCCCGCGGCACCGACACCCGCACCGACGAGGCCCTGCTCACGTTCAAAGACCCCGCCGCTTATCGTCGCTTCCTCGCCCGCGCCAAAGCCGCCGGCCTCATCGTCCTCGGCGAACTCCCCGCCCTCCGCGCCATCCGCGTGCGCTTCGACTCGCCCGAAGCTCTCGGCTCCGACCTCGCGTACCACGCCGCTGACTACGCCGGCCTCTCGGCCAACGCCCTCGTCCACGTCCCCTCCGTTCCCGCCACACCCTCCAAGGACGACCGCGCCGATGTCACTCACGTCCCTTTCGGCAACACCGCCCTCGCGTTCCTCGGCGTCCCCGCCGAACACAGCCAGTGGGGGAAGGGCGTGACCATCGCCATTCTCGACACCGGCGTGCTCCCCGACACCACCTTCGGCTCTGGCCGTCTCCGCACTCTGGACATCGGGCTCGGCACCGTCGCTGGTCGTGGTGAGGAAGACGGCCACGGCACCGCGGTCGCCGCGCTCGCCGCTGGTTCCGACGACGACGCCCCCGGCGTCGCTCCCGCCGCCAGTCTCCTCAGTATCCGAGTTACCGATGCCCACAGCACGAGCGACACGTTTACGATCGCCCACGCCATCGTCGCCGCCGTGGATGCCGGCGCGAAAATCATTAACGTCAGCCTCGGCGGCTATGCCACCTCCGCCACCCTCGACGCCGCGATCAGCTTTGCCATCGAGCGCGGCTCCATCATCGTCGCTGCCGCCGGCAATGACCAAGCCGCTCAACTCGCCTGGCCCGCCGCTGATCCCCGCGTCATCTCCGTCGGCGCCGTCGATCGCGCCGGCCAGCAAGTCACATTCTCCAACTCCGGGCCCACGCTCTCGCTCACCGCCCCTGGCTACGGCGTGCAGACCGCATGGCAAGACGGCCAACGCGTTTACGTCGACGGCACCTCCGCCAGCGCTCCGCTCGTAGCCGGTGCCATCGCCGCCATCCTCTCCCAAAACCCCGCGCTCACGCCGACCGCCGCTGCCCAGGTCCTCGTAGCGACGGCCAGCGACGCCGGCGCGCCCGGCAGCGACGCGAACTACGGCCACGGCACCCTTAATCTCGGCTGGGCCCTCAATCGCAACAATTCCAACTACTACGACCCCGCCATCGCGAGCCACGCCTACGACGCCGCCAACCACCATATGCAGTTCGTCGTGCAAAATCGCAGCGGCGCCGCCGCCGCCGGACTCCAACTCACCGTCACCACCACGACCGGCACCGACACGACGTCGACCCTCTTCTCCGTTCCCCCGCTCGCAATCGGCGAGTCCTACATCGCGACGCTTCCCGTCGACCGCGCCTCCCTCCAACCCGCCACGTCGCTCACCTACGTCACGCAATTGACAAACCCGCCGGGCCGCACCGATTCCGTCCCCGCGAACAATCGCCGGTCGAGCACGCTCGGTCCACCCACACCGTAGTCTTGAGGAATCGAGGGCGGATTCGGGGAAACACAGATTGAAACGCAGCCGTGGCCTCTGCACAAAGTATCGCACCGCCCGCTGCCGCGGCGTGTCCTGACCACCATGACTTCACCGACCTCTTCTCCGTCGCCCGCTTGGTGGGAGCGGCTCGACCCGTTCCGCAGTCTGCCCGCGGCCGCTACCCTGTTCTTCGGCGCCTCCGGCTTTACACTCGTCCTCGTCCTCGCGGCGGGTGCCGGCAAAATTCTGCACGCCCACATCGAGCGCCGTCTCGGCCCGGCCTTCGAAAACCTCGCCTTCCAAATCGCCGACAAATTGGACCGCACCGTTTACGAACGCACGCACCAGTTGCAGTTCACGGCCAACCTCGCCGCCTTCCGCACAGCCAATGCTCCGCCGGCGGAACGACAAACCATTCTCGAATCGCTCCATGATGCCTCGACCGATTACGCATGGATCGGCTTCGCCGATCCCAAGGGCACGATCCTCGCCGCGTCCCAACGCCTCTTCATCGGAGAAAAAATGAGTGACGCCACTTGGTTTCGTGGCGGTCGCCTCCAGACCTTTGTCGGCGGGGTGCGCGAGTTCCCCGAGCTCGCCAGCGAACTTCCGGTCATCGGCGCGAATACCCCGCGCTTTCTCGATCTCAGTGTGCCCGTGACCTCCGCTCAAGGCACCCTTCTCGGTGTGCTCGGCGCGCAAGTCCGCTGGTCTTGGGCGCGCGAGGTGCAACTCTCCGTGATCCCCGAATCCGCCCGCCGCGAGCATCTCGGCGTCACCGTCTACGCCGCCGACCGCAACATCCTGCTCGACTCCGGCGGTTCCGGCTGGACCGAACCGCCCGACCCGCCCGCCAGCCTCTCCGAGAACCCCGGAGTCCGGGGAAACCTGATCGAAACCACCTCCCCGGGCACCGTCTGCTTCACCGGTTACGCCCGTTCGCGCGGCTTCCGCGACTATCGCGGCCAGGGCTGGCTGGTCGTCGTCCGCCAACCGGTGGCCGACGCCTTCGCCGCCGTGCAGGCTCTTCACCAACTCATTTTGCGTCTCGGCACCGGTCTGGTCGTCGCCCTCAGTATCGTTTGCTGGATGTTTACCGCGCGCTTCGAGCGCCGTCTGCGCGCCGTCGGCACCGCCGCCGGCCGGATCGGTGGAGGCGACGTCCTCGCCCTTCTGCCCCAACCCCACGGCGACAATGAATTTGACCGGATGTGCAGTGCACTCGGCGACATGCTCGGAAAATTCCGCCAACGTCAGGAATCGTTAGAGGCCGAAAATAGCCGTCTCGCCGCCCGCCAAAATCCCACCTCCCCGCAGCCGCCGTCACCCCCGGTGTAGCGGGCGCGCGGGCCTTTATTTTCCCTCCCGCCACACGTGGTAACGCTCCCCGGTGGCGCGCGGCCATGAGCCATACCACGCGTCGCCCTTGCGCCGTTCATTGGTCAGCTCGCCAAAAACAGAGTGCCCACCGGGCAATTCGATCCGGCGGAAATCCCCCGCCTCCCGGCCTCCTACAAGCCCCGGTCCCGCCGTGACGGCTGGGCCCAGGGCTTCAACGTCGGGATCAACTCCTGCAGCGGTCCACTCACCGGCGAGGAAAATAAATAATTCGCCGCCTCCACCTTCTTCCCGCGCGCACACAGCCCCGCGTAGACGTGCAGCTCGAATTGCAGCTGCAACCGCGCGCAGTCCCCTTTCATTCCCAGCGCGGCCATGAGAAACATCAGCGCCTCGATCGTCGAAAACCGGTCGTCCGCCGCCTGGGAACGCAACCAATAGCGGCTCTCCCCTGCGATCGGCAAACTCACCCGCCGTCCCCACGATTCCACACCCCTCATCATCCCCGTCGACTGGATCCACGTTCCGTCGAGCAACAGCACCTGCAGACCCGCCGCCGGCTCACTCGCCGGCAGTGCCTCTCCCGTCGGATGCAAGATCCACAGCTGCCGCCCGGGTTGCATGATCTCCTCACGGATCAACGGTCGTTCCTTCCGATAGACGTGCAGCCCCGTGTTCGCCACCACTCGGTTGATCAAATGTCCCGTGCTGCTCGGCCGCCACGCCTCCATGTGATGCATGAGCACATCCACCTTCAGCGGGCTGGCGATCACCCGATGCGCCTCACACACGCACCAACGCGGCGGCAGCCGACAACGTTCACACCGGGGTGTTTTTTTGAAAACAACGCTTCTGGCCATGATCGCAGAAAAATCGCCGACTCCTCTAGCTCGCCGCCATCACCGCTGCCGCCGGCAGTTTCAAAATCCTCCGGCACAACTCTCCTCCCCGCTCGAACGTCCGACACGTCTGCGGCCGTTGATCATAGATCGTGCAGAGCCGCGTCTCCGGATCGAGCGCTACACAGGCCCCGTCGCCGTGTTGATCCATACAACGCACCCCTCTGTGCTCCACGACATACTCCTCCGGCACGTGGCCGTCGCCGGGCAGCAACTCCACCAACAGGTGGCAGCACACGCCGCAACCGGCACAGGCAGGGACAATAGCAGGAAGAATCGACATCGGGGCGACGACATAGGCACACCGCCCGCCCTCGTGCGAGGGTTTGTTCGCACCGGTCGGGGCGGTGTCCGCGCACAAAAAAACCGCGGCGCGGGCCCGAGCCCGCACCGCGGTTTGAAAGCAACCCGCGCCGCCACCGCCTTACGCCAGCTGCGGAATCACAAACGCACCGCGTCCCGCGCGCTTGCGCAACGGATTGTTGTTCGCCGCGTCGATGATCGTCTTCTCGGACCCGGTGAACATTTCCGTCTTCCCGTCGATCTTCAGCAGCGGCCCCTTGACTGTCTTCGTCGTCGCCGTGTCGACTTCGTTCGCCTTGAGGTGCTCCAGCACGCGGCCCAACGCCTCCGACGCCGAAACGTCGGCCTTCACCGCCTCGGCGATCGCCGCGTTCGACTGCTCCTTGCCGAGCAAAAACGACACGTTGCCCAGATGGCAGAGCGCCGAGGAGTAGTGGCACTCCTCGACGAGCCCCTCGACCACTTTGCGGCTCTGCACCGCTTTGACGAAGTTCGCGCGGTGGGATCCGTTGCCACCGTTGGACAGACCTTGGATCTTCTTGTTGTCGTTGTCGAAGACGTTGGCCGTGCCCGACTCGCTCACCGTGATATAGCCACCGTCACACTGCACGACGACCCCCACCCGGGAGCCGCGGTAGGCGTCCATCGCCTTCATGCCGGCTTTCATAGGCAACCCGCGCACTTCAAAAATCAGCGGGGCGCTCGGGTAAGTGAACACCGATACCAGCGTGTTGGGGGTCTCCGCGTCGTCGCGATAACCGAAACGGCCGCCGAAGCTCGCCACGCTCGTGGGTAAACCGGCCTCGCCGAGCATCCAACGCGCGACGTCCATCTGGTGGATGCCCTGGTTCGTGATGTCGCCGCCGCCGTAGTTCCAGAACCAGTGCCAATCGTAGTGCACCGGCCCCTTGTTGCCATTGCGGCGCGGCGGGGTGAGCTCGGCCGGACCCGTCCACAGATCGTAATTGATGCTGTCCGGCACCTTTTGCGGGCCCGTCGTCTTGCCGATGCTGTCCCGCGGCTTGTAGCACAGACCGCGCGCCCACTGGATTTTCCCTAATTTCCCGGCCCGAAGCATCTTGATCGCTTCCTGAATATCGAGCGAAGAGCGGTTCTGCGTGCCCGCCATCACGATGTTCTTCGAATACTTCTTCGCCGCCGCCACCGCTTGACGCCCCTCCCACACATTGTGCGAAAGCGGCTTCTCGCAATAGACGTCCTTGCCCGCCTGCAGGCCCCAGATCGTCTGCAACGAGTGCTGGTGGTTCGGCGACGCGAGCACCACCGCGTCGATATTCTTGTTCTCAAGCAGTTTTCGGTAATCGACGTAGGTCTCGACCTTCACCCCCGCCGCTTTGCACTCCTCCGCGCGTTTTGCGAGCAACACGCTGTCGACGTCGCAAATCGCAACCGCCCGTGCACCCTTCAGGTTCTTCAGGTAATCTCTCAGGTGACCGTTGCCTTGACCGTTGATCCCGACGACACCCACGCGGATGTCACCGTTGGCACTGCCGGCGGCACCGGCGACTTGGCCGTAAAGCCGGGTTTGACCCGCGACGAACGCGGCACCACCGCCAATAAGCGAGGCTTTGAGGAAATCTTTGCGGGACCAAGTTTTCATGAGACTGATGTTTTGTTAGGGATGGAGCTGATGGCGGACAACGTAGCCGCCAGACGAGGGTGAACGAAAAAAGAAACGCTCGCGAGTAAACTCACAGCGCAGGTCCAAGGTCAACCCGCGTCTTGGTCACCGCCCGGTTACCCCAAAATGCCGCTCGGTAAACTCGAAAAACGCCTTCCAGTCCGCCTCCGCGATCGTGTGCTTCCCCGTATGCTAGAGGAAGCCCAGCGACCCGGAAATCAACGGCGCGTCCAGCGCCGGCAAGACCGTCGCCCCGACATCCTTTTTTCCCAGCAGCCGGTAAACCGGGCCCGCCCCGACCAAGGCCAAAAATTCACCATGCGGATCAGCCCATTGATCCTCCGTTCCGCCCGTCACGAAAACGGGTCGCGGCGCATTCAGCGCAATCAGCGTATGACTGTCCACCGGCAGGTCGTTCCACCGCCCCGCATACTTTGGAAACGTCGACACCAACCACCAAGGAAAATTCGCCGCTACATCGTCCACGCTTTCCCCAAAGTCGCGCCGCGCCAGCGACGCCCTCATCTCACCCGAGCAACTCGCAAACACCAAGGCGATCCGCGGATCACGCGCTCCCGCCCACAGCGCCGTCTTCCCCAACCGCGAGTGCCCCGCGAGCGCCACCCGCTTCGCGTCCACGGTCGCCGCTGATGCGAGGGCGTCGAGCACGCGGCTCGTGATCCACGCCCACGTCGTGATCGTGCCCCACTTGCCCGCCGCCGGCCGCGTCTGCCCCGGCGCGTAGGCGAGCGCCTGCACGCCGCCTTCGTGCGTCTTCGCGCTGTCCCCCCTGCGCCTCGGTATGACGAAACGCCGCGTACGCATAACCGCGTCCGACGATGTCCTCCACCGGCACCGCATCGTCGAATGGCATCTTCGCCAACTGGGAAATCCCCGGCGGATTGCTGAACAACAACTGCAACCCTAGGGGCTTCGGTTTCGCCGCCCGGGTCGGTACATACCGTGAGACGTTCAACGCCACCGCCCGCTCGCCTTCGCCAAAGCGCAACCCGAGATGTTTGCGCACGGCCTTGCCACCCAGCGCACCGACCTCCGTCGCCACCACTTCCGCGCTAACCTTCGGTACGCGCGTCGGCACCGCACCAAAAATCTCCCGACCGTAGAGGGCAATCAATTCCGGGCGCCGCACCGTGTTCCACGTCGCCGCATCCTTCATGGGTTTTCCATTTTGCAGCACCAGCGGATCGGGCAGCACAAAAGGCCCCGCCTTCGCCTCGTCGTCGTTCGAAGCATGCCCTGTCGCCGCATAGCGAATCGGGTTTCCCTTGGCGTCCTGTTTCGGCCGCGCAGGTCCAGTTTCCGCTGCCATCAAGCCGCCCGCACACCCGATCACGTTTGCTAAAACCACCCTCACGCCAATGGAGAATTTCATAGGAGAGGGCCGCCACTCCAACGTTCCTCCTCCCCTTGCGCAACGCCCAACCACCGCACACCGCCGCGTTGACCCCAGCGCTCCGCCCTCCACGCTCCGCTCCTCCCCTCCCATGAAATTCGAACACTTCGCCCTCAACGTGCCCGACGCCCGCGCCCACGCCGCTTGGTATGTCGCCCACGTCGGCTTCACCGTCGCCCGCCAACAAGCCGATGTGCCTTACATGACCTTTCTCGCCGATTCCACCGGCCGCAACATCGTCGAACTCTACTCGAATACCGCCGCCGCGATGACTGATTTTCCGTCGCAACATCCTCTCGTCTTCCACTTCGCCCTCGTCTCCGCCGACGCCCCAGCCGACCGCGCTCGCCTCGAAAAAGCCGGTGCCACGTTCGTCGTCGAAGCCCCCCAACCCGACGGCTCTTTACTCATTATGCTCCGCGACCCGTGGGGCGTCGCCCTCCAACTTTGCCAGCGCACCATTCCCTTCCCCATGCCGTGAGTGCTCCGCTTGCTTGCCCTCTCCGCCGTCGGTTTCTCTCTGCCTTCTGGGGACTTGCCCTGATGGGCTTGGGCCTGCACGCCGGCGAGCCGTCCGTTCCGCCGTTGACTGCCGCGCAACGCGACGCGCACGCCGTCTTCGCGCTCCTCGCCGCCGCCGTGGCCGCGCCCGACCCTGCTCATCCCTCCCTCGGAGCTACCCTTGCGCTCTACGCCAAGAACTCCGGCACCGACGCCTCCCGCTACGAGGGATTGGAGCCCGCCGCCCGCCGTATCCTCGCCGGTACCACGACCACCCTGCTCGCACCGGAATCCACCAGCCAGCGGCTCTTCGACCTCGCCGAGTCGATGCTCGCCCACCTTCGCACCGTCGATGCCACGCGACCAGATCTGCAACCCGCAGACTTCGCGACGACCTCGCTCGGCCTCCGTGCGACCGCGCATCTCGCCCGCTATCACGCCCGCCGCCTCCTCGCCGCCGTTCACTACAACCTCTTCCTCCGCGGGCGCCGTCTCGCCGAACTCTACGCCGCGACCCTCGATACCAAGACCGCCCTCGACACGTGGAGTGAGCTCGTCGCTCTCCTCGGCACCCGCGACACCGTCACCTTCGGGCACCCGGCCCTCACGCTCCGCGGCGCTTGGGGCGCCGAACTCATCCGCCTCGAATTCGACTACCGCGATCTCGAAGCCATGTGCTGTCCCCCGGACGAATCGTGGTTGCACGAAAAAGTCTGGTCGCCGTCGCGGAACTAGGACGCTCTCAAAAATAAACCGTCCGCTCCAAAAACCAATACAGGCCCGCCGCCGCGACGGCCGCCGACAGAGCCGGCACGCCCCGACGTAGAAATTTTTCGTTCTTCCGCAGCTTCCACACGATCGGCAGCACGCAGGCCGCCACCACCACCTGCCCGATCTCGACTCCGGCATTGAACGTAAACAGCGGCATCGCCAGCCCCTGCCCACCCTGCCCCACGCCGAGATCCTTGAGCACACTCGCAAACCCAAATCCATGGATGAGGCCAAACGCGAACGTCAGCGCCCAACGCCCCTTCGGTTCTTCACCACGGCGCACCACATTTTCCAGCCCGACGAAAACAATCGACGCGGCAATCGCCGCCTCGACAAATCGACTCGGCAGGTTGACCACCTCCAGCGTCGCCAGCGCCAGCGTGATCGAATGGGCGAGTGTGAAGCAGGTGATGATCGCCACGATCGAGCGAAAGCTCCGGCACACCACGAGCAGCGCAAACAGAAACAACAAATGGTCGTAACCCGTCCAGATGTGCTCCACCCCGAGCTGGAGAAACCCCCAAAACGTCGGTGCTTCCGCAGGCTTGGCCGCCACCGTCACACCGCCGCCCGTCTCGCCCGCACCGCCCGCCGGTCGCAGGGAAATTTCCATCCCGTCGTCCTTCGCGCTCAATAATTTCTTCGCCAGCGTCGAACCTTGCTCATCGGCGATGATCACAAATTGCCGATGCCCCGCCGGTAACGCCCCCAGCTGGCACGAGCGCAGCGTTACCACGCCGGGCTGCGTCAGGGGGAAAAAGAGGAAGAAATTCAGCGCATCGCCGGCCGCAAGTTCTACGCGGGTCTCGCTGGGTGCGATCGCTCCACCGCTCTTACGCAGCTCCAAAATCTGCGGAGCCAACCCCGCGAGCAACGGTTGTGCCGCGACAAATTCCGCCTGTGTCCATTTTCCGGAGACGCGCGCTTCCGGCGGGAGCAACTGCTCCGCATCAGCCGGAGCGAAGCCCACTAAAATCTCCAAACCCGTGGCACGAAACTGCCCTTGCGCCGTGCTAATGCCCGGATCGTGCGCGCTGGCTACACCCCACACCCCCAGCCCCAGCAAGCCCGCAACCCAGCCTCGCCGCAGCCTGTTCGTCGCGCAGAAAATATTCATCGTCGTAGCATTCACCGCACTTCGACCACCATCGTCGTGAAATCGCTGTCCCATTCGCGGTCAATCGCGCCAGCCACGCGCCGCAAATCGGTGCCGTGCACGAGCCAAGTACCCCTCACGTCCAGCATCGCCGTCACGCGACCCTCCGCATCCGTCACCGCCACGTGTTCCCGGGTCTCGCCGGACGAAACATATCCGAGGACGAAGCCCGCCAGCGGTTGGCCGCCGCGCAGCACCCGCACCGGCAGCGCATCGCCCACCTTCAACGTCGTCGGGTCCCGCTCCGGTACGATTTCCAAGGCGAGCCCGAGCGGTTCCGCCCACGCCCGCTCCTCCGCCGCCGGCTCGCCCACCCGCATAAACGTCTTCGCGTGCATCCCCTGATTCTCGCGCCAACGCCGGGGCACGGGCACCGCCGCCCACGCCTCGCGCAAATCGTCCCCCGCGTGGATCTCGCGAAAATAGGCTTCAATCTTTTCGGGTTCCAGCTCCAGCAACCGGGGGTGCAACTCGACACCCACCACCGCCACGCCCGGCTGCGTCAGCGTCACGGGAAATTGCCACGAGCGCTCCGCCGCCGTCCCCACGCCCAACTTCAGGTCCGCCGCCCCGAGCCGCCCGCAGGTCCGCGCCACTTGCTCCCGCGGGATCGCCGTCCCCAAACCGCCGAACCCGTCCGCACTCGTCAGATCGAGCAGCAACGTCGCGCCCGGCGTCGCAGCAAACTGCTCCGGTTGCAGCCACATTTCGCGCGCTTCGGCCGCGACCAGCCCCACCGTGAGGCCGAGAAATAATCTGACGGCGGCGATCCCCTTCGCCTGCTTTACTCGGCGCACGTTCTCACGCCCCCTGTTCGCATCCGTGTTCATCCGTGAAATCCGTGGTTAAAAATCTCCGTCACAGTCAGTGTCTTCGTGCGCGTCTCGTTCACGGCTGCACCAGCAACACATCGCTCCACTCCCCCATCACGCGCGATTCCTGTCTCCACGCCGGCACTACAGCCGCAAACGCCGCCTGCACCTGCGCCACCTCGACCGCCAGGATCCCGCTCAAGATCAACGTGCCACCGGGCGCCACCGCAGCGGTCAGCTCGCGCGCATACTGGATCAGCACATTCGCCAAAATATTCGCAAACACGACATCACCCGGACCGTCCGCGAATCCCGTGACCAAATCGCCCAGCCGAAACTGCACTTTCCCCTCAAGGCCGTTGAGCGCCGCGTTTTCCTCGCTCACACGCACCGCTTCAAGATCGTTGTCGAATCCCGCGACGTCGCGATAGCCCAGCAGCGCCGCCGACAACGCCAAGATCCCCGAGCCACACCCCGCGTCGATCACCCGCTGGTGGGCGATCTCCACGCCAGCGCGCCGGCGCTCCGCCGCCAGCGTCACGAGCCGCTCCACGCACAATCGCGTCGTCTCGTGGTTGCCCGTGCCAAAGGCCATGCCCGGATCGAGCCACAGCACGGCATCGCCCGGCGGCAGCGAAAACGTTGCGCGCTCCCACACGGGAACCCAATGCAGTCGCCCAAATTGCCACGCGTGAAAATGCGCCTTGTAGCTATCGCGCCAATCCGCGTCGTCCAGCGAGCGCCGCACCGGCTCGCCCACGATCGCCACCCCCGCGTCCACCAGCAGCGACGTCACCGTCGCCCAGGCCTGCGTGGCCTCGGATTCGTCCGCAAAAATTCCCACGAGCCAAACCCGCTGCCCAATCACGTCCTCCAGCGCGCTCCAGTTTTCGAGCCCGTGTTCGAGCAGCGCGGTGTCCGCCGCCTCCGCAGCAGTAAAAGGGATTTCGGTTTTGATTTCGAATAGCGCCATCGCGCCAAACGTCCCGCGCTTGCCCCACCACCGCAATTCCATTTCCGCATCTCCGCCCGACGCGGGCGTCGCGTTGGCGCTTGCCGGCAGCGGCGCCGGTTGCTCCACCGACCACGCAAACGCCTCCCCTCGCGGGATGCGGCCCAGCAAGCGTCCCGTGGCAGCACTCCCTGCAACGCGCATTACCAACGGGGCAGTCGCTTCAGGAACTAACCAAAGGACCAACTGCGGCTGACCCATCGCGCCCCCTGCGGCTCGGAGCGGAACTCCTGCTGGTCGTTCGAAGGGCCCAGGAGCGAAAAAATGGGGTCAGCAACGGTCTTTCAGGCGAGCTTAAGCGAAAAAATAGGGTCAGGCTTTGGAGTTTTGTGTCAGGGCCAATTTTCTGCTGAGCGCGGCATCCGGGGCGCGCGTCCACGCCGCCACCTTTCGGCTGACTTCGTGCAGGTTGCCGAGCTGCAACGCCGTGCCGAGCCAGCGGTTGGTTGCGGTCGTGCGCGCCTTTAGCGCCGCTGCGAGCGCGAGTT
>SYGN01000339.1 GCA_005799525.1 Opitutaceae bacterium | reverse complement strand
TTGGTCGCTGCCGTCGAGAGAAAGCTCGGCGGGCCATTGGGTGCCGCCCTGGCCGCGGCGGAGGGTGGCGGCGTGGGAGGAACCGGAGTCGATCCAAACGTCGAGCGTGTCGCGGCCGCAAGTGAGCGTGGCGGGGGCAGGCCAGGCGGCAGGGAGCGTAATGCCCGCGAGGATTTCGGCAGGCGTGCTGCGATACCAGAGGTTGGTGCCGACAGCGGCAAACTTGTCTGCGATCGCGCGGGCGACGCCGGCGTCGAGGTAGGCGATTTTCTTTTCGTCGTAGAACGCGGGGATCGGCACGCCCCAAGAACGTTGGCGGCTGATACACCAGTCGGGGCGCGATTCGACCGCGCCGCGGATGCGGGCTTCGCCCCACGCGGGGATCCAACCGTGGTGCGCCGAGATTTTTTCGATTTCAGCGAGTGCGAGGCTGCGCGGGGAAGGTGCTGAGGGCTGAGCGGCAGGAGCGGAGCTAGCGGCTGTTTTATCGAGCGAGACAAACCACTGGTCGACGGCGCGGAAAATGATCGGAGTCTTCGAGCGCCAGCAGTGCGGATAGCTGTGCGTATATTTTGCTTTGGCGAGTAGCGCGCCGGCTTCGGCGAGTTTTTTCAGGACCGCGAGATTGGCGGGGGCCGGTTTCTTCGCCGCGAGGTCCTCGACGGTTTCGAGGCAGCTGAGGCCGACGAGGTCGGCGGGAACTTGGCCGTCGTCGAGGTAGCGACCGTCGTCGCCGACCGGACAGCAGATTGCGAGTTTGTAGTTGAGCCCGGTAAGATAGTCGTCGGCGCCGTGGCCCGGCGCGGTGTGGACGGCACCAGTGCCGCTGTCGGTCGTGACGTAATCGGCGAGGACGACGGGCGAGGCGCGGTCGATGAACGGATGGCGCGCAGCCAAGCCCTCCAAGGCTTGCCCGCGAATGACCAATGACCAAGGCCCAAGGTCCAATGCAGCGAGTGCGGGATTGGCTTTCTTGGCGGTGTCAATGACCGCTGGGGCGAGTGCTTGTGCGACGATGATGCGCTCGGCACCGAGGTCGGCGACGACGTAGTCCACTTCGGGGTGAAGCGCGATCGCGAGGTTGGCGGGGATCGTCCAAGGTGTGGTGGTCCAGATGACGACGAAGAGGGGTTTGTCGGCGGGAAGGGCGAATTTCTCCGCTTCGCTGGTGGGCACACGGAACTTCACCCAGATGGCGATCGAGACGTGGTCCTTGTATTCGATCTCGGCTTCGGCGAGCGCGGTCTCGAAAGGAATGCTCCAGTAAACGGGCTTCTTGCTGCGGTAAACGAGGCCCTTGGCAACAAAGGCAGCGAAGGTGCGGACGATGTCGGCTTCAAAGGCCGGGGCTTTGGTTTTATACTCGTTCGGCCAGTCGGCGAGCACGCCGAGACGTTTGAACTGGGCGGTCTGGGTTGCGATCCATAACTCGGAAAAGGCGTCGCACCGGGCGCGCATTTCGGCGGTCGTCAGCGTGAGCTTGTCGTCGCGGATTTCGCGCGAGACCTTTTGCTCGATCGGCAGGCCGTGGCAGTCCCACCCGGGGACGAAGGGCGTGCGGAAGCCGCGCATCGTCTTGTAGCGGTTGACGAAATCTTTGAGGGATTTGTTGAGCGCGGTGCCGATGTGGACGTCGCCGTTGGTAAAGGGTGGGCCGTCGTGGAGGACGAAGGCGGGGCGGTCGGCGCGTTTGGCTTGGATCGCGGAATAGAGCCCCATTTTCTCCCAATGGGCGACGCGACCGGGCTCACGTTGCGCGAGACCTGCGCGCATGGGGAAGTCGGTTTTGGGAAGCTGGAGAGTGTCTTTTAGGTCTTGCGCCATGCCGTATAAAACGGCGCGAGGCTATGTCCGGTCGGAGGGGAGTCAAGGGCCGCGTCAGACTGAATTTTCGCGCTTAAATAGCGCGAAGTTTAGCGTTGGAACATCGCCGAAATCGGCGGTCTGGGCGATCGACCGGTTTGGCCAACATGGGCACTTTATCGGAACTGGGTGACGGTATCGACGAGGGTTTGGAAATTTTCGATGGTGGCGCGCGGAGTGATGCCGTGGCCGAGGTTAAATATGTGGCCGGTGGTGCCGCGCATCGATTCGAGGAGGCGGGTGGTTTCGCGGCGGACGATCTCCGGCTTCGTGTTGAGCAGCACGGGATCGAGATTTCCTTGGAGCGCGACGTTGGCGGGGAGGGTGCGGCGGACGATGGCGAGTTCGCAGGTCCAATCGACGCTCAGGGCGCGCGCGCCGGTGAACGCTTGGTCGGTGAGGTGCGGAGCGGTGCCTTTGGCGTAGAGAATGATCGGGAAATCGGCCGGGAGTGCCGCGATGATGTGGCGAATCCACGTGAGCGAGGCCGCTTCGTAGTCGGAGCCGGCGATGATGCCGCCCCAGCTGTCGAAGATTTGAATCGCATCGGCACCCGCGGCGATTTGCGCGCGGAAATACGCGATCAATGCGGCGGTGAGTTTTTCGAGGAGGGCGTCGAAGGTGGCGCGGTCGGTGTGAAAGAGGAGTTTGATGCGTTCGAATTCATCGGAGCTGCCGCCCTCGACCATGTAGGTGGCGAGAGTCCAGGGAGAACCGCCGAAACCGAGGAGCATTTTTTCGCCGGCGAGTTCGCGCCGCAGGAGGGCCAGTGCGACGGTGACGTAGGAGAGTTTTTCCGGGACGGCGTCGGCGGGGTTGAGCGCGTCGATCTGCGCGCGGGTTTCGAGCCGGAAATCCATCCCGATGCCGCCTCCGTCGCGGAACGTGTAGCCTTGGCCGAGAGCCTCGGGGATCACGAGGATGTCGGAGAAGAGAATCGCGGCGTCGAGGCCGGGGAAGCGATGGAGCGGTTGGAGCGTCACTTCGGCGGCGAGCGCGGGGGTGCGCACCAGTTCAAGGAAAGAGGACTTCGCCTTGAGCGCGCGATATTCGGGCAAGTAGCGGCCGGCTTGGCGCATGACCCAGAGCGGGGGGCGCTCGAGGGGCGTGCAGGCGAGGGCGGCGAGGAAACGTTGGCGGGAAGTCATGGTGGCGGAAGCTGAGAGTGGAGAGGGGAGAGCTGAGCGTCGGAGAGTGAGGCCCAGTCGCGGGGTTGGAGGAAGATTTCGTGAAGGCGGGACTCGGGGGTGCCGGGCGCGGGGCGGTGGTCGTAGTCCCAGCGAACGAGCGGCGGGAGCGACATGAGAATGCTCTCGGTGCGGCCGCCGCTTTGGAGGCCGAAGTGAGTGCCGCGGTCCCAGACGAGGTTGAACTCCACGT
>SYGN01000338.1 GCA_005799525.1 Opitutaceae bacterium | reverse complement strand
TGGTTCGGAGCCGGAGGCGAAGACCAGTCCGTGCCTAGTCGTTCTCGGCGTCCGCCTCGCGCTGCTCCCTACATCACGATTTACCCGCCCAATCCACCCACAGATTCAGCTACAGAGCCAAAAATACGACGCATCTAGGGTCTCTTTGGAAATCTGCGCCATGAAACTACGCAGGTTCGCATTCGTCGCGAGGCGCTGGGTATCCTTGTACATCGCACGCAGGCCAAACAGAAACGTGCTCATACACATCGCCATGACCATGGATACGATGGTCATGCTGATCATGACCTCCGCGAGCGTGAAGCCGGTGGAACGACGGGAGCGCAGGAGAGAAGTCTTCATTGGTCGAAGCGGCTTCGCAGGAAAACTTCGCGATTACGTACGGTCCGCGTGACGGACCCGTCCACGTAACTGTAGGTGTAGACCACCGTGACTTTCTTCACCTCCGAAACGTCATCGGTCACACTGGGAATCTCATCGATCCAAACCCAAACATCCATGTTAATTTGTTGGGATGCAGTACCTGTGACCGTCGAGAGCGGAAGGGAACCTAGAAAATTCTGAACCGCCCCTGCACTCGCAGCCGTGACACTGGCCGCGGGAGTCGTCGTCGGAGCCTTCGCGGCCCCCGGCGCAGCCGTGTGCACGACCTTGATCCACGCAACCGTGTTCTGATTGATCCGCACCCGCAGGTAGGGCGGCGTGGTCGCGACCGGCGCAAACGGGTCGACCTCGTAGTTGGGCAGGAGCGTCGCGTAGTCCAGTTGTTTGATCTGCTCGATAATCCCGTAGATCAGACTCGTCCCCGCCGCGTGGAGCACACTGGATTCCGTGACGCGACGGGATTGCACGAACGTGCCGATGAACCCCACCATCACCGTTGCCATCAGAGTGATCGAAACCATCACCTCCACCAGCGTCAGGCCACCGCACCGTCGGATAGAAATTCGATTTCGCCCATAATCCGAATCCGCTGCTCGGACGGTTGCATCCGACTCGTTCGCTGCTCGGAAATCAACGCGATCAGTGGACCTAAATGGCGGCATGGGCGGATAAACTGGCGTCAGAGTGCACCTATTCCAACTCAATTGATAGAGCCTTCAAGACCCTAAGTGGGCTCTACAGACTAGGTCCATGTAGGCCTACGCTACCGCAGACGCGGCGATTTGTGAGGCCCGGCGGCAGGCTACCGGTTTTTAGACCACGAACGCGCGGTCCCATTCGACCGCGCGACGTCCATCCGAACGACTCCCCGTTACTCTAAATTGTTGCCAACACCACCGGCACATCCGCCAGGATATCTCCGCGCCCTTGCGCCGCGATTTGCGCCAACGGCTCCGCCCCCGCTGCCACGACCGGCCGATAGTCGAGCCCTCGCAAGGCCGCCAGCCGCCAGAAGTTCCCGTTCACGTAGGCGCGGTTAAAAAACTCCACGACTCTCGTCCCCGCCTCGCAAAACACCAGATTCGCCAGCCCCGCCCCGTGCGGCGCGACCACCACCTTCGCCCGCCGAAACGCGTGGATCTGTTCGCGCCAGGTCAGCTCTTCCAGCCGCAACTTCACGAAACCCCGCCGCTCCAATTGCGCCCACAACTCCGCCTCGTTGGCCACCCGCCGACGCCGTGCCTGCTCCCGCGTGACGTAAATCCGCTCGCCCCCCGGCGACGTGCCCGCATCGGGCCACGAAGCCACACCTGCCCGCACCCGCGCCACCACCTCCGGCGTCGGCCGACCCTCGCTCCCCGGTACACTCGGCACCACGAGCTGCTCGCAGATGTAGTGCGCATGGCGCCCCGGCTCGATCACCTCGCCCTGCCATCCGTGCAACGCCAGCGCCGCGCGCGCATACGGCTGCCTCGCATGCGCGATCATTTTCCCCGCCCCTCCCGCACTCGGCCCGAGTGCCAACAGCCGCGGCCACTCCTCGAGCAGCCAGTGACTATAGCCCGCCCCCAGCGTCGTCGCCACCACCGCAACCGTGCCACCGAGCGGCACGGGCCGCCGGATTTTTTTATAAGACAACAGCCAGTGTTCCTCAAACGCCTTGCCAAAATCCCACGACACATCTCGCGCAATCGCACGCCCGTCCGCCGATAACACGTTACCCGAGCCAAACACGCGCCCGCCCGGCAGCCGCGCGACGAAGTCCGGTTCACTCTCGGCGGTTGCCCTGGGTCGAAAAAATTCCCGCACCTCGTTCGTCGCGTGCACCGGCAGCGCATACTCAACTCGCAACACCCCGTCCGCGCCTCTCCCCTCGACCGTCCCGCCTGCCCGCGCACCGAGCGCGGCCAAGCGCTCGCAAGTCACCGGCGGCAGCAGGTAGGGTTCGGCAGGGGGCATGCGAGGCGTGAGTGTCTTTCCGAATTCCCGCACATCCCGGTCCGCAGCGCAATCGCTGCGACGCTTTTCCCATGATGTTGCGTGCTCCTCGCCTGCTCCGACTCCCCATGAAATCCCTTCGCCTCATCACGACCGCCGCCGCTTCCCTCTCACTCTGCGTCGCGCTCAACGCTCCCGCCTTCGCCGGACTCCATCCGACCAAGCCCCAGACCGTTGCTGCCCCCGGCTGGAACTGCGGTGCTCCCATTTTAGGCAAAATCAGCACCGATCGGCAGAGATTCAGCGCGACGTTGTCCGAGTGGGCCATCAACGCCTTGATCGCGAAGCCCACCGACGCGGATCCACTCTCCGCCCTCACTCAACGCGAACGCCCGGTCCTCCCACTCGCCGCCGAGGGCCACAGCAACCCCGAGGTCGCCGAAAACTCCTCATCAGCCCCCGCACCGCCGAGACCCATCGCACCAATCTCCTGCGCAAACTCCGCCTCCAGACGCAGACCGACCTCGTCCGCTTCGCCATCCGCAAAGGCCTCATCGCCGCTTGATCTCTAGCGCGGAGGTCCTCCCCGAGCCACCTCCACCCTCCGCGCATGGCACTGAACCCAGCCGAGAATGGCCGGGTGATTTTCGTTCAAAAATAACGTTCAACCGCCCCCTCGACACTCGCCCCCCATTCTCACCGCGGTCACGGCCCTTGAGCTCGTCGGCCCGATGAAAAAACTCCCCCTCTGCACGCTGTCCGCTGGCGCGCTCTTCGTGACCATCGGCACCATCGCCTTGGTACGGCTGACTCCCCGTCCGGACCCCTTCGGCCTGCTCTTTCCGATCGTTTGGGATTTGGCCATGGTCGGCATCGGTCTCGGCATCGTGTTTCGCCGCGACTGCGCCCGCAAAGCCGGCATCGCGTGGAGTATCTTCTGCATTATCGCCACACTCGGGGTCGCCGGTGCCACCATCTTTTGGACCGTGGATCAAAATAATAATTCCCTCGGCCGCGACCGCTTGGCCTTCCTCGCGGTGACCATTTCCTTCGGCGTCCTCTTCGGCCTGTGGCAACTCTTCGTCCTGCGCAGCCCCGCCGCCAAAGCGTGGACCGAGTCCGCTCGCACGCCCGAGCAAGCGCCTCACTCGAGCTAGGACTACTCTGGATTGTTCCTCTCAGAAAATTTCGAAATCACTTGTCACGTATGACGTGACATTTTTTTGCGCCGCTTCGAGTGCGCCATTCACGCGCAGCGTTTGATCGCAACGCCACCCTCCGCCACACGTCTCCCGCCGCAAGCCACTTCTTCGCTATGTTGACTTCGTTTCGTTCCCTCTTCGTCGCTGCCCTCGTCGCCTATTCCGCGTTCATGTCGGCTGCCGTCGTCGGCACCAACATCCCCGCGCTTCCGCTGACCGCCGATCGCATCAACGCCCTCCCTGCCGCCGAACAGCCCGCGTGGCACCGCTATCTCGCCCAGTCACGCACCATGTTCGCCATCGATCGCGCCACCTTGGCCGACGAAATGAAAGCCGCCGGCCTCACCGCCCCGCTCGTCCCGCCCAAGGCCGCGCCGTAGCGCTCACCCAACCCGCCGCTTTCTGGTCCGCCCCTGAAGCTGCCCTCATCGCCGACTGCCTCGTCTCGTTCCAAACCCCCGCCGGCGGTTGGAGCAAAAACACGCATCAAAACACCGCCCCGCGTCGCCCCGGCGAACGTCATGGTTACGAGGCCGGCTACGTCGGTGCCATCGACAACGACGCCACCATCACCCAGCTCCGCTTTCTCGCCAAAGCCCTCACCGCCACCCCCACCCACGGCCGCGCCGACAGTTGGAGCACGACGTTCACCCGCGGTATCGACTATCTCCTGACAGCCCAATACCCCAACGGCGGCTGGCCCCAGGTCTTCCCCCTCGAAGGTGGCTACCACGACGCGATCACGTTCAACGACGGTGCCCTCATCAACGTCCTCACCCTCCTGCGCGCTGTCGCCGCTGGCCTCCACGAATTCTCCTTCGTCCCCGCTGAACTTCGCACCCGCGCCTCCGCCAGCGCCACCCGCGCCCTCGGCTGCATCCTCGCGAGCCAGATCACGGTCAAGGGCCGCCGCACCGCTTGGTGCCAACAGGTCGACATCCTCACGCTCGCCCCGGCCGGCGGCCGCAACTACGAAATGGCCTCCCAATCCACCGGCGAAAGCGCCGGTATCGCCCTCTTGTTACTGGCGCTCCCCGACCCCAGCCCCGCCGTCGTCACCGCCGTCCACGCCGCCGCCGCGTGGTTCCAAAAAACGCTCCTCCGCGACGTCGTGTTCAAACCCGCCCCCGACGGCACGGGCCGAAAACTCCTCTCGTCCCCCGGCGCCGGCCCGCTCTGGCCCCGCTACGCCGAGATCGGCACCGACCGACCGCTCTTCGGCGACCGCGACCTCACGATCCACGACGACGTCAACGAAATCTCCGCCGAGCGCCGCAACGGCTACGGTTGGTTCAGCACCGGCCCAAAGCGCACCCTCGACCACTACACCACTTGGGCCAAAGCCCACCCGGCCCCGTAGCCGCAAGCCCCAGCGAGTGGACTCCGCCCGTAGCCGCGAGCGCCAGCGAGTGGGCTCCTCAGCGTGTGGGCTCGCTTTACGCCTGCCATTCCAGCCCTTGCTTCCCCGACCCACCGCGCTCGCCCACCCACCACCCAACCCCCCAACCACCCAAAACCCCAGCCCCCAAACCCCGAGACCCCAGAGCCCATCCCGTCGCGCGCACCGCGTCATGATTCCCTTTGCCCTCCTGCACGCCCTCCCCACAATCCCGCGCCAACATGAGTTCCCACTCCGTGTCGTCCTCCTCGTTCACGCCTGAACATTCCCCGCTCGCCGCCCACGAAATCGGCGGACTCGGCGGCCACCCCCGCGGCCTCACCACCCTCTTCTTCACCGACATGTGGGCGCGCTGTTCCTACGACGG
>SYGN01000007.1 GCA_005799525.1 Opitutaceae bacterium | reverse complement strand
GGCTGCGGCTTTGCGAGACTTTGCGGGAGCGAGCTTGCTCGCGAATTCCCGCGCTCGCGAGCTTGCTCGACCCCACCGTTCAAACCAAGCAAAGCAAGGCGCCCAGAATCGGACCCAACGCGAATGAACCGGGCCCGCGATCACCCCGATTGCGGAATTGCGTGCGCGACGGGGCACTGTTCGATTCACGCCAATATGAGTCACGCCACGCTACCCCCATGGACCATGCTCCCGCTCGCCCTCGCCCTCGGTTTTCCCAGCGCCACGCGCGCCGATCCCATCATCACCGAATTTCTCGCGGCCAACACGAAGACCAACGCCGACAACGACGGCGCGTTCTCAGACTGGATCGAGTTGTTCAATCCGGACGCCACGCCTGCCAACCTCGCCGGTTGGTATCTCACCGACAACGCAGCGCTCAAAACGAAATGGCAATTTCCCGCCGTGACGCTGCCCGCAGGCGGTTACCTGATCGTCTGGGCCTCGAACGAAAATCGCCGCGATCCTGCGAAGCCCCTGCACACCAATTTCGCCCTGAGCGCCGAGGGCGGCTACCTCGCCCTCATCAAACCGGACGGCACCACCGCCGCCACCGAGTTTGCCCCCGCGTATCCCCCGCAATTGGTCGACGTGTCCTACGGCGTGACCCAGCCCACCGGCTCCGGCGAGGGATCGACGCGGAGCTTTTTCCGCACTCCGACGCCCAATGCGCGTAATGGCGGACCGAATACTGTCCTGCTAACTGAACGCGTGGTCTTCTCGCGCCCGTCCGGCCCGTTCACCGACACCATCACGGTCGCCCTGTCCGGCGCGACTGCGGGCCAGCGGATTCGCTACGTGATCGCACCTCCCACGACGACCGGTGCCACCGTCCCGGAGCCCGGCCCGACGGCGACGATCTACACGGGGCCCATCACGGTTTCAGCTTCGTCGATCGTGCGGGCCATGATCTACGGTGCCGACAATCTCGCCACAGGCTTTCCTGCCACCGCGCACTATGTGCGGTTGGCCACGACTGGTAGCGCGCGGCTCGATACGTTTTCCAGCGAACTGCCGTTGATGGTGATCGACACCCACGGCACCGGTCCTCTCGTGAAAAGTGACAACCTGCGCCCCGGCTGGATTTACACGTGGCCTCGTCCGGCCACCGGCAACACGGCGATGACTGTACCGCCGACCGCGCTGAGCTCGCTCACCACCAACGTACGCGGAGCCTCTTCCGCCGAGTTCCCCAAGAAAAGTTTTACCCTGCGACTCGATGACACTTTGGGCCGTGACAACCCGCTGCCCCTCTGCGGCCTACCCACGTTCGAGAACTGGACGCTGATCGGTCCTTGGAATTACGACCGCACGTTTCTCAACAACGCCTTCATTTACGAGCTAAGCAGGCGGCTCGGCCGATGGGCACCGCGCACCCAAATGGTGGAACTGTTCTTCAACGCCAATGGCGGCGACCTCGATCAGAGCGACTATGTGGGCATCTACATCCTGACCGAGTCGTTGCGCATCGACAGCAAGCGCGTGGACCTCGCGAAGCTCGCACCGAACGACCTCGGCGCGAAAAAAATCACCGGCGGCTACCTCCTCAAACTCGATCTGCCGGACAGCAACGAATTCCATTTCCAGCTGCGGCGTGGCTTCCCCGGCCTGCCCTTCGCCCTCGGGGTCAGCCAACCCAAACTCGCCGATTTGCACCCCTCGCAACGGGACTATATCAGTAATTATTTTCAACAGTTCGACGATGCCCTGACGGCCAATCTCGCCTCCGGGTGGAAAGATCGCACGCACCTCGACTACATCGACCGCGCGTCTTGGGTCGACCATCACATCATGAACGTCCTCGGGATGAACGTCGATGGTCTGGTCCGCAGCACCTACATGACCAAGGATCGCGAAGGCCGCCTCCAGGCCGGTCCAGTCTGGGATTTTGACCGAGCCTTGGGCGGCGGTGATCCGCGGTCGCAGAACCACGAAGTCTGGCAGGGCGACAACGGAGCCACCGATTTCTGGAACTACGGTTGGTGGGGCCTCCTCGCGCAAGACCCAGAGTTCCTGCAGGCGTGGGTAGACCGCTGGCAACTTCTGCGCCGCACGGAGCTCTCCGCGACAAGTCTCGCCACGCTCGTCGATTCGCTGGCCGCCCAAATCGGCCCCGCGGCCGCCGCTCGCGACGCCGCCCGCTGGCCGGATAACGCACCCCGCTTCGGCGGCGGTTGGCAGGGTGAAATTGATACGCTGAAATCTTGGCTGGCCCGTCGCGCCCTCTGGATTGATGATCATTTCGCGGCAGCCCCGACCGTCGTCGCCGGTGCCGGCACCCTCGTGGTAACGCCGGCCCCGGGCACCCAGCTCGCCTACACCACCGATGGCACCGACCCGCGCGCCTTTGGTGGCCTCTTGGCCCACGCAGTGCGCCTGTCCTCCACCGGCGTGACCGTCCCGGCCACCGCCGATCTCCAGGCCCGCAGCTATCGTCCCAATTTCACCACTACGGACGGGCCCGCGACGACGTGGAGTTCCGCGGTGAGCGGCGCGCGATCCTCTATGCTCGCCCCGCGGCCGCGCCTCGCGAACTTATCCAGCCGCGGTTTCATCGGCTCGGATGAAAATATCCTGATTGTCGGCGTCGTCGTGAACGACACCGCCGGCAAGCAATACCTAGCGCGCGCCGTCGGCCCCGCCCTGACCGGTTTCGGCGTCGCCGGAGCGCTCGCGCAACCGGTGCTGCGCATCCTCGACTCGCGTGGTCGCGAACTCGCCCGCAACAGCGCGTGGGAAACCGGCCCGGACGCCGACGACATTGCCGATCTGACCAAGTTCGTCGGCGCATTCCCGTTCGCGAAAGGCAGCAAAGACGCCGCCCTCCTCGCCCGCCTCCCGGCGGGACAATTCACGCTGCAAATTTCCAGCGCCACGACCGGCACCGGCGTCGGTTTGGCGGAGCTCTATGAGATCGACCCCGGGATCGGCCGCACGCTCAACCTCTCAACCCGTGGCCTTGTGCGTGGCGGCGACGAGGTGTTGATCGGCGGTGTCGTGGTGCGCGGCCCCGGACCCAAACGTCTCCTCATCCGTGCCATCGGCCCCACGCTCGGCGGGTTCGGCGTGGCGGGCACTTTGGCCGACCCCGTGCTCACGCTATTCGACAAGGCGAGCGTGCAGGTGGCGACCAATGATGACTGGAGTACCCGCGGTAGCCCGGGTGCCACGGCGATCGAAGTCGCCGCCGCCACCGCGGCCGTGGGTGGATTCGCCCTGCCCTCTGATAGCAAGGACGCCGTCCTGTTGCTCACGCTCGCCGAGGGACCTTACACCGCGCAAATCACCGGCAAGGCCGGCGCGAGCGGAGTCATCCTGTTCGAAATTTACGAGGTGCCGTAAGTAGCACGAGAGAATGAGCGACACGAATGTCGCCCCTCCGACGGAACCGCGACATTCTTGTCGCCGCACCCCTCGCTGCCTCAGTGAATCACCACGTCGACATGTTCGCCGGGGCGCAGGGCGAGGCCGGCGGGAAGTGCAAAATCCACGCGCAGTGCCGTCTCCGGTGCCGGCACCGGCGGGAGCCGCATGGCGGCGAGCACGGTCGGTGAAATGGCCTCCAACGTGGCGCTGACGTGCGTGATGGTCGTCGCCGCCACTTGCACGGGCTTGGTGCGCGTACGAATTTCCGCAGCCATCCCCGGCTTCGGGTCGATGGTCAAAGGCTGCCGCAAATACCCCGTGACGCGCTCCGGTTTGATGGCCGTGACCCGCAAGATGACTTCCCCCGCCACGACGGTTTCACCCGCACGCCGCAGCATGAGTCCGACCACTCCGTCGATCGGCGCGATCAGCGGTACCGGCGAAAGCTCGTCCTCCGCGAGCCGCAGTTTGGCCTCCTGCACTTTGATCGCCGCCGCCAGGGCGGACTCGCCCGACAACCCCGCCGCCTTCGGATCCGCCGCAACCATGCCTTTCAACACTGGCTCGAGCCGCACGATCAGTTGGTTTTTTTCTTCTAGCTGGGCGACCAAGCTACCCCGCGCAATCTTCAATTGCGCATAGATTTCCTCGGTGATCAAACGCGCACGATGCAGCGGTTCGGCGCGCGCCAAATCCGACTCGGCTTGCTGTAACTGCCCTTGCAGGGCGGCGCGCTCCACCCGATGGTTCATCCAGTCAAGTTGCATCCGCTCAAATTCCAGCGCGACCCGTTGCCGATCCGTCGCGCCAACCATACTGACCGCCAACATGCCGACTTCGGCCCGGATCACGGCGAGCGTCGAGTCGAGCAACCGCGGATTGGCGGCGGCCACATGTCCGATCACCTCACCGGCTCGCACCGTTTGGCCGAGTGAAACTTTGAAACTCGCGATGACCCCGGCCTGATTCGCGCGCAAGTCCGCTCCGACGATGGACGCTTCCGCCACGATGGCGGACGGGACCACCGCGTCGCTCCACATCCACGCGACGAGCAGCGAAGCGGCGATGAACATCGCCCGCGGCAGGTAAAGCAAACGGACTTCGCGCCAGCGTTGGGCCGGCGGCGTGGGGATCGGCGAAAGATTACGTGGGTCCATGGAGTTAAATTTCGGATTCGTCAGCGGCCTGCACGCTCGACACACGGTCGACGCCCGACACCTCAGACAGTTCGCTCAAAAGTTCGGCGGCTCGCGCCGGATCACGCAGCAGCAGCCGGTAGGAAAGATTGGCGGCTTCTGCGCCTTTACCGAAGTGTTGATTCGCAATGTGCACGCGCAGACTGTGGCGGCTGAGGAGCTGGCTCACCTCCGTCAATTCCGCGGCGGGCCGCGTCCAACGCAGATTCAGAATGAGATCGAAACGGTGGCGCGTGCCGGATGCCGTCGACCAGAGAAACACGAACAAGCCACTGAGAGCGATTGCGCCGACGATCGCCGACGAAAATTTCTGAGTCCCGCACGCCGTGCCGAGGATAATCACGGCCAGCACGTAGCAGGTGTCCAAGGTGTCACGCAGTGCATTGCGGAATCGGACCACCGCAAACACCGCGATCAATCCGAAGGCCGTGATGATATTATTCGACATCACGATCAGCACGAGGGACACGAGCACCGGCAGCACAATCAAGGAGACGACAAACGAGCGCGAATAGGAGACACCCGAGTGCGTAAAGACATAAACCCAGGCGATCATCTGACCAAAGAGATAGGCCAGCGTCAGGGCGACGATCAGCGCTTGAAAACTGGTGGGGGCGGAGGCGTGGTCGCCTTGGAGGAGGGCATTCATGTGCGATTGGGACCTAGTGCGCCACGGACGGACGCGGAAGCATCAAGCCACGGGGCACTCGTGGCGGTGGAAACAACGGCATTGCCCCATTCAAAACCGGAGAGACGACGGGCCACCTTGTGCTCGCCCAAAAGTTCGACGCCTTGGACATATTTGGCGGCACCCGAACTCTTCAATTCGAAGCCCCGCACCATCTCAATCATCCACATCGGCATGCGGTCGGTAAATTTAAGCTCGAGGATCACGGTGCCGGTAAATACCTCGATGCCGTCGGCCAAGTCGGTGCCCAGATCGAGCCCGAACTCGGGCCCCATGCGCACGGAGCGATCCAGCGTCACGCGCACGGTCGCCTCGGAATTGACATAGGCCTCGCGCATGTAGGCGTTGTGCGCGCGCGGCGCGGCCTGGAGTCGCTCGACCAAACGCCAGAACTCCAACAGGTCTTCCCATTGCTGCGGATTCCACTTGAAGAGGTGTGCGGGCACGGGGCTTTCACCGGCCAGCAACGGACTCACGGCATGGCGATGCACCCGGGCGCGGTGCTTCACAATCCCCTCGTTAATCCGCCGTTTGATTTCGAAACAAACGGGCGAAAAATCACTGTCGTCGTAGTAACGAATCCGCAGCTTGAAGCGGTTGCGCTCGCCTTCGTTGGCCGCTCGATAGGTCGCCAAATGGTCGGAATCGAGATAGAGCGTGTGGACTTGGTAGGAATTGTCCGGCTTGCCGGCCGCAAACTCGTCGGCTTCCAGATAATTGGACAGATAGCTACGAATCGCCAAAGCCACATTTTCGCTGATGATATATTTAATTTCGCGGCGCTGTCGTTGGGCTTTATCGAGCAACATAACTAAGCTTATCTCTCGGCAGTGCTGGACACACGCAACTCAAAAATATGAGTGAAATCAATTCGACTTGTTCGCCCCGAGGGCGTTAACACGCCCCATGCGCGACTCCGTCTCCTCCTTCGCCGCCATGCTCGGCCTCGCCGCCCTTTCCCTTGCCCGCCCCGGGGCGGCCGCCCAAACGATCACCCTCGGCGGCACCACGATTTCCCACAAGGGTCTCATTGGGGTCGGCCGGATCCCCGCAGCGGAGCGGGACAAGTTCGGTGAAACCTTCGGTTCGCTCTCGGGCCTCGCGCTCGACCTGCGCACCTGGCGCCGCGCGGCCGATGGCACCTACACCGGGACCCTCTACGCGCAGCCCGACCGGGGTATCACACGCGTGGGCGCCGCCACCAACTACACCCCGCGCACCCACCGCCTCGACGTCTCGTTCACCCCCGCACCCAACGGCGCCGCCAATCAAATCCAACTCGGCCTTTCCCTCGCGGACACGAAAAAACTCACCGAGTCGAACGGCACGGCCCTCACCTCCCTCGATCCCGCGACCACCACCGCGGGACTCGGCACCCGCCCTGGGTTTCCCGTGCTGCCGCAAGCCTCGACCGGTCGCCTCTCCGTGGACCCCGAGGGCCTCGTCCTCCTGCCCGACGGCTCGTTCTTCATCAGCGATGAATACGGCCCCTACCTCCACCGCTTCTCTGCCGCCGGGGTCTTGCTCGGCGCGATCCGTCCGCCCGAAGCCCTGATCCCGAAGCGCAGCGGCCGCGACTCGTTTTCAGCCGACAACCCTGCGGCGGGCCAACCCGCCCCTTCACCCAGCGAGCCCACCACGGGTCGAGAAAACAATCAGGGCTTCGAGGGCCTCGCCGCGTCCATCGACGGCCGCACGCTCTACGCGCTCATGCAGTCCGCGACGCGCCAGGACGGCGGCTCCGGTGGCAGCAACCTGCGCCGCCACGCGCGCCTCCTCGCCTACGACATTTCCAATCCCGCCGCCGCCACACTCAAGGGCGAGTGGATCTTGCCGCTGCCCCTCTACACCCAAGCCGGCGTGCAACAGGTCGCCTCCGTCGGTGAACTCGCGGTGCTCAGCAGCCGCCAGTTTCTCGTACTCGCGCGCGACGGCAACGGCCGCGGCTCCAGTTCGACCGCCTCCCTCTACCGCGCCATCCTCGTCTACGATCTCACCGGCGCCACGAATATCGCCGGCACCGCCTTCGACACGACCGGCACCGCCGTCGCCCCCAACGGCGTGCTCGCCGCGTCCGTCACACCCGCCACGTCCGCCGTCCTGATCAACCTCAACGACAACGCTGAGCTCCTGAAATTCGGGCTGAACAACAGCTCTTCCAGCAACAGCAACACGCTCGCCGAAAAATGGGAGAGCCTCGCCCTCGCCCCCGCGCTCGATCCCACCGCGCCCGATGATTTTTTCCTCTTCGTCGGCAATGATAATGATTTTTCCACTACAGACGGCTTTCAGGACGGCGCTGCGTTCAAGGCCGCGCTCAGCACCGATTCGATGATCCTCGTCTATCGTCTCACGCTCGGCGCGCGGCTCATCAATATTTCCAGCCGCGCGCTCACCGGCGCCGACGGCGACGCGCATTTCGCCGGGTTCATGGTCGCCGGTGCGCGGGCCAAACTCTTCGTCGTGCGCGGCGTCGGCCCCGGCCTCGCGGCGTTCGGCGTGCCCGGCACCCTCCCCGACCCGGTGCTTCAAATTTTCGACGCGAACAACCGCATCGTGATCGCGAACGACAATTGGCACCAAGGCACCCTCATCGCCGAGCTGCGCGCGGCCACAGCCTTGGTCGGTGGCTTCGCCCTGCCCGAGAACAGCCGGGATGCCGCCGTGATCATCTCGCTCGACCCCGGTGCCTACACGGCGCAGATCGTCGATAGCGCCGGCCGCAGCGGGGTGAGCCTCGTGGAAGTTTACGAAGTGCCCTAAGCGCGACGCCGACCGCGACGAGAAAACATCCCACACTCAACTGACGAAACCGCCCCACCGGTTTCCGGAGGACAAAACCTTGAGCGTTCTGCGAACACGAGCGGCCGTTGCTGGTTGGTTCAGCGCTGGCGGCGGGACGCCGCGTCCCAGTGTGGGCCTAGATCGCAGCCACCATCGCGGTCGTCGCGGTCGTGTTGCGCGCAGTCTTCGCGACGAGAAAATCCGCCCCATCAACTCCAACCGCTCGCGGAGCGGCCACGGGGTCAAACGCGGAGATCGCCCGGCAAAGTGGCGTGGCCCCGGGCCCCGGCGGGGCCGTGCAGCCGGAGAAAGCCGCGCTCCGTATCACGGCATATGGTACCGAGCGCGCGACGCTGCGCCGTTGCGGGCGGTGCCGAAACGCAACCACAGTGTGCAAGACGCGCTGGCCGTGCAAACCGACGCGGCCAGAGCAGGCGGGAGTACGCTGCCCGGCACCACCAAATCCCTTGGCGTCCGCCTCGCTTCCGCCCACACTCGACGCTCACACTTCCCCGCTCCTTCCCCATGAAACGTCCCTCCCTCCTCCCCCGCCCCTCCGCCATCATCGCGAGCCTCGCCCTGCTTCTCACGCTCGCCCCCGCCCTCCGCGCCGCGATTCCCGGCATCACGATGCCGCCCGCCAACGACGGTAAACTCCGCATCATCGCCTTCGGCGCCCATCCCGATGACTGCGAACTCCAACTCGGCGGCACCGCCGCGCGCTGGGCCGCCGCCGGCCACCACGTGCTCCTCGTCTCCGTGACCAACGGCGATATCGGCCACTGGCGCGAAGCCGGCGGCCCCCTCGCCCTCCGCCGCAAGGCCGAAGTCGTCGCGGCCCACCGCATCTTGAGTATCCAAGGCGTCGTGCTCGACAACCACGACGGCGAACTCGAGCCCACGCTCGAAAACCGCCGCACCCTCACGCGCCTCATCCGCGCGTGGAACGCCGATCTCGTCCTCGGCCCGCGCACCAACGACTACCACCCCGACCACCGCTACACTGGCGTCCTCGTGCAAGACGCCGCCTTTATGGTCACCGTCCCGTTCTTCTGCCCCGACGTGCCCGCGATGAAGAAAAATCCTGTCTTCATGTATTACACCGACCGCTTCCTGAAGCCCGCCCCGTCGAAGCCTGACATCGTCATCTCCATCGACCCCGTCATCGAAAAGAAACTCGACGCCCTCGCCGTCATGGTCTCGCAGTTCGCCGAAGGGGGTGCCAACGGTTCCGCTGCCCTTTACCCCGCCGACGCCGCCGGCCAGCGCGAACGCCAGCGCCAGGTCCGCGAAAACTTCTCCCGCCGCTACCAAGCCATCGCCCTCCGCTTCTCGAAAGAGCTCGCCGCGTGGTATCCCGGCGCCAACGCCGCCACGGTGAAACACGCCGAAGCCTTCGAGCTCTGCGAATACGGCACCCAACCCGACCGCGCCGCCCTCAAACGGCTTTTCCCGTTCTTTGATTAACCACCGCGACCCAACCGCCCTCTGGGGGACGCGCGCGCCCCCCCGCGCGTCTGGTCGCACTCGCCCCCAGCTTCGCCGCACGCCGGTCTCCTCCGATATTTTTCTGACTCTATTTTTCCGACAAATATTTCCGCGCTCCGGCCGGCACGCACGTACTCCGCCGGCACGCTCCGCCCTCTGCGTCAGAAAAATGGGGTCAGAAATATTCCCGCACACTCCGCTCCCGTCCTCCCTCCGTTCATTCGTCGCTAACCGCTTGGACTTTCCGCCAACTGTCCGCACCTTGCCCTCCACCAGTCTCCACTCCGCATGCACGTCTCCCTCCTCCGCCCCCGCTTCGTCACGCTCGCCCTCGCTTCCGTCGCGCTCGCCCTGAGCCTGCCGCCCAGCCGCCTTCGTGCGGCCGAAAAGCCCGCCACCGCACCGGTCAAAGCCGACGGCTTCGCCTTCGTCAAAACCGTCGGCGCCATCTCCGAATACCAACTCACTGCCAACGGGCTCGCCGTTTTGCTCCTGCCCGAGCACTCCGCCCCTGTCGTCACCTTTATGGTCACCTACCGCGTCGGCTCCCGCAACGAGGTCACCGGCACCACCGGCGCCACCCACCTCCTCGAGCACCTGATGTTCAAAGGCTCCGACGCCTTTAACCGTACCAAAGGCACCAGCAGCGACCAGTTCCTCGAACGCGTCGGCGGCAACTACAATGCCACGACCTACCTCGACCGCACCAATTACTACGCCGAAATCGGCAACGAGCACCTCGAGGGCTACATCGCCATCGAAGCCGACCGCATGCGCAACCTCTGGCTCCGCGAAGAGGACCGTCGCCCCGAAATGACCGTCGTGCGCAACGAATTCGAAATCGGAGAAAACGATCCCGAGCAGGCCCTCGACAAAGAGATCACCGCCGCCGCCTTCCAAGCCCACCCTTACCACCACTCCACCATCGGCTGGCGCTCCGACATCGAGAAAGTCTCCATCGAAAAACTCCGCGAGTTCTACGACACGTTCTACTGGCCCGACAACGCCACCGTCACGATCGTCGGCGACTTCGATCCCGCCGCCGGACTCGCGCTCGTCAAAAAATACTACGGCGCCATCCCGCGCGCTCCGAAACCCATCCCGCAGGTTTACACCGAAGAGCCCGCGCAAAGCGGCCCGCGCCGCGTCACGATCCGCCGCGCCGGCGAACTCGGCGTCGTCGGCCTCGCCTACAAAACTCCCGCCGCCCGCCACGCCGATATTCCGGCCCTCAACGTCCTTGCGAGCATCCTCTCCTCCGGGAAAACCAGCCGCTTCTACCGCGCCCTCACCGACAAAAATCTCACTCTCAACGTCAGCGCCAACACCGGTTACTTCCACGATCCTTCGCTCCTCAATATTTACGCCAACCTCGCCCCCGGCGCCACGCACGAGCAGGTCGAAAAAGCGCTCCTCGCAGAAATCGACCGCGTAAAAACCGCCGGAGTCACCGCCGCCGAGGTCGCGACCGCGCTCGGTAAAATCAAAGCCGCCACCGCCTACAAACGCGACGGCTACTTCTCCATCGCCGGCAATCTCAACGAAGACATCGCCGCGGGCGATTGGACGCTCTACTACACCCTCGACACCGCCATGGCCAAAGTCACCACGGCCGCAGTGGCACGCGTCGCCAACCTCTACCTCGACCTCAACCAGAGTGTCACCGGCTGGTTCATCCCGCTCACGCCGCCCGCCGCCAAATAAAAGCTCCCTCGAAATGATGGGTTAGCTTTAGGCCTGCCCATGCAGGGGCAAACCCCGCCCCACACTCAATCCACTCCTCTCTGCTCCCATGAAATTCCTCCCCCTCTCCCGCGCTCCACGTCTCGCCGTCTTCCCGTCTCGCACCCGGGCCGCTCTCCTCGCCTCCGTGCTCCTCTCGTGGTCGACCCTCGCAAGCCACGCCCAAGTAGCGAAAAATGCCGTCCGCGAAAAAGTCGGCGGCATCGACCTCGTCATTCTTAAAACCGGCGTGAAAGATGTCATCACCGTCCGCGGCTCCCTCGCCGCCGGCGACGCCCTCAGCCCCGACACTAGCCCCGCTCTCGCCGACCTCACCGGCGGCATGTTGGACCGAGGCACGACCAAGCAGGACAAATTCGCGATCGCCCAACTCCTCGGCAGCGCGGGTGCGACGATCTCCTTCAGCACCGGCCCGAGCGCGCTCAACATCAGCGCGCGGTTCCTCCGCGCCGATCTCCCGCTCGTCCTCGGCCTCATCGCCGAACAACTCCGCTCGCCCGCATTTTCTCCCGAGGAATTCGCCAAGCTCAAGAAACAGTTCGCGGGCAACTACCGCCGCCAGCTCGACGAGACCGACTTCCGGGCCGACGACAGCTTTAGCCGTGCCGTGTATCCAGTCGGCCACCCCAACCGCCAAGCCCCTTCTGCCGAAATCCTCGCGAGCGCGGAAAAAATCACCCTCGACGAGGTGAAGGCCTTTCACGCGAAATACTACGGCCCCGCCACCTTCCGTCTCGTCCTAGTCGGCGACATCGATGCCGCCTCTGCCAAGAATGAAATTACCAAAGTCTTCGCTGGCTGGACCGGTGGCGTGCGTCCGCCCACACCCGCTCCGGCCAAGCCCGGCGACGTCGACGCCGCGCGCGACCAAAGTGTGTTCATGTCGGAAAAGACCAACATCTCAATGGTTTGGGGCCAGGTCACCGGTCTCCGTTATGGCGATAACGACACCCTCGCCCTCCGCGTCGGCACCGCCGCCCTCGGCAGCGGCTTCACAGGCCGGCTCATGGCCAACGTCCGCGACAAAGAAGGGCTCACCTACGGCATCGGCTCCTACGTGGCCGGCGACACCTTCGTCGACGGCGACTGGCGCATCTCGGCCAACTTCGCCCCCGAGATGCTCGCAAAAGGCCTCGCTTCCACCAAACGCCAACTCACCGAATGGCATACGCACGGGATCACCGACGACGAACTGGCCCAACGCAAAACCGGCCTCGCCGGCACCTTCAAAGTCGCCCTCTCTACGACGTCCGGCATGGCCGGCACCATCCTCGCCACGCTCAACCGCGATCTCGAACTCTCCTTTATCGACCAATATCCCACCCGCATCGGCGCGCTCACGAAAGCGCAGGTCAACGGCGCGATCAAGCAACACCTCGACCCCGAGAAGATGGTGCTCGTGAAAGCCGGCACCGTCCCCGGGGCAAAGTGATTCTCCTGGAGGAATGAAACGCCGCGCTTTCACGCGCAGCGTGTGCTCCCGGCGGATCTCACCCGTCAGGTCTGGCCGGGCTGAGGACGTCGGCAGGAATGACCCCACAGCCCGCAGCACCTCCTCGGCCAGCGCGCCGTAGACCGTATTCGCAAAGCGCTCGAAGAGTTTGTCTTCGTCTCAGGGTTGGTGCGGGATCAGCTGCAGCGCGATCAGGCGCTGCCGTTCAGGAAGCCGGCACCGAGCAGTGCGGTGCTTTAGGGCAGCGCGACCGGCGGCGGTCCAGAGAATTTGCGTTCGCCATTTGCGTGAGCTTCGCCGTTGACCGCTGGGACCTTGGTGCGTCCCTTCGACTCGCGCGATTCGCACGACTGCCTCTGCCCAATTGCCGGTGTTTCACGTCGTAGGATTCACCGGTCACCGGTGTCTCTCCGATCCTGCGGCCGTCGAACGTGTGCTCCAGCAGGTGCCCGGCGAATTGCGCGCGCAGACCGACGTCGAATGGCTCGGTCTCTCGTCAGTTGCCGAGGGTGCTCACATGATTTTCGCCCGCACCGCGCGCCAGCTCGGGATTGGCTGGGAAGCGGTGTTACCGCTGCCGCCGGCGGAATTCCGCGCCGATTTTTCGCCCGAAGCGTGGCGGCAGGTCGAGGAGCTCCTCGGCGAGGCGGAGCATGTGCGCGTCATCGGTGATCGCTCCCACCGCGACGATGCCTACCTCGACTGCGGGATGGAAACGGCGAACCACTGCGATTTGCTCCTGACCTTCTGGAACGGCGAGCCCTCGCGCGGCCGGGGCGGCACAGCGGAGATCGTCACCTACGCGCGCAACCTCGGCCGGCCCCTCGTCATCATCGACGCGACCACGCTAAAGGACCGGCATGAAAATTTCGTGCGACTGCAAACCGGCGATCGCTATCTCGCATTTTTCAACCAACTGCCGCCCGCGCCACCGGCCGCACCGGCGCGGCCGGAGGCGACACCGGATCGCGCGCTCATGCTCAAGTTTCACCGCAAGGTGGACCACGCCGCCACCCGCAGCGCACCGCATTTTAACCGGCTCCAAAGCCTCACCGTCGGCTTGTTCGTGCTCGCCTCCACCCAGCCGCCGCCGCGCACGCCCTCGGGTTTGACCTGCCGTGGAGCCAGCTCGCTTGCCTGCTCGTCGCGATGGGCGTCGCGTTCGTGATCCTCCAGCGACGGCTGCGCCACGACTGGATGCGCTGCCGCCTCACCGCCGAGATCACGCGGAGCGCACTCGCGACGTGGGGGCTGCCGCGGGCGCTGCGATTGTTCGACGATTTCGAATGGGCCGGCATCGAACCGCTGCACCGCTCGCTCGACGTGTTGCACCGCCGCGCCGCCCGCGCGCATCCGGCGGGTTTCGACGAATTCCGACAGCGTTATCTCACCGAGCGGATCGGAGGGCAGCTCGCCTACTTCGCCCGGCAAGAACCGCGGGCGAAGCCGTTTCTGCTGTGCTTGCGGGGAGGATTTTTTCTCAGCTCGACGCTCGCGATCTGTTTCGCGGCGGCCTACCCGGAACCGCCGCTTCCGTCCGGCCTCGCCGTGCACACCTGGTTCTGTTCGTAGGTCCACGAATTCGGCCTCATGGTGCTGCCGGTGTTTTCCACCGGGTTCATCGCCCTTTTCGCAATCCACGATCTCCACCGCCGCATGGCGCGCTGTCAGGAAATGCGCGTGCGGCTGGAGACGGCGCACAAGGAGGCTGGCCTCGTGCAGACGTGGGGCGCGCTCGAACGCGTCGTCATGAAGGCGGAGCGTGCGCTGCTGCAGGAGGTCTTCGAGTGGCACACGATCACGAGCTTCGCCGCCGCTCCCGCTGGCACGCCCCGCTGAGCTGGCGGCGGGCGGTGGGGGGCCCGCACCCACGCCCTCACTTGCCCAGCTTCTTCAGCGCCTTGTTGATTTTTTCCAGATCGCAGGCCTCGGGCTTGTAGTCGGCGCCGAGCCACTCGATCCACTCGCGGCCCAGCTCAGTGTGCGGCTCCTTGATACAGGCGAGCATGTCGTGAAAGGCCTCGATCCCGCCGCAATCTTCCGGTGGCCCCGCGCGTTCACCGCCGATGCACACCGGACAGAACACACCTTTTTCGAATGGCCCGATCTTCTCGACCTGGATTTCGATCTGCCAGCCCTCGCCAAAATGATATCCGTAGGAGAACAGACCCCGGTGTTCGAGATCGAGGTCGGCGAGCGTCACATCACGGTCATCCTCAATCATCAGTTCGTCGCGCTTGAGCGGATTGCCAAACCGGAGGTCATCGAGATTGAACGCATGCGTCTGGTAATCGAACCAATCGAACGCGACTTGGATCGTGTCGTGCAGCCGCGAGAGCCACATCGACTCGCGCACCACGAGACGGCGCCAGATCACCGGCCGGCACGCGACCACGTTCATGCGTAGCGAGAACACGCGCTCAGCGGGCTTTTTCTTGAGGGGCGAGCCCTTGCCTTCGTGGAGACCGATCATCGCCCGAACGTGATGGGCGCAACCGCCATGCTCAACGCTTAACGTTTAACCGGCCGCCCCTCCGGCCTTTTTTTTGCGCCAGCCGCGCGTCGTAGCGACAGCGACTCATCCCTCTACCGTCGGCACACCTCGATAAGGTGCGGCCCCACGCAGCGGATTGAGGGCAGAAAAATTAAGAGCAGGGAAATTTCCGATCCGCTCACCACGCTCAGGTGGCCTGGAGACATTCCCGGAAATCTTCCTGCCTCGCACCTATTTCGACCCCCACTCCGGACCTCGGTAATCGCATATCGTTTTGCGCCCACTGGACGCTCGCCTAAGCCGCGCCGGTTTCTACGTTCAGCCCATGAAGCCACCCCTTTCTCTTTGCCGTCTCGCCTGCCAACTCGGCGTTCTGCTCGCCCTCACGGTCATCGCCGCGACCCCCGCACTGCTCGCCGCCACGCCCCCAGCGCCGCCACCGAACATTATTTTTATCTACGCCGATGACCTCGGCTACGGCGATCTCGGTTGCTACGGAGCCAAAGATATCAAGACGCCGCACATCGATCGCCTCGCCACCGAGGGCACGCGCTTCACCAGTTTCTATGTGTCCCAATCCGTCTGCACCGCCTCCCGCGCCGCACTCATGACGGGTAGCTACGCCAACCGCGTCAGCATGAGTGGCGCCCTCAACCACACGAGCCCCACCGGTCTTCACTCCAACGAAAAACTCCTCCCGCAAGTCTTCAAAGACCGCGGTTACGCGACTGCGATTTTCGGCAAGTGGCACCTCGGCCATCATCCGCAATTTCTCCCCACGCGCCGCGGCTTCGACGAGTGGCTCGGCATCCCCTACTCCAACGACAACGGCCCCCTCCATCCCACCACCCCGGGCATCCCCTCGCTGCCACTCTACGCCAACGAAGAGATCATCGAGCTCGATCCCGACCAATCACAGTTCACCCGCCGCCTCACCGAAGGCGCCGTGTCGTTCATCGAGCGTAACCGCGCCAAACCGTTTTTCCTCTACGTGCCGCACATCATGCCGCATGTCCCCATCTTCGCCTCCGAAAAATTTAAGGGCACCAGCCAGCGCGGCCTCTACGGCGATGTCGTCCAGGAACTCGATTGGTCCATCGGCCAAATCATGGCCACCCTCAAACGCCTCGGCCTCGACGACAACACGCTCGTCGTTTTCAGCTCCGACAATGGCCCTTTCCTCTCCTACGGCGAACACGCCGGCTCCGCGGGACCTCTCCGCGAGGGCAAACTCACCACGTTCGAGGGCGGCATGCGCGTGCCCTGTCTGGTCCGTTGGCCGGGCAAAGTCCCCGCCGCACGCGTCGGCGATGCCCCGTTTGCCACCATGGATTTGCACGTGACCTTCGCCGCCCTCGCCGGCGCAACGCTCACCGACGTGAAACGCGACGGCACCGACCTGACGCCACTCCTCCTCGGCCAACCCGGCGCGAAAGGCCGCGACGACTTTTGGTTCTACTCCGGCGAAGAGCTCCACGCCGTCCGCCGCGGCGAATGGAAACTCCACGTGCCGCACGACTACCTCGTCGTCGCCGCCGAGCGCGGCCTGGCCGGCAAGCCCTCCAATTACGGTAAGATGAAACCCGAATCCATCGAGCTCTCCGGCATCCGCGGCATCGCCAGCCGCCACGGCTACCGCGTCGAAAAAACCGAACTCGCTCTCTACAACCTCGCCACGGACCCGTCCGAACTACGCAACGTCGCCGCCGCCTACCCCGCCATCGTCGCACGCCTTCAGGCCGAAGTCGCCGCCGCCCGCGCCGACCTCGGCGATGCCCTCACGAAAACCCCGGGGACCAACCTTCGCCCCGCCGGCGATGTCCGCCCCGCCCTCCCCGCCGGCGTCAAGCGTATCGCGAATCGTGAATACAGCCGCCCCGCCACCGGCGCACTCCTCCTCGATCTCTATCTCCCCACCGCCACCCCCGCCCAGCCGCTCCCCGTCGTTCTCTGGACGCACGGCGGCGGCTGGAAAAACGGTTCCAAAGAAAATTGCCCGCTCACGTGGCTCGCCGCCGAAGGCTATGCCGTCGTGAGTCTCAACTATCGCCTGAGCTGGGCCGCCCAGTGGCCCGCGCAAATCGACGACGCCCGCGCCGCAATCCGCTGGCTCCGCACCCACGCAGCCACCTACGGCCTCGACCCCGAGCGCTTCGCCATTTCCGGCGGCTCCTCGGGCGGCAACCTCGCGAGTATCGTCGGTACCGCACCCGCCGCCACCGGAGAAACTGTCTCCAGCCGCGTCCGTGCCGTCATCGATTTCTACGGCGCGAGCGACATGCTCACGATGCCCGTCAACGTCCCCGGCCCCGGCAAAACCGACGCCGACCTCGCCACCTCCAACGGCGCGAAACTCCTCGGCGGCATCGTCCGCGACCGCGCCGACCGCGCCCGCCAAGTCAGCCCGCTGCACAACATCACCAAAGACGATCCGCCGTTCCTGATCATCCACGGCGATCAAGACGACCAGGTCCCCCTCGTGCAAAGCGAACGCCTCCACGCCCGCCTCCGCGAAGTCGGCGTGCCTTCGGAATTTCACGTCCTCGCGGGTGCCGGCCACAGCGGCAAAGCCTTCGACACACCTGAAGTCCGCGCCCGTATCCGCGCCTTCCTCACGCGCTCGCTGCCCGCGCCCACCCGCTGACCGGGATAGTTTTCACCAACGTCATTTGAGTTTTCGACT
>SYGN01000337.1 GCA_005799525.1 Opitutaceae bacterium | reverse complement strand
TCGTGGATACCTTCAGCCAGTTTGAGGTGATTGCCGTATGCGGCCGGGACACCGGAACAGTCGAGCGGTTTGCGACCGTCGGCGGTCGGCGCTTGACGGTTCACACCTACGGCGCGCGGGTGAGAACGGTCTCGCAAGCGAAACTGCCGACGCACGGCATTGCGATCGACGACCAACTCGCGCTCGCTGCGGAACCGTATCGACTGCCGGATACGGAGGAGTCTCCGGGGCTCGACACCGCCCGGCAAGTGCAAGCCTACGTCGGCGACGCGGTGCAGCAATTTTCCTCGGTGGACGAGTTGACTACGTGGGGGACGCGACAGACTGCGGCCGAGCAGCAGTTGTCCTCTGTTTTTGGTGAGCGCACGTTGCTTTTCCTGAAGATCGATTTTGCGGATGCCCCCGGAGCGGCGTTTACCGATCAGGCCATCACCACTTCCATGGCTGAAGCCGACCGCTACCACCGCGTCCAGTCCGCCCAGCGAACCTCGTTCAAGACCACGATCCTGCAGACGGTCCTGCGCTCCGCCAAATCGAAGTCTTTTTACAACGCCGATCCCGACTCCTGGCTGCCACTCCATGACGAGGCGACAGTTCTGGCGCGCCAATATGATGCCGCGAATGGAAATTCGGGGGCCTACAACCCTGACCGCTACCAACACGTCGTGGTTCTGTGTACGAGATTGAGTAGTTTCAAGTTTGAAGGAATAGCTTCCGTCTCGGGAAGGCGTCTCTGCCTCAACGGTTCGGTGAGCCCAAGTGTTATTGCCCATGAGCTCGGCCACAACCTTGGCTTACGGCACGGCCACGCTTGGAAACCTACGGGTAGTTCCCCCATCCAGCCTGCCGAGCATGTCGAATACGGAGATCCGTTCGATGTCATGGGTGAGTCCGACAACACAACTTCCGGCCACTTCAGTGTGCCGAAAAAACGCGCCCTGAATTACATCACGGACGAGAACGTCCAGACGATAGGCGTGACGGGACAGTATCGTCTTTACCGCCACGATGCGACAATCGGGACTAACACCGTGGCCCTAAAAATCGACGCCGGCAGCGCCTACGATTACTGGCTCGAATACCGCCGCGATGTCGCGTCGGATCTCTCTGCTTATGCCAAGGGAGTCATCAACGGCGTCCTGATCCACTGGAACAAATTGCCGAGCTTCACTCAAGCAGGTGCGCCCGGCACCTACCTGCTCGACATGACCCCCGGCTCTCCCGGCGGAATGAACGACAGCGCGCTGGTGGTGGGGCAATCATTCTATGATCCGACTTACAAAATCCGGCTGACCCCGCTCCAAACTGGCAGCTCTGCTCAAGGCGATTGGATCGACGTGGCCATTGCGCTGGGTGATCGCCCCGCCAACCGCCCACCGACGCTGCAAAGCGTGGGGACCGAGGCCACCGGCTTTGCTCGAGCTGCCGTCAACCTCACGGCCACGAGCAGCGATCCGGATGGGGATACCGTCCTCTATCAATGGGACATGGGCGACGGCATTCCCGTCTACACCACTGGTGCCAAATTGAGTTACCAGTGGTCGAAGGGCGGGGCATTTCCAGTGTCGGTTCGCGCCTTCGACATTTTCGGCGGAGAAACCCGTCAGACATTCAACATCACGGTGCGGGATCCACTCGATGCGTGGGATCGGATCAATACCCCCGGGCTAACTGAGAATTTGAAGGCAATTTGTTTCGGGTTGGGCAAGTTTGTGGCGATCGGTGATTATGTTTCCGCTTCGTCGGCGGATGGCAAGATCTGGAGCCGAAGTACTTCCGGAAATTCCACGTTCATCGGCAACGCAATCGCCGCCAGTGCCAGCCGCTTTGTGGCGGTCGGAATAATCTACAACTTTAACCAACAAGCATGGGGCAGTGCCATCTACACCTCAATTGATGGCGTAAACTGGACCAATGCCTCCCCTTCGCGAAACGAAACCTTATATGGAGTGGCCTACGGCAATGGAAGGTTCGTCGCAGTGGGTGAAAAAGGAATCATTTGGTCATCTGCGGACGGTTTACAGTGGACCGTCGTACAACTCGTGAGTCGAAAGAATCTATGGGACGTGCAGTTCAACGGTTCTTCGTTTCTCGCTGTCGGCGACAGCGGCACGGCGCTGCTCAGCGCAGACGGTATGAATTGGCAGGACAAGTCGTTGACCGATGCGAACACGAACGCCAACGGCGTATCATTTTTTAAAGACACGGGAGGATCTGGTCTAACCGTCTTAAATGGCAAGTGGACGGTGATGACTTCCTGGGCTTACGGAGACAAGAGCGGCCGGATCCTTTGGACCTCCGATAACGGTAATAGTTGGAGCATTGTTAGCGGTACTTATTTTGATAATACTTATGCGCCGCTCAAACTGACTTCGGTGGGTCAAGGCAGCACTGCCTTGGTGTTTCCGCTCCACAACACTCAACCGAAATTCCGCTATTCCAGTGACGGAGTCGTGTGGAACGAGAAGGTGCTTGGTCCCGCGTTGGCGGGATCATTGCGCGGTGGGGCCGAGGGCAAGGGGCGCATCGTTTTGGTGGGCGAGAAAGGGCAGATCTTCACCACGGCCGATGGCCCGCCCGCGCTTGCGCAACAACCGCAGCCGCAGTCGGTGAATCTCGGCCAGCCCGCCGTCCTGCAAGTAACTGCCTATGCGACCGGACCCTTTTCTTATCAGTGGAAAAAGGACGGGGCAGCAATTAGCGGCGCGACCAGCGCGACGCTCACGTTAAATAGCGCGCAAAGCACGAGCACCGGCAACTACACCGTCACCGTCAGCAACAGCGCAGGACTCGTCACGAGCAATGTTGCGGCGATCATGCTCAATGCGCCCCCAGTGATTTTACTGCAGCCCAGCGGGCAGTCGGTCACTATCGGGGCGTCAGCCACTTTTGCCGTCAGTGCCACTGGCACTGCGCCGTTCTCCTATCAGTGGCGCAAGGACGGCGCGACCCTTACTGGCGCGACTAATGGAGCGTTGAGCCTGAGCGGTGTGCGCTCGACCGACGCGGGCAGCTATACCGTCGTCATTACAAACTTGGCCGGCAACACGACCAGCAATGCCGCTGTGCTGACGGTCAACGTTCCCGCAGCCATCAGCACGCAGCCTATCAGCCAAACCGTTATCGCCGGATCGACGTCCACGTTTACGGTCGTCGCGACTGGCACCCCACCGTTCACCTACCAGTGGAGCAAAAACGGTGCGGCTATTTTCGGGGCGGACAAGGGAAGCCTGACCATTGGGGGTGTGCAATCAAGCGATGCGGGCATCTACATCGTCGTGGTCGGCAATGTGGCCGGTTTCACGACGAGCATGGGAGCCACTCTCTCGGTGACTCTTCCCGGTCGACTGATTAATCTCTCCGTCCTCACCGATATCGTTGCAGCGGGCGACGATTTCACCCTCGGCTATGTGGTCGGGGGTACCAACACCTTCGGTGCGAAGCCACTCGTGATCCGCGCCGCCGGCCCGTCGCTCGGCGCGCTGGGTGTCTTGGGCACGCTCGACGATCCCAAACTGGAACTCTTTGCCGGCTCCACCTTCAACGGTGGGAATGACAACTGGGGCGGCTCGGCTCAACTCACTGCGGCCCTGGCAGCAGTCGGTGCCTTCGCCTATACCGGTCCGCTCTCAAAAGACGCGGCGACCACTGCGAACATCACCACGCGCGACAATTCCGTGAAGGTCTCCGCGGTCGGCAGCGGGAGGGGCACAGTCCTCGCTGAAATCTACGATGCGACCGCGCTGGCTTCATTCACGACATCGACTCCACGCCTCATCAACGTCTCCGTGCGTAAGCACCTTGGTTCGGTCCTCACCATGGGCTTCGTGGTCGGAGGCTCGACTTCGGCGAAGGTGCTCGTGCGCGGTATCGGCCCCACGTTGGGCGCCTTCGGCGTGCCCGGCACCGTCGCCGATCCCCAGCTCACGCTCTTCAATTCGTCGTCCGTCAAGATCGGGGAAAATAATGATTGGGGCGGCACTGCCCCACTCACGGCTGCCTTCGCCAGCGTCGGAGCCTTCGCGCTGCCCTCGACCTCCAAAGACGCGGCCCTCCTCGTCACGCTCGCGCCCGGTAACTACACGGCCCAAGTCACCGGTGTCAACGGCACCACTGGGGTCGCCCTCGCCGAGGTTTACGAAGTGCCGTAAATCTCAGGGTGGGCGGAGTCACGGGTGTCATGGGGGCGGAAATGTAACCACACGCCGTTTTGCGACGAGAGCCCGTGGCCGGATCAACCTTCTGCACAGGGGAAGATCTTTTCCCCTCGTCACCTGATACCAATGTCTCGCGATATTTGGACGATAGTCGAAACACCACTCGCTCACGCTCGTAGCTGCCGGAAGTCAAAAACTCAAAGGACGTGGGTATGAGACGTTCACCATTTGTGGTCGGCGCCTGCCCGCAGGCGTTCCGAGCGTCCGCAAGCGGACGCCTGACCAAAGTCCTCGCCAGACCAGACGTTGGGATTACGTCTGGCGCCGCAGAGGGCGGACTGAAATCCGCCCTGCTACGGCGCGTCCGGCACAGTTTCCTCGGGCTCGTAGCCGAGGAGTGCTTTTGCCGTCGTGAGGTCGAGATAGTTTTCCGGGCAGCGCGAACACGCGTAGACGATGCCGTAGCCAAAGTGGGGCGCCGCGACCGCGAGACGGAAAAACTTCACGCAGTCCTTGGGTCCGAGCCAGATGCGGTGGAGCCACGCCTCGCACAACGCGGGATCCACGGAGAGGCCGCTAAAATATCCGATGCGCACGGCCAGAAACTCCAGACCGTAGGTATCGTGAAACCAACGACCGAGATTTTCTCCGAAGGCCTTCGTCGCCCCGTAAGGATTGAAGACGTGCACCGTGTCGGTCGTGAGCCGAGGGAGGTCCGTGGCCCCAAACGCGACATTGGTGGAACTCGCGAAAATGAAGCGCTTCACGCCGGCGAGCCGGGCGGCGTCCAAAATGTGCCAGAGTCCCTCAATGTTGGGCTTCAGGAGATCGCGGATGAAATCGGCTTCCATGCGCGGGCAGCCGCCGAGATGGATGATCGTGTCGACGCCGACGACCGCGCGATCGACCGCGGCGCGATCCGCGATGTCGCCCACGTGAGTGTCGTCCGCGCCCAGCGTGGGCTTGAGGTCGAAGGCCCGGAGCGCGCAATGCGCCTTGAGGCCGTGGAAAACGGTCTGGCCGACATTGCCGGCGGCACCGGTGACGAGGACGAGTTTGGGCGACCGAGGCGCGTGCATGGCCGAAATCCTATCCACCCATCTTGAAACTGGCGCTGACCTGGAAGACGGCGCTGACGATCGCGAAGGCGATGAAACCGACGAAGGTGAAGACGGCCATCAGCACGCCGCTCGCGATCACCTTGGTGAACATGCTGAGCTGGTTCGAAATCAGTTTTTGGTAGGCCGTCGCCACCTGTTTGAGGCTGGGCACGATATTGCCGGTGTTCTCGCCGACGGCGAGGCGGTCGAGCACGAGGTCGGGGAAACAGCCGGTGCGCGTGAGCGCGACTGAGAGGGCTTCGCCCTCGAGCACGCGGGCCGTCGCGGTGTTGAACGCGGCGCGGTGGACGAGATTGCCGATCTGTTTTTCCGTCATGCGCAACGCCTCGGCGGCCGTGATGCCGTTTTCCAAGAGCACGGAAAGCGTCTGCGCGAATGCGAGCACAGTCTGCGACATGATGAAAGGACCGATGAGCGGAAGATTGAGCATCCACGCATCGGTGGTGGTCCGGCCGACCGCGCTGACGCGCCAGCGCCAGAAGGAAATTGCGCCGAGCACGGCGGCGATGATGACAAAGACACCGTAGTGAATCGCGAATTCCGAGAGGCCGATCAGGAGCTTCGTCGACGTGGGCATTTTCCCGCCGAGAGAGGTGAGCAGCGATTGGAGCCGCGGGAGCAAGAAGAACAGGAAGAACAGAATGACGCCGCCGGCGACGACCACCATAAAAGCGGGGTAGGCGAGGGCGGTGAGGAGTTGACGGCGCAATTCGCGCTGCTCGGTCAGGTGGGTGATCAGGCGCTGGACAGTCTCGTTGAGCGAGCCGGTGGCCTCGCCGGCCTGAACGAGATTGGTAATCGACAGATCGAAGACCTGCGGAAATTCCGCCATGGCGCGCGAGAGCGGGGCGCCCTCGCTGATGCGTTCCCAGAGCCCGGCGCAGAGCGAACGCAGCCGCGGTTCTTTGATGCGCACGGAGAGCAGGCGCACGGCTTCGCCGGCGGAGAGGCCACTCGTCATCAAATCGTAGAGGGATTCGAGAAAGGCGAGGCACTCGGCTTTTCCGGGGACGACGGCGGCGGCGCGCCGGGCGATGCGGGCTTCGGCGGCGGAGGGCTTGGCGACTTTGGCGCCGCCCTTTTTTCCGGCGGGAGCGCTCGCGAGTTCGCTGACGGCTGAGGCTTGGAGTCCGCGGGCGGTGAGCAGGCGGAGCGCGTCCTTGCGGCTCGGAGCCTCAAGGTCGGCGGAGACGGATTTGCCAGCGCGGTCGCGGGCGGTGTAGGCGAAGCGAGGCATGGGTTAGAGGAAGTCGGGCATACCTCGTGCGGCATGCCAGATGGTGACGATTTCGACAACCTTGGGGTCCAATCGCACGCGGTAAAAAATCAGGTAGTCTCCGAAAACAATTCGTCGCGTGTTGGGAATGGCCGCTTGCGGCACAGCTGGACCGATCAGAGGAAAGCTTTCCAGCACTTCAATATGGCGGAAGAGATCGTCGCCCCACGCCAAGGCCGCAGAAGGATTGTCCTGCGCGATGTGCGTTGTGATCTCGCGCAGATCGGCGCGAGATCGCAGCGTCCAGTCTAGCTTGTAATCCACGACCGGAACTCTCGTTTGACTTGCTCATGCGGGATGACACGCCCGGCGTCAGCATCGGCAAGACCTTCACGAAGGTTGGCCATGAGCTGGAGATTGGCGCGAATGTCTTCGAGCGTGGCAGACTCCGGAAGTTTGCTCACTGCTTCGATGACTTTCTGTTTGTCGCTCATGGGGAAAGGTGGGTTGAAACTTCGCGGCGGGCAAATCGTTTCCTCGCTCACGCGTCTGTCATGGTGACGACGCGCAGGACTTCATCGAAACTGGTGTAGCCGAGTTTGATCTTTTCCCAGCCGCTCTGGCCCAAGGTGCGCATCCCGTTCTTGCGGGCGCAGTCGGCGAGGCTGCGCGTACTTTCGCGTTTCAACACGAGCTCGTGCATCTCATCGTTGAGGCGGAAAATTTCGAAGATACCGACGCGACCGCGGTAGCCGGTGCCACGGCAACGGTCGCAGCCGACGGGGGATTTCAGCATTTCAATGAGTTCGGCCTCGGCGGGATCGGCACCGAGGATCGCGAGATTTTCGCGGAGCTTGATTTTGTTGATCGGTGCGGGCCGCGAGCACTCGACACAGAGCCGACGCACGAGGCGCTGGGCGATTACGAGCTCAATGGCGGAGGCTACGAGGAAGGGCTCGATGCCCATGTCCACGAGACGGGTGATCGCGCCGGGAGCGTCGTTGGTGTGCAAGGTTGAGAACACCAAGTGACCGGTGAGGGAGGCGCGGATGGCGATTTCGGCCGTATCCTTGTCGCGGATTTCGCCGACCATAATGACATCGGGGTCTTGGCGCAGGACGTGGCGCAGGGCATCGGCGAACGTGAGCCCGATCTCGGGGCGGACCTGCATCTGGTTCACGCCGGGGACTTCGTATTCGATCGGGTCCTCGATGGTGATGATGCGGAGATCGGTGGAATTGATTTTCCGGAGAAACGCGTTGAGCGAGGTGCTCTTGCCTGAACCGGTCGGG
>SYGN01000336.1 GCA_005799525.1 Opitutaceae bacterium | reverse complement strand
GTTTGCGCACCCGCGGACGCAGAATCGTTTCGCGGCGCCCCTCAGCGTAGCAGGTCCCGCTCTCGCTGCCGGCCCGACGGTACTGGGCTCCGACTTCGGGCCGATGGCTCTCGCCACACAGCGCGTTAACTTCGTCTTCCAAAATTCGCTCCGCGGTCGCCCGTAGGCTGTCGCGCAGCAGGATCATAAACGACTCTCGATTCTCCGCCGACACGGCTTGCGCCGACGCTGGTGTTTGGTTATTGATTTTCATGGATGGTGGTTTCTCTGGGTTTTCGAATTCCCACTGCCTTTACTGGCAGCGGAACCACCATCCACCCAGCTATCTTTTAACGACGCCCGGGGCGCTTCCTGAAAGTGGGCGACAAGGTGAAGATGACGATCCCGCCGGAGCTCGGTTACGGACGCGAAGGTTATCCCGGAGCGATCCCGCCCAATGCGACGCTGGTGTTTGAGGTCGGGCTGTTGGGGATCGAATCCTGATCAGGCTCGTGGGTTGGTTGCGGTGTCGCGCTGCCGTCGATGCCGGTGCGACGGAGAAACGCACTGCGACGTTGGCCGCTGCGGCCTTGTGAGGCGGTGCGTTCCCCCGGATCGGTGTAGGGCTGGCGACGATATCCGCCGCGAGCAAAATCGGCCGCGCAACGAATTTGTAATAGCTGCATCCGCTCAAAAATGCCGAGGAGCTGCGTGGGAAGCGCATAGTGATCGAGGCCCGAACGTTCGAGGGCGAGGAGCAGTTCGTGGGTCGCTTCGAGGGTGGAGAGACAACCGGCGTGCGGCTGTTGCTTGATCACGTAGCGGCTGCGTCCGGTGGGCGTGAACATGATGCGTGGCAGCCGTTGCAGACTGGGGCTGAGGCGGAGCATTTTTCGTGCACCGCCCCACGTGGAGTCGAGCAGCAGGACCACGAGGCGGCGTTCGCCGAGTTCGGCGGGGGTCAATTCTCCCGTGGAGAGGTTGCGAGCCCCGACACCGGGGTAGAGGAGGACGGTGACGTTGCGCGGATCGGTGATCAGGGCCTGGACTTCTTCGTGATCGTCAAAGGCTATGCCCATGTAAATTACGCTCTGCGGAAGGCAAAGGTGGGTGAGCCGACCGGTGTTGGCTTTCTCTGTCTTGAATTCCTTCGGGTGCATCAAGAATACGATCTTGGTGCGGGTTTCCATTGGTTGGATCGAAGGACACCAGCAGTGAGCCTGCGGCCAAAAACACCGATAACAGGTCTCGCGGCTCATGCAGACCGTGAACGCCGACCAGAGGAGAGCATCAGTTCTTGAAATCGGTGTTGGGGCGGACGAGGTCGAGTTCCTTGATCCACGCATTACGATAGCGGACGTCGTGGCCCTCGCATTGGAGCTTCAGCCCGCCGGGGACGTCGGTGATGCCCTTGCCGCCGTCGTTACCGCCATCGAGGCCGGAGTTGGCGCCGCCCCAGACTTGGTTGATGGTCTGGCTGCTATGGACTTTGATGCCGTTGAAATAGAGTGTGACCATGGCGGGCTCGGTGCGCTTCCCGTCCTTAAAGCGGGCGGCGCGGAATTGGATATCGTAGGAGTTCCACTGGCCGAGACCCTTGTAAGCGAAATACGGTGACGGCGTCTCGTTAATGACGGCGCCCATCCCGTGCTTGGTGGCGTCGCTGTCACAGATTTGAATCTCGTAACGGTTCTGGAGATAAACGCCACTGTTGCCGCCGGTTTTGGTGATGAGGAATTCAATGTGCAGCCGGAAGTCGCGGTAGGCTTTCTTGGTCACGATGTCGGCGGAGCCGTATTTACCGCCAGCCGCAGCGGGATCGTCGGTCTGGAGAACCGTGCCGCGGTCAACGGGATCATCGACGATCTTCCATTTGATCGGCATCGCCGAGGCAAAGCGGGGGCCCGTCCAGTAAGTCCATTTGTCATCGAGCAGCTTGCGGCTGCCGTCGATCAGGACTTCGGCGTCGGCCGGGGCCTTGGCACCGAGTCCGATCTGGGCGAACGCGGTGGGGAGCGATGAACAGAGCACGACGACTAAGACAGCCTTGGGGAACCGGCGGAAGAGGTGGCGGAGATGATTCATATTTTGGGTGGGAAAGGACGGGAGATTGCGGGGAATCCCTGCTGAATCGCAAAGCTAGAATTGGCGCGACTGGACGAAACGGAGTTGGCGTGCAGTTTGGGTTAAATGCAACTCGCAGGAATCCACCATCTCACAGCGGTCACAGCGAACGCCTCGGCCAACCATGAGTTTTATACGAGAACGCTCGGCATGCGCTTGGTCAAGAAAAGCGTGAATCAGGACGACGTGTCGGCCTATCATTTGTTTTACGCCGACGGAATTGCTGCGCCGGGGACGGATCTGACATTTTTCGGCTGGCCGGTGCCACCGGAGCGCCGCGGCACGAACAGTGTCGCGCGCACCGGGCTGCGCGTCGCGAGCGAGTCCAGTCTCACGTGGTGGGCGGCACGATTTCGCGAGCTGAAGGTGAGTCACGGCGAGGTGGTCCAGCACGATGATCGCGGAACGCTGGATTTTGAAGATTTCGAGGGGCAGCGGTTCATGCTGGTGGTGGATCGTGCGCCTCGCGAACCGGCGCACCCGTGGGCGAAGAGTCCGGTGCCGGCTGAACATCAAATCCTTGGGCTTGGGCCCATCACGCTCAGTGTGCCTGTGTTGGCACCGACGGATGCGGTACTGACGAAAGTGCTGAAGATGCGGCGCGTGCGGGATTACTCGATCACTGCGGGGGCCACGGTGCACGTTTACGAAATGGGTGAGGGTGGCGCAGCGGCGGAGCTCCACGTCGGCGTGGAGCCGGAGATGCCGCGTGCACGGCAAGGTGCGGGCAGCGTGCACCACGTCGCGTTTCACACGACTGTGAAAGACTACGCCGCGTGGGCGGAGCGGCTCGTTGAACTTGGGATGCGCTCGAGTGGTCCGGTCAATCGGTTCTATTTTCAGAGTCTCTATTTTCGCGAGCCGAACGGGATATTGTTTGAGCTGGCGACTGATGAACCCGGGTTTACGGCGGACGAGTCCCTCGATCAACTTGGGGAAAAACTTTCGCTGCCTCCGTTCCTCGAGGCGCGGCGCCGAGAAATTGAAGCGGGACTCAAGTCCCTGGCCTAAGTAGCTCGGCCAAAATGTACCGGCAACTCTGCCTGGCCTTGCTGTGCGATCCCACATCACCGAGTTCAGTCATTGAAATCAGCAGCGGCTCAATTGGATGCGACAGCAGGATTCGTCGTCCGCGTCGATCTCGTTTCGTTTCGGCATCGATCACCGCGCTTCGTAATTTTCCTGCCCCGTGACTTTACTCCCACTCACGCATGCCGGAAAGGGGGTAACCCCGGGCGAGCGGTTGCGTTCAGGGGATCCCCCCGCCCGGTTGATTACGTTGCACCGCCAGGATGTGCATAAAAAAGACCCCTAGCTCGCGCTCGGGGTCTTTCGTCACTAGATTTTTTTCGTGGACCAATTACTTGGCGATTGGAGGAAGGGGTGGGGGAGGCGGCATGCGCGTCAATGAACTGTTCGCCGCCCGGGTGGAAATCATCTCGGTGGTACGTTGAATTTCGAACTCCGCGTTGCGTTTGGCAACTTTTGCGAGCTCAACCTGCTTCGCGAGTTCAAAGGCTTCGCGGTTCGCCTTGTCCTTCGCCTTCCGGAGAGTGTCGAGATCGATGTCGAGCTTGGAGACTTCTTTCGCAGCTTTATCACCCTCAGCCAGCGACTTGTCGGTTGCGTCCTTCACTTCCTTGTCCGCCGCTGCGAGTTTGGCCAGCTTCGCTGCGACTTTGTCCGCATCCTCTTTCTCGCGGGCGGCTTGGCGCTCCTTGGCGTCGAGCGACGCCTTCCGTTCGTTGTCCGCCTTGATTTTAGCTTTGTCGGCTTCGATTTTTTGGGCGGTAGCCAAACGAGATTTTTCTTTAGCTTCAGTCTCCGTTTGGTGACTGAAGAAAAAGATGAGAAAGGCCCCGAGCAGGGCGCCTGGGAAAATGATATACATCCATTTTTTCATGGGGAGAATTTATTGGGTTATTTTTTGACGGCAGCGGCAGCAGCGGCAGCAGCAGCAGCTTTGGCGGCGGCTTCAGCGGCCACATCGGCGGCGGCGATCCGATCCAGAACGATGGCGAGACTGCGGGTATTAGCCTCGGCTTTTTTCACGTATTCACGTTGGAAGGCGACCTCCTCAACCGAGCGTTTCTTATCGGCTTCGATTTTTTCAATTTCCTTCTTTTCTTCGTCAATCTCCTTTTTGAGGCGTTTGGCTTGTTGCTCGAGTTTGTCGGTTTCGCGCTGAGCCCGAAATTTTGCCTGCATGGCTTTTTCGCGCATCTCTTTGTCCGCGAGATCTTTTTTTTCGTTAGCGGCCTTATCGATTTTGCGCTTCTCTTGGGAGGCGAGAGCGTCTCGCACGGCCTTTTCCCGGCCGCGGGCATCCTCGGCGAGCTTGGCTTCGATGACGGCGCGCGCCTTGCGTTCACCTTCAGCCAAACGAGCTTCATATCCGGAGCTGTATTGCCAGTAAACCGTACCAAAGATCACAAGTCCGATCAATGGTGGGAAAACATATAGATATTTCTTCTTCATTTTAGAATTTAAGAGAGAGGGGGTGGACGTACTCAGAGGCTTTTGGGCGATTTTGAACTGTCACGATCAGCGATGGCTGCCAAAATTGCATCTTTTAGACGAGCCAGGTAGGCGTCTTTTTCTTTTTTCGGATCACTGAGTGCCTCGGCCTGGACGATCGACTTGAGTGCCTCGTCGAAGTCCTCAACCTCGTAGGAAACGTTGGCCAAGAGGGTGTGCACGGCATAGGGCCGTTCGAGGCCACCTTTGCGCAGGGCTTCGCGGTAATGCCGACGCGCGTCCTTCATCTTCTCATCTTGCCGGTAGATTTCACCGATCTGGAGGTCGAACTGGCCGTTTGTGGGGAAGAGCTTCGTTGCTTCTTTCAGCACCACCAGTGCTTGGAGATTTCGGTTAATTTGTAGGTAGTAATAACCGAGATAGATCCAGTTTTTTGGATCATTTTCGATACCGCCGCTCTTGAGGCCCGCATACAGGAGGTCAGTCGCCTTACCGAATTGGTTAACTTGAATGTAGAGGCTGACCAAATTGAAGTTATCTTTGGGCGTATTCATGAAGCCCTGCGCTTGGGCTCGTTCAACGGTGTTGATTGCGCGAATGAAATGGGACCGCGATGTCGACTCGTCATTATTCTTGTCCGAGGCGAGGTTCAGATAGCTTGCCCAGAGCTGGGGCCAATAGTCTTTCTTCGTCGGAAACTGTTTGACGATCAGCTCCAATACTTCAGCGGAGCGGGCAACATCGGATCCTTGTTGGAGGACAGCCAAGAGGAGGAAGTAAAGATTTTCCTTCGGACGAATCGAGGATTGGAAAAGTTTATCGATCTCAGCCCGCGCAAGCTGGAGGAGTTCTTGATTGACGTTTTTGGGGTCAGCGACAGCCTGTTGAAGCAAAATCGTCGCATAAAACGACATGATTTCGGGTGTAGGCTTGGGGGCAGTTGTCAGCCAGCGTTTGATGAACTCGGAAGCTTTCGCGAGATACTTACGCTGCGTCTCAGGCACTTTGACGGTGGTGGCTTCCTGATAGTTGATCTGGGCTAGAAACAAGACCATCTCCAGCGTCTTGTTTTTATCGAAGAATTTCGGGGAACTGGTATCCGAAAGTTGGAGGGCGATCTCCATCGTCTCCGCGGATTTAGCCCATTGATCTTTGCCGGCCAAGAGCCGGGCGCGCATATCCTGAATGAAGGCTAGATCATAGCTAGCGGGGCCCACCGTAGGAACCACCGCATCAAGGAGAGCGATCATTCCGTCCCAATTTTTTGCGTCTTGGAGCGGTTTGAGCTTTTGGATCTCAGCGCTGACCTTTTCGCTCAGGCTCGGAGGTTGCGCTGGCGGCGGTGTCTGGGCGGACGACGCTCCCGACGTGAACACCGCGAGTGCGAGTGCGAGCGTCAGAGCAATCTTCGCCGGGCGAGCTTGAGGAGGGAGGGAGGGAAAGAATGAGGCAGTCACGGGATGGATTAATCCTCGTTAAGGGTGAATACGATGGGCACCTGCATGTGCGTGTTGACGTTCCGGCCGCCTTTACGTCCGGGCTTGAATTTCCATTTGGACACGGCTTGCACGGCTGCAGATTCAAATTCGCGCTGCGACATTTTGACGGCAAACGCATTTTGGACATCGCCGTTGGCATCGACGATGAAGTCGACGACGACCTCTCCCGCGATACCTGCGCGGCGCATCTCGAAGGGGTAGGTCGGGCGACCTTGCAAGCGGGGGACCGGTTGATTGTCGAGCATGGACGGATCAAACACGGCTGCACCTCGGAATTGGGACGTATCGCGGTCCCCGGGAATCGTCAGGACGCCAACGGCCGGGCGCATTCCTTCGGGTGGCGGGGGTTGGACCTTCTGGACAAATGATGTATCGGTCACGATTTGGGGCACGTCCGTGAGCATGGGGGGCGCTAAGTCGATCGGCTTGATCGGTTCATCCGTGACCTCGACTTTTTCCGGCTCATCGGGTTCGAGTTTGGGCATTTCAATCAGCAGGACCTTGGGGGCCTCTTGGGTGACGGGCTTGGGCTTTGGTTCGAACTTGATCAGCATTTCGCCGAAAAAGATTCCCCCGTGGATCAACGCTGACAGAGAAAATCCTAGGATGAGGTCGCTACGCATGGGAAAAGTTCCGGAGGTTATTTACCCGTGGGCTGGACGGTGGTTTGAACGGATACTTGGGCGATTCCAGCCTTGCGAATCTCATCAAGAGCAAGGACGGCAGCCCCAAAGCGGGCTTTGTTGTCGCCCTGCACGAGCACGCGTGGATTGGCTTCTCGGTTCTTGTAGTCGGCTAGTCGCGGCGCAATTTCGGCCACCGTAAGTAATTCTGGGGCCGAACCCACGCCCTGCTTCCAATAACAATTTCCCGAGTCGGACACCTGCAGGTAGACGGTGGGATCATTGGGATTGGGCTGGCTGTTTGGGTTCGCGACGGGGAGATCGACCGGGATCGAAGCGATTTTATTCAGCGAGAGGGTGAATAATACGAACGTCGCCAAAAGAAAGAAGATGACGTCGATGAGAGGGATGATCTCAATGCGCGCCTTTTTCTTGCCATCATCTACGTGTGAGCTTGATCCGGACATAGAAGTAAAGTGGGGGGATTGATTCTACCCGGAGGGTTAGCGGTTAATCGCACGAACCTGCGTCTCGATAAATATCTTTTTAAACCCAGCCTTGCGGGCTTCGTCGAAGACGTAAATGGCCTGATTGAAGGGTGCGTTATCATCGCCATTGATTAGGATGCGTCCCTCTGGGTTCGAAACGTAATAGGCCTTCAGACGGTTAAGAAATTCGTTAAGGTCGACGAATTCTTTATCCCAAGCGAGGCTGCCTTGCTCGGTGACTGAGACCGTGGCCGTGCCGGCGGTTTCACGTTCGACTCCACTCTCCGCCTGCGGGAGAACTACGGGCACACCTTGGGGTGTGTTCAGCGAAAGAGTGAACAACACGAAAGTGGCGAGCAGAAAAAAAATGACGTCGATGAGAGGGATGATCTCAATGCGCGCCTTTTTCTTGCCGCCGCTATTACCGCCTGATGATCCGGACATGGTGGAGGGTGACTGGAGTGGCTAATTTACCGAGAACGGGGTGCGGAACTCAGCGACCGAACGGAGCATTGGTCTCGGACTTCTTGACGAGGATTTCGAGAGCGTGGGAGGCGTCACTGACCTCTTGTTTCGCCTGCTCGGTGCGGGCGATGAGATAGTTGAATGGGAGCAGTGCCATAATGGCGATCAAGAGACCGGCTGCCGTGGCTATCAACGCTTCGGCCACGCCACCGGTGATTGCACCGGACGCGGCGGCGAGATTGCCGCCGCCGAGGGCGCCGAACGTCTTCATCATACCCGTAACCGTTCCGAGAAGACCCAACATAGGTGCCGCTGTGATGACGGTGTCCAGAGTTGCCATGCCTTGACTAAAGCGCCCGAGCTCTTGTCCGGAAGCACGGACAAAGGCATTGGACATGGAATATTCCTTGTTGCTCAGCGTGTAAACCAAGATGCGGGCGATAAAATCTTTACTCTTCTTGCCGATCGCGAGCGCTCCATCGATGTCGCGCTTCTCGACCAATCCCAGCATCTTCTCGACCGCTTCCGCGTCGCGGGTGCCGTTCTCACGGATGATGAAGAGGAGTCGCTCAACCACGACGGTGATGCCGACGAACGACAATAATATGATTGGCCACATGATTTCTTTGCCGGCGTGAAAGAGGTCCATCATGGACATTTCAGTACCGTCGGGATTCATGAGCAGGATCGCCAGGGGGATTTCGACTAGGTTTATCATATGAAGTGGGAAGTTTTCTTAGTGGATTATTCAGTGAGGATTGAGAGAAAGATTTGTGGGTCAGTACGATGGGAGTAAGCGCGTGCGAGTGAATTGCTCATTAATATTTTTGCGACCGACTCAACTCCACCCAGCGCTGCGGGAATGAGTTTATCTGTTCGGATTTGCCCGGCGGGCCACGATGCGCAGGAGAGGGGTATTTGGAAATTCAGCATGTCGCTGAGGTGATTTCGGGTGAAAAAATTGGAAAGGGGCAAAATAGGTGTCATCCAAACTTGGCTGTCAACTTACTTTGTGGAGATCGGCGGCGAATATTTTTTGGGTGAAATCAGAGGAGGAATCACGTAACGCAACGCACTTTTTATTTTTTTATAAGAGGAAAATTGGCTGCCCGACTAGGAGTCGAACCTAGACAAAACGAGTCAGAGTCGTTTGTGCTACCATTACACAATCGGGCAGAAAAAAATCGCAGGGAAGTGGCATAACACAGTCAGGGCAACGGTTGAAAACTGGAGCCGGCGATGGGATTCGAACCCGCAACCGCCTGTTTACAAAACAGGTGCTCTACCATTGAGCTACGCCGGCCTACTATTTTTTATGATCAAGTTGTGGAAGTTAATGTGGCGGATTTCTACGCCACGTTTCTGCGGTAGGGCGACACTCCAGCGATCACTCGGGCCGAACATGGGAAAGAAAAACACAGTCTGTGAAAGAACAGCGGTGCGGAGCCTGCTTCACCACCGCATAAGCAGTCGGTTCTACGGACGATGGCCGCTGAGGGGCAAGCAAATTTGCGCAAGCTGAACAGCAATTTGTTTAGTGTCGCCAATTTTCGGCTTGATGACGAGTTCGCGAACATCGCACGAGTGCGTGGTCGGCGTGCGGTCGTTACTGCCGGCGCGGGCACCGTAGGCGATTGGATGCAGATGGAGGTTGAAGGTGAGACCGTGATGGGTATTTTTTTGGCGAGATTCTCCACCGTTGCGGAGACCGACCAGGAGGTGCGCCCGCATTTCTCTCTGCTTGGCTGGTCTCGGTGAGTGGGCCGGCGTTCGCTCCCGGCCTGAAAGCACTGACCATCGGCGGTCTCGAAATCACCAGCCCATTCCTCCGCGCTATGCGCGGGCTCACGGTGGTGTGGCAGCGCACGCAGGACAATAATGCGGTGGAGTGTTCACGGGAGTTGACGGCGCGGCTCGAGCGCGGCGTCCAGGCGGTGCAGGGGCGCAGACTCTCGCTGGTGAGTGGCGCGGGGCATGTCGGGGTGGTGATGTCGGCGTTGACCCGGTCGCGATGTGGTTTGCGCGGTGTCGGGATGAGCTGAGTCACCACCCGGACGCATCTGCCTCGCCGGCGAACCTCAAAATCGCTTTGCGCGTGATAGTGGACTTTCTTGAAAGAATGGCCCAGCAACACGCCTCATGAAACGCACTGGTCCGATTGTCAGGGAAAACGGCAAGACTGTTCACGAGCCCGAACGGCTCGATCTCATCGTGCGCGGGGGGCGCGTCGTGACGCCGGAGGGCGTGCTGGCGGTCGAGATCGGCATCGTGCGCGGCAAGATCGTCCGGCTGGCCCCCAGCGTCACGGACGCCACGGACGCGGAGCTAAATGCGGAGGGGCGCTACGTGTTTCCGGGCATCCTTGATGCGCACGTGCATTTCAACCAGCCTGGTCGTGCCGACTGGGAGGGGATCGCAACGGGCTCGGCGGCGCTCGCGGCGGGCGGCGGGACGATGTTTTTTGATATGCCGTCCAGCTCGGAGCCGCCGGTGCTCGATGCGGCGGGGTTGCGCGAAAAGCGGGGGATTGCGGAGGAGAAGTCTTGCACCGACTTCGCGTTGTGGGGCGGATTGACCCCGGGGAATCTCGACAAGATCGCCGGCCTGCGGGACGCGGGTGCGGTGGGGCTGAAGGCGTTTATGTGCGACAGCGGGATCGCGAGCTTCCCGCATGTGGAAGCGAAGACGCTGCGGGAAGGCATGAAGCGGGCGGCCAAAGTCGGTTTGCCCGTGGCGGTGCACGCCGAGGATGATGCGATGGTTGCGGCGCTCACCGATAAGATCAAAACGGCAGGGCGCTCCGATGCGCGCGCGTGGCTCGACTCGCGTCCGGTCGCGGTGGAACTTGAGGCGATTTGCGCGGCGTTGGAAATCGCGGGCGAGACGCAATGTGCGCTTCATATTGTGAATGTGAGCAGCCCGGAAGGCATCGCACTCATCACCGAGGCGCGGTTGCAGCGCGTGGATGTAACGGTGGAAACGTGCCCGCATTATTTGCTCTTCAACGATAAGGACGTCGCGCGGCTCGGGCCGCTCGCGAAGTGTGCGCCACCGTTGCGCGATGAAAAGCGGCGCAAGGCGTTGTGGGCGGAGCTGCGAGCCGGGCGCATCCAGACGGTCGGGTCGGATCACTCGCCGGCGCGGCCGGAGATGAAAGATTCGGCGAACATGTTTGCCGTCTGGGGTGGCATCGGGGGCATCCAGCACGGTTTTGAGCTGTTGATTTCCGAATGCGAAAAGACGGCGGCTCAAGACCTGCCCGTGTTGGCGGCAGTGATGGCGCGCAATGTCGCGCGACGTTTCCAGATCGACGATCGCAAGGGGCAGATTGCGTTGGGGCGGGATGCAGATTTTTCGCTCATCGAGTATACCAAGGTGCGAACAATCCAGGCGGAGGACCTCTGGACGCGGCATCGGATCAGTGCGTATGTGGGAGAAAAGAGCCGGGCCCGCGTGACGCACACCTATGTGCGCGGCACGGCGATCTACGCCGATGGACGGTTTACGAATCTGCCGCAGAAGGGGCAGTTTTTGGCGCCGCATCGGCCGCGATGCTGAAATGGAAGCCCAAGGCCGGACCTCTCGCTGGCGCTCGCGGCTACCTGAACCTAGGAAATTTTTATCAGCATGAGTATTCCCGACGGCCAAACCCTCACGCGCGTGGCAGCGCGGCAACCAAGGGCCAAGGGCTCCTCCGGTGCAGGGGGCGATGGCGGAACATTGCGGGTCGCAATGCGGCTACGGTAAGCCGGGTTTCGTGCTGGCGATGTTTGAGGGATACTACCGCGACGGCGTGAAATCGCCGGCGAGTATCAACGACCAGCTCGCCGGAAATCTCGGTCGCTGCACGGAGATCGGCCGATCCGCGATGCGATGACGGCGGGGTTGGCGACGGCACCCGCGCGGATCGACGGCGAATTTTCATTCGGCGGGCAGGAGCATTTTTACCTCGAGACGCAGGCGGCGTGGGCGGAGGCAAGCGAGGACGGGACGGTGACGGTGAATTCCTCGATACAGCATCCATCGGAAATTCAGACGGTCGCTCGATTTGTCGCAACCGATCTTGCACCGGGCGCGGTTCCATTTGGGCAACGCCTTCTATCTACCGGCGGTGCATTTTACGGGGCGTGTGGCGAAGACGACTACGACGTCGCACACGGCGTTTCGCGGTTTTGGCGGGCTCCAGGGTATGTTCGTGATCGAACAGATTGTGGATCGCGCGCGGGCCTACGGATTGCCGCCCGAGGTGGTGCGCAAGCGGAATCTCGAGCGGGGAAAATACCCGCGAGCTGCGCTTGATTATTTTGCGGGCAGCAGTTGCACACCGTCGAGGTGGACGTTGCCATCGGCGTTCGTCGCGTCGACTTCGACGGCGGCGGGTTGGCCGACGGTGAAGCGATAAATACCGAGCGTGACCCAATGTTTGTCGAGGGTCGCGGGCTTACGTTGGTTTACGGTTACCGGCGCGGTGCCGTCGGCGTGGCGGACGATGAGGGTGGTGTTGCTCGCGCGGTTTTCGTGGGGCGCGGTGGCGAAGCGGACTTCGTAGCGGCCATCGGCGGCGACGGTGAAGGGAAAGGCGGCGGTGTGGCCCGCGCCGCGGGCGTAGACGTAGTCGGGGCCGATGTGGTCGAGGTTGGCGCCGCTGGTCCACTTGCCGGTGAGCTTCGCGGCTTTGTTGTCGATCACGATGCCGGGAAGTGACGAAATGCTGACGCCGAAACTGCCGCCGCCGACATCGATTACGGGGCCGGGCGCGGGACCGGTGATTTGGAACGGCGCTTCGAGACTGGCGCGGCGGGCGCGGCCGGGAAGTTTCAGCAGGCTGTCGACTTCCTTCCAGTGCTGCTCGTAGACCCCGCGTGGCGTGGTGTTGCGTTGGATGGCGACGGCGGCGGCTTTGCCGACGACTTCACCCATCATGCCGATGGTCTTCATGACACGCACGGTGCCGAGGGCTTGATCGGTGACGCTGATGTTTCGACCGGCCATGAACATGTTCTCGATATTCACAGAATAGAGGCAGCGGTAGGGAATCGGATAGCCGAAGTCGCGGTCGATGCGGCGGTCGTGCTCGGCGATGGCGATGAAGGGATTATCAGGGAATTTGCCGGCGAACTCTTTGCGCGGGAAGTGGAGATCGATGCTCCAAGTGCTGGGCACGCAGCCGTCCGGGAATTGTTTTTTCGTGACGATGTCTTCGTGGGTGAGCATGACGTCGCCGACGATGCGGCGGGATTCACGCGTGCCGCCAACGTAGGCGACCCAGTCGAGTTTAGCATTGGGGTGCTCGGGTTTGCCGTCGCGATTTTTCATCGCGTTGAACGCACCAAAGACGGCGCGGAGATTCCAATCGCGGATGAGTTCCAGATCTTTGATCGGGTGTTTGTTGAAACCGCTCTCCCAGAACCATTCGCCTTTGCCTTTATCGGCCATGTCGGCCTTGCCCATTTTCGGGTAGGGAAAGTCGTCCATCTTGAGGTCGAGCGCCCACGGGGTTTCAGGGTAAGTGCGCGGAACGGTGTCGTTGGACCAGACCCACATGTTGGAAGTGCCGAGGAGATCTTTGAGCTCGATCTCGTATTTCGCGCCGGCGAGGTGGGCGAGGTTGCCGTGGCCCGTGCAGTCGGCGAAGAACTTGCCAGAGAATTTTTTCTCGCGGCTGGTCGATGTGTTGAGCGACGTGACGGACATGATCTTGCCGCCAATCGTAGTCGCCGCGTAGACGTGCTCGTTGAGGAAGAGGGAAATATTTTTTTCCGAACGGATTTTGGCTTCCTTCTGCGCGTCGCCGAATTCCTCGTAGGTGCCGGGAGAATTTTTGGCGCGGTCCGCGAACTCTTCGATCATTTCACCGATGTGCGGGTAGTTGCCGCGGCGCACCAGGCCCATGGCCCAGACGCGAATCTCGGAGGAGCCGTTGCCGCCGAGGACGGGACGGTTTTGGACGAGCGCGACCTTGAGTCCCATGCGTGCAGCGGACAGCGCACTGCCCATGCCGCCGTAGCCTCCGCCCACAACAACAAGGTCAAACTCTCCCATGTCTTGTGGGGCCGCGGGGTGCCCGAGGGTGGTCTTGCGCCACGCGGAGAGGGGAGCGCTGTCGTTGGGTGGCGGATTCGTGAGATCGGTGGTGAAGTAGAGGGCGTCGCAGCGGCCGTCGAAGCCCATGAGATCGCGGAGGGCGAGGGTGTTTTCCTTCTTGGTAACATTGATCGTGCCGCCGTCGTGCCAGAACCACGCGGCGCTCTTGGTGCCGAAAGTTTCGGCGAGGGGTTGGCCGTTGAGGAGAACCTGGAATTTGCCGGGCGTGCCGGGGGCTTTCCATTCGGCAACCCAATCCTTGGTGCGGACCCAAACGCGATAGGTGCCGGTCGATGGGAAGGTGACCGTGGTCGTGGCGTCCTTGACGGGCTGGCCGAGACCGTGGGCGATCAAATAGGGCGAGCCCATGATCTCGATGAACTGGGTGTCGAGGGACCAGCCACCGGGGGAGGCGAAGGACTCGGCTTCGACCAAGAGATGGTCAGCGGCGCGGGTCATCGGCGCGAGGGCGGCGAGGGCAAGGGCGAGGGTGATGAGATGGCGTTTCATAGGGAACGATGTGGGAAGCAGGGAAGTAGGGACGGAGAGAGCGGGAGAAAGAATCAGTCGTAGGTGAGCTGGGCCGTGGCGGTGGTGGATGAGTCGGCGGTGAGGCGGAGCCAGTAGGCTTGGTAGCCGGCGGGGAAGGTGTGTTCGTGGGATTTTCCCGCGGGAACGTCGAGAGTCGGATAGGTGACCTATGAGCCGGTGCCGGTCAAATCGACCTCGACGCGCAGGCGTACACGCGTGGCGGAGGTGTGCGAGACCGTGAGAGTCTTGCGGTCGTAGCCCGTGAGGAGATACGGGTCGGAGGGCGTGCCGGCGTCGACCGGGGTGTCTTTCCATGGCCCGCCGACACCGACAGGTTTGCCAAATGACCAAAGATCGTCGACTGCACCGACCCAGACCGCGGCCCGGCCATCGGTGGAGCGGATAAGGTGGGCGTTGGTGATCGACGCGTCCGAAGAGACGCCGGACATGACGAGGAGGCCCCGCCAGCTGGCGTAGTCGTGGATCTGCCGATTGTGGGTTGCGACCGGGCGGACCTTGGCGATACCGCCGGCATTCTCTGCGGGGAACTCGAAGAAAGTGCCGCCAGCATTCAGGAGGTCACGCTCGGTGCAGACTTCGCGGTCGACCCGCACGAGGCCGTGGGGAGATTTGCCGTCGAAAGCTACGTGCCCCCGAGGCAGTCGCCAGCGTTTGCCCTGTTCGTCTGTGTAGATGACCGAGGCGGCGTCGAGTGCGATGGCGTTGGCGGGAGGAGTGAGGTTGGCGTGGGCCCACGCAGCTGCGGCAGTGTCGTTGGTGGGACGGAGCTGCATGTCGGGGCCCATTTCGTAGAACGCATCGCCGACCGTGACGCCGAGGGTTTTCGTTTCGGCGCCGCGGGCGTGTAAGAGAGCGCCGGTGACACGGGCAGTGCCGAGTCCGGCGAAGCGTGCGTCCGGTGCCGTCGTGCGCGAATCGCGGTTGCGGTAAGAAAAGACTGCGGTCGCGTGTGGGACATCGTGCGCAGTGCGCACGCGAATCCACGCGGCACGATCCGTGGCGGCAAAGGCCGTCCACGTGTAGCCGGAAGCGGGGGCTTCGATGCGGCGGAGCTCGGTCCACGTGCCGTTGCCGTTGCGATCGACTTCGAGCGTGAAGTTCAAAGAGGCGGGCGCATCGTGCGTGAGATGGAGCACGCGTTCGTCGTAGCCGGCGAAGAGAAAGGCGTCGGAGGGTGTGTCCTTTTTCACGGGTTCGTTGAGCCAGACGGCGCCGCGACCGATGACAGGGCCGAGCCGGTCGAGCTGGGCCGGATCGATGAACCAGAGGTTAGATTGCGACTGACCGGGGGCAGCTAGCTTGCCCTTGGCGGCGCGTTTGTTGAGGAACTTACTTTTCGCGGTGTCGTCGCAGCCGAGCACAACGCGATCGCCCCAACGGGTGAAATCACCGATGACCTTGAGATAGTTCGAGCGGGGGGCGATGCCTGCGGAATGCGTGGAGTCGAAGTTTTTGGGGAAACGCCAGAACGCCCCGTGCATCGTCATGAGCAGGTCGTTTTCGCCAATTTCGCGGATGCGGGGCCACTCAGTGTTCCAGCCGTGGGCGCCGTCATAGGAGTGGGACGATTTTGGCAGGCGATACGTGTGCCACGTGCCGCGATCGAGGACTTGCAGAATCAGTGAACGGAAATCCCAGCCGACGGACCAGAGTGGATCGGTGGCGGGGTTCGTGTTGCCGGTGAGGCCACCCGGGCCGGTGACCTCGGTGAACTGGTTGCGACGCACGATGGACCACGCGTCTGCCCGGCCGTCCCATGAAGCGAGCACGCCAGAGGGGATGTCAGGCTTGGCCTGGGCGTCTTTGCCATGCTCTCCGTTATTGCCGTAGACGAGCAGGTCTTGGCCAGAGTAGAGGCCCTTCCCGTGGTAGCCGGGGAGGTTGGCTTTGCGCCCGTCTTTGAGTTGTTCGTCGCGCCAGAGTTCGGTGACGGCGAGCGTGCGGACATCGACCTCGTAGAGACCTTCCTCCATTGAGGCATAGTAAATTTTGTTGGCGGGATCGGTGAGATGGCGGGCGCTGCCGGTGGGGCGGCCGAACATCGTGGAGTAGGGGATCGCGCGGACCTTGCCTTGGGCGTCGACGGCGTAGGGTCCGATGAAGAGCTGCTGCGATTCGGTGTGGATGAAGCGATTCGCAGGCGTGCCGCCGATGCTCTCGGGGTGGATGGTCTGCGTGAGCGCGGTATCGATCGAGTAGAGTTTATCGTCGGACCCTTTGGGGGAGTGCGGTGCGTAGGTGACAACCCAGAGCTTGTTCGCCCAAGGGACGACGGCGCCGGTGCCGCACTCGTTGCCGCCATTAAACATCGCGAGGTGCGGGTAGATGCCGCTGAAGGAGGGCGGCTTCTCGGCGGCGAGCGCAGCAGACGCGGCGCCGATCAGCAATGCGACTACTGGCAAGCGAAGTGGCATCAGTAGCTCAGGCTGGTGGTGAGAGAAAATTTCCGCGGGGCATTGAACCATTGCGCATACCGCAGCGTGCCGTTGGTGCCGTTGCGGAGGTAGAGGACCTCATTTGCGTCGAGGAGATTGGCGACGTTCAGCTGCACAGAGGCGCGCACGGAGCGCGTGGGTTTGAAGCGATAAACCGCGTAGAAGTCATGGAGCAGGCGGTTGGGAAAATAGAACAGCTTCCTTTTTCCGGCGTCGGCGGCGTCATTATACATATATCCGCGGTGGTTCTCGCGCAGGCTGGAACTGAGCCCGAGCACGAGGCCGTTTAGCCGTCCACCGCTGAATTGGTAACGGTTCACGAGACTGTAGCTGCGCTCAGCGTAGTTGACCGTCTTTTCCCCTGCCTTTTTCACGACGATGACGCCGCCCGAAGGTGAGACAAAACCGAGTTGGTGCTCGGTGATGGGAAGGCCCGTCTCGTCGGTGCCCACGCCGGCGGTCCGCAGGCCGAGCGTCTCCGCGTTGAGGATCTGACCTGATTCGATGTCGAGCTGTGCTCGATAGGGATTGGTTTCGCTCTGGTCCCGGAGCATAGCGAGGGAGAGCGGGACTTGCGCCGAGGTGGGATCGCGCGGATCCACGGGGACGAGCAGCGGCACGACCGCGGCGCCTGCGGCGGCGCGGACGCCGACGACGGTCTGGCCACCCACCGTCGTGGTGTTGAACTTGTCGTTGTAAAACTGCGGGAGGACGACGTCGCTGCGCTCGCTGCCATCGGCGGTGGCGACATTGATCCGCACTTCCCAGCCCTTGAGGGGGCGCGAGCTCAGCGTCACGTTGAAGCCGTCGGAGGTCTTGTCGAAGACGTAGTTGCCGCCGCCGTTGCGGCCGTTGATACCGGCAGGGTCGATGTCGTTTTGGAGACCGCCGAGGCCTCCGATAAAATTCTGCGCCTGTGAAACATAGTAATTTGCGTTGCCGGAAATGCGGCGTTCCCAAAGGTCGAACTTGAGCCCGACATCGCGACTCACGCCTTTACCCACCGGGAGAATTTGGTCGTAGATGTCGCGGCCGGTATCGAAGTTGATCTTAGCGTTGGTGGAGTAGTTGCCGGAGACGCGCATACCCCGGATTGGGGTATCAAAGACGAATCCGGCGGTGAGACTATCGTAGGAGATCGGTCCGCGCTTTAGCCCGGTGGTGACGCGGTAAGTGCTCGCCTCTTCGGAGCGGTAGCCGGCCATGGTATCGATGCGACCGCCCCACCACTCGCTGAAGAGGCTGAAACCCTTGCTCGCTTCGCGGGTGTCGTCGAGGGCGCCGCCCGCGGTGGTGACCCCGGCGGCGTTGACCGGGCCGGAAAGGCCCATGGGGTTGCCCGGCGTGCGTGGCACAGCGCCGGCATAGGTGGCCGGAGTGAAGCGGTAAGTTTTACCGTTCGGATGAACGAAACTTGTAAAGGGCCATTCGCGACCGCCGATGACTTGGGCGGGGAACGCAGAGGTCCACACGGCGGGCATCTCGATGCGACCGGAGTTGGCGTTAGTAATATTGGCGAGGTTTTGGACGAAAGCGCCGTTGGCATCGGTCTCGAAGAAACGCCATGGCCGCGAATTCACCCACGAGTCCATATCTTGATAGAATGCGCTGGCTTGGTGGCGCCCAAACCACTTGCCGAGGTCTTTCTGATAGGCGAGGGCGCCGCGAAAGCCGCGTGCACCGGTCCAGAAAGGAGAGGCGTTCATCGCGGTGTTGAACGCCCATTGCGTGCCGATCTGGCCGGTCGCGGGGTCGACGTAATCGTTGCCGATGGCGCCTGGGGCAAAAACGACGGTGCTGGTGGCACGCAGCGGGTCATTGACCCGGGCGTCGTGCCCGTAGCGGAGTTGGAGCGCGAGACCGGGTGCGAGAGTGGTCTCGGCCACGACCGAACGGATAATATTGGTGTAGGCGTCGCGGTGGAACGGGCCGACCGCAGAGTCGACGGTGGTAAGATCGAAGGGGCCGTTTCGGGTGAACTGGGCCACGTCGGGGAACGAGACGAGATAGCGCGAGCTCTTGTTGTCCACGTTGGTGGCGGTGGTGTTGCCGGGGACGTTGATGACCGCCGCGCCAAATGCGTCGCGGGCGGGCAATTGCCAGCTCAACGGGGCGCGCACGGTCACGGCCTGGGCGAAGACTGAGTCGCGGGTGAAGTAGCGATACTCGCCGCGGACCTGCAGATTCTTCCACGGCTGAAACGTGGCGGCGACGTGGATGCCGGCATTTTGCTGACGATGACCGGGGCGGAAGAAACGCGTATCAGCCTTCGTGGCATTGAGCCGGACCCCGAACATCCGGTTGCTGGCTTGGGTGTCCAACGTCGAGCGCCAGGATCCTTCGGAGTCGGCTGTCCCCGTGATTGTCGCGGTGGGGCGGCGGTTGAGGTAGGCGCGTTTGGAGGTGCTGGTGATCGCGCCGCCGGCATCGCCGGAGCCGAAGAGCAAGGAGTTTGAACCGCCGATGGCCTCAACGCGTTCGATGTCGAAGGAGTCAAGCAGCGTGGTGTCGGAACGGAGGAAGCCGTCGCGCCGCGGGTTGTTGATGGCGAGGCCACGCATCGTCATAGTTTTCGGATCCTGTCGGTCGCCTTCGAGATCGCCGCGCACATCCTCACCGGCACCGATGACGGCGGAGCCGAGTCCGCCGAGTTTCGAGAGCATGTCGGTCATGTCCACGACACCGAGTTCATCCATGAGCTGGCGATTAAAAACCTTGGCGTCGAGCGGGGTCTTGCTGAGCAAGGTGTTGGTGCCGGTGACGGAGTTGGTGTTGGTCGCGTCGTAGGTGTCGGAGGCGTCGTCTTTCACTTCGAACACCGAGAGGAGGACGGCGGTTTCAGAACTCGTGCGAGCTTTGGCCGCGTTGGAAGTCGAGGCCGGGGCCGGCGTGACGGCTTGGGCGCGCAGGGCCGGGGTGATCAGAAACGGGAGTGTAGTGAGGGCGAGTAGGACGCGGGCGGGGCGGGGCATGGGGACGGTCGGTAGGAGGGTGGTGAGGCAGGCGGGGTGGAAAAAAGAGAGGCCAAGTAAAGCCGGAGCAGGATCTCCGCGAGAAGGTTGTCGCAGAGGCTGAGGGATAACACGGATATTTGAAAACAATTTCGAATTCGAGTGTTCCCGGGTGAATTTAAAGACAATCGTTAGGTAGGAACATGAACATGAACACGGACGCCGATGAACAACAGTGCGTGCGCGCGGCCCGGAAGGGTGATGCCGATGCGTTTGCGGCGCTCGTCGAGCGTCATCACCGCGGCGTGCGCGCCTGTCTCGTCGCACGGATGCACGATGCACACGAAGCGGAGGATTTGGCCCAGGACGTCTTTGTGACCGCATTTCGGAAGTTCGATGAATTTGATCCCGAACGTCCGCTCGCTCCGTGGCTGCGCAGCATCGCCCTCAATCTGCTGCGCAACCATCGGCGGAAGTTTCGGGCCCAACCGATTGGCGGGAACGCCGAATTGGAGGGACTGCTGGACGAGCAAATTGCCAGGTCGGCAGGGCCCGCGCGCGAACCGCTGCTCCACGCGGCGCTCCGCGAGTGTCTGGAGCGGATCGACGGACCGGCGCGTGAGCTCTTGCACCAACGGTATGGCGAGGAAATCCGGGTGCGGGAATTGGCGGATCGCATGCAACGCGGTTACTCGGTGTTGACCATGCAACTGCATCGGCTGCGTGAAGTGTTGGCGGAATGCATTGATCAGAAAGTTCCGAAGGCCGATCTCCCGCTATGACCCCGGACGAACAACGACAGCTTCTGGTCCGCGCCGGTGTCGGCGACCTGACGAGAGAAGAAGCCGCTCGCTTGCTCGACGCGTGCCGGGCTGATCCGGAGCTGTTGGCCGAACTCAGTCGTTTGACTGTCGTGGAGCGGTTGTTGGCGCACGGGCACCTCTATACCGACGACAATGCGTTTGTGCGTGAAGTGCGGGCGCGACTCACGGATTTCCCGGTAGAGTTTTCCGTGCGGCCGAAGCGGCGCGAAAGATGGCTTGGTCAATCGGCATGGGCCTGGGCGCTGGCTGCGGCGGCGGCATTGGTCCTGAGCTTTGTCGGGTGGTGGGCGTTGCGTCACGGAATTCCGGATGCGCGCATCGTCCGCATGGAATCGGCGGCGTGGGGCGAGGAGCAAGTTCCGCTGCACGCGGGCGGTGAAATCGGAGTGGGCCGCCTGCGACTGGCGGCGGGGCTGGTCGAAATTAAGTTCGCTCGCGGGGCGACGGTGATTGTCGAAGGGCCGGCCGACTTTGAGGTGTTGGGACCTCAGCACGCGTTTCTCCACCGAGGCCGGGTTGTAACGCGGATTGCTCAAGGCACGAAGGGCTTTGTTCTCGAAAGCCCGCGTGGTCGCCTTGTAGATCAGGGCACCGAATTCGGGGTCAGTGTGGGCCCTTCTGGCGACACGGAGGTCCACGTGCTGGAGGGCAAAGTCGAGGCGGCACCGAGCAGTCAGCGGGAGACCTTGGCGCTCACGGTGCACCAGGCCGCGCGATTTATGCCGCAGCGGGTCGAGCAGTTCGCGGCGGATGCCGGCGGCTTCGTCACGGATTTGCCGCCGCAAGCGTTCGGCGAGGTGGGTTTTTTGCATTGGCCCTTCGACGAAGGGCGGGGAGGGAGCTCGATGAATCGCGGTCGAAAGCTCGGCTCGCCGAAGGCGCGCGCGATATTGCGCACCTATCCGGAGGGCGTGTCCGGGCCGCAGTGGATTTCCGGACAATTTGGGCCGGGCCTGTCGTTCGATGGGAGGGATGACTATGTGGAAGCCGAGTTCTCGGGCATCCCGGGCGGAGAGCCGCGCACAGTGGCGTTTTGGGTCAAGGTGCCACGGGATTCGGGGATCAATGAGGGCTACGGTATCATCAACTGGGGCACGAACAAGCCCGGCCATGCCTGGCAGATTTCCGTTAACCCAACCGAGAAGGAGGGTCCGTTGGGTCGGCTGCGGCTGGGGGTGAACGAGCGTTTCGTGATCGGCACGACGGATCTGCGCGATGACCGCTGGCACCATTGCGCGGTGGTGATGTATGGCGGCCACCGACCCGACGCGGGCACGCACATCTTGCTTTATCTCGATGGCGAACTGGAGCCGGCGGCGCGCAAGGCGTTAGGCGAGATTCGCACGGATATTTCGGGCGATGAGGCCCACAATATGTGGCTCGGCCGCAATCTGGCCTATCGCGGGATTGGGCGGCAGAGTGGGGCGCTGGGACGATTTTTCCGCGGCGCCATCGACGAGGTTTTTGTGTGCAACGCAGCGCTGGACCAAACGCAGATTCGTTCGCTGATGAAGTTTAACCGTATCCCGCCGCCGCAGACGATGGCGCAGGCGATGGCGCGGTGAGGAGGCGAGTGAACGACGAGAGCGGTCATAGCCGACGCGCGCGTCACTCCACCACCAGAACGCCGCTCATGATGCGCCAGTGGCCGGGGAATGTGCAGAGGTAAGGATAGCGTCCGGGTTGGGTCGGAGCGGTGAACACGAGCTCGGCGCGGGCGCTCGGATTCACGAGGGGAGTTGCGTGTAGGACTTTTGCTGAGGCAGGCACAAAGTGTTTCGCTAGGCCCGTAGGATCGCTCGCCATTTGGTCAGCCAGCAGGCCGATTTCCTCGTCGGCACCGGGAGAGACGAGCACGAGGTTGTGCGGCATTGAATCGGGATTTTCGAAAACCATGCGCACGGGCTGGCCGGCTTTAGCGCGGAGTTCGCGCGGAGCGAATTGCATTTGGTTCGGCACGGCTTGGACGCGCAGGGCGTCGGCATCGAGGGCGTGGGCTTTTTCCCAAGCGGCGGCTATAGAATTGAGGGCGGTCGCATCGGCGGCGAAGCGGGCGCCGGCGAGTGGTTGCCCAAGCGAATCGTAAATGAACACCGGCGGCGGAGCGTTGCGCAGGCGGCGATAGGTGATTTCGATGGGGTTCAAACCGGGCGTGAGATCGAAGGTGACTTGCTGCTCCGTGCTGTAGGTGCTGTCGGCGGAGGCGAGTCGGACGCCGTTGGCGGAGATATCGAGGAAGCCATGTTTCACGCTGAGCACAGCAGTTTGGGGTGAAGTCACGTCGATGAAAGTCCGATATGTGCCGCCCGTGGTCGCCGGGGCTTTACCTTTTTGTTTCGCGGCGGGTGCCGACTCGTTTGCGGAGGTGGTGCTGATGGTCAACCAGTGGCTGACGCGCGTGGCGGGCGAAACTTCCAGCACGGGAACCGAACGCCCTTTGAGCGGTTTGGTTCCAGCGCGAAGATCGGTCAGCATCTGCTGCACGGTGGGCTCGGTCGGATGGAGGTGGGCGATGACGGAGTCGAATTCGGGGCGCGCCGGGCGGAGATGAGCGACGGCGTTGATCGCGGCCATACGCACGCGCGGGTGAGGATCGGCAGCGGCTTGGGTGAGACGTGCGACGGCGTCCGGCACTCGGTCGGCGGTCAGGCGCACGAGTTGAGCTGCGGCGGCGCGCGTGAGTGGATTTTCGGAGCGGGCGAGGTTGGAAATCCAGGCGGGTTGCACTTTGCCGACGGCGGCGATGACCCACGAGGCTTCGAGCTGAGCCTGGTCGAACGCGGGTTGCGTGCGGGGCTGCGCCGCGACCCACGCTTCGATGGCGGGCACGGGGCTCGCACCGAGTTTGCGGAGTTCGATGCGCGCGTGATGGCGGACGATGTTTTGCGAGTGAACTAGCAGTGGAAGGAGCGCGGCCGGAGCGGCGCCTTCGATTTGCGGCCACGCTTTGACGAGCGGTTTTCCCGTGTGGACGACGCGCCAGATACGACCGCGCACATGGTTCCACTGGGGATCGCGCATGGCGTGCTGCGCGTGGCCGATGATCAGGCTCGAAAAGTCAGAGACGTAGAGCGCGCCGTCGAAACCGAACTCCACATCCACGGGGCGAAACGTGCTGTTCTTCGAACTGAGCACGTCGATACGGTTGGTCGCCACGATCGGGCCATCATCTGGTTTAACCGCCGAGAGTGACACGATGTAACTGCCGAGGAGCGAGGCGGAGGCGATACCTTGTTGAAACGAATCGGGGAAATTCGGACTGGAGATCACGCTGAGGGCCGAGCCCTTCGCGTAGTTGAGCACGTTGGCGTGGGCGTAGGGGTGGTAGACGCCGAGCGGCATCCACGTGAGCGGCACGCCTTCGAGCACGTGTCCACCGCCATAGCGTTGGAAAATGTTTCCGTAGCGGTCGAACGAGATTTTCCATGGATTTGGCGTCAGGCTCTGCCACTCGGTCGTGATGCGGCCGGTCGCGGGGTTGAGCCGATACGTTGACGAGTCGATGCCGCGCACGACGCCGAAGGGCGTTTCAAACTGTGAGCGGTGAAACACGCCGTCGGAAAAAAGTAGATGGCCGAGCGGATCGCTGGTCACCATGCCGCCGTGGTGCGAATCGGTGACGTCGATGCCGCGCAACAGTTCGGTGCGGGTGTCGGCGCGGCCATCGCCATCGGTGTCGTTCAGGATGAGCAGCTGGGGCTGCGCAGAGACGATCACGCCGCGTTCGTGGAAGGCCACGCCGTCGAGCGCATCAAAGCCGTCGGCGAATACCGTGCACTTGTCCGCCTGACCGTCGCGGTCGGTGTCCTCGAGGACGAGAATCTTATCGCGCGGTTGCTCGCCGGGGATTGTGTGCGGAAACGACGGCATCGTGACGACCCAAAGGCGGCCGCGGGCGTCGAAGCTCACTTGTACGGGATTGCGCAGCTCGGGGAATTGCTCCTCAGAAGCGAAAAGATTCACCGCATATCCGTCCGCCACGACGAGTTCCCGCTGCAAGTCGGCGGGCGAGCGAACAGTGCCACCGGGAAACCGATACGTCGTCGTCTTGCCCTCGGGCAACGGCGGCAGCGACGGCGCGGGGTATTCAGAAAAACGCTTCGCCGGATTCGCCGCGAGGTCGTGCACGATAGCGTCGGCCTGCGCGACGAGCTGGTGGTAGCGTGGGAGTTCTGCGGCGTTTTCCTCAGGGCGTTTGCGCACGCCGTAATAGAGCGCGGCGTTCTTGGGGCGAACGAGCTCGGCCACGTAGCTATGTTTCAGTGCAGCGGCGCGGGCGACGTCGGTGAGCCGGGGCGAGTCCTCCACGTCAGGCGCGGCATCGCCTAGGAATGCTCGGGCGATCGTATTGCTGATGATGCGGGTGCCGGCGGCGTTGAGATGGATGCCCTGCGTGGTCAGCGGTGCGGTGGCGCGCGCATACGCGTCGCGGCTCGCGGTGAAGAGATCGAGGAAGGTGGCGTTGTGTTCGCGGGCGAGCTCGGCGATCGCTTGGGTGTAGAGGGCGACGTCGCGGTTGCGCTCGGCGGCGTTCGAGGTGCTGCGGTCCTCGACGGCAATCGGCGAGAGGAGGATAATTTTTGCACCTGGGTGGAGACGCGAAATCTCGCGCAGATAGACCTGATACTGGGAACGAAACGCCGGCAGACCCGGTGCGCCGGAAAAAGACTCGCCTATGCCGTAGCCCAACACGACGACCTGGGCCGGCCAGGCGGCGAGCAACGTTTTGAAGTGCTCGACGTAGCCCTCGGGGCGGAGCCGGTAGCCGACTTCGTCACCCGTCCACGCGAGGCTGCGGATGCGAAGTTTTTTGCCAGGGTGCGCGAGCTGCAGGCGGGCTTCGAGATCACCGGACTCGAGCAGGCGCTCGACCATTCCGCCACCGTAGAAAAGAATTCCGTCGCCCGTGCGCAGGGATTCGCCCGCGGCGGGAAAAGCCGAGGCCGGCCACAAGACGAGGCAAAGGAGGAGGGACAGGAATTTCATCGATCAGTTGAGGAGGAGATGGAACACGCGCAGCGCGGTGCCAGTGGACTTGGCGTCATGGTCGCGAGCGATCCGTACTTTCGCGACGTGGGGGCCAGGTGGCAAATTATCGTCGAGTATCACCGCCCATGGCAAGTGGAGCGAGTTGCTCCAACGGGTGTAGGTTTCGATCGGCCGATACGGTGCACCGTCGATGCTGACCTCGAGGCGGCCGGCATCCGGCCCGGCGGTGATGAACAGGCCGCAGCCCGTGCCCTCGAAATCAAATTCGAATTCCGCGCCGGGCGCGATGCCGACGAGCGCGGGCACATCGACGAAGCCCGCGCGCGTGCCCTTTTTATCCGTGGGCTTCCACGCTTTCTCCAAGGCAAAGCCCCGGACGATGCGCGCGCCGCGGACTTCGCCGAAACGGCCGCGAAAATAGCTCGCGGGATCAACCGGTGCCGGCAGCCCGTGTGGTTGCGCGGAGGCGGCCGGCGGCGGTGCGAACGCCGCGTTCAGCAGCCGGGCGACACTGTTCGCGTAGAGCGTGTGACCAAAGGGCGACGGATGGAGATTCTTGAAATCCTGATCCCATGAAAATTCACCGGCGTTGATGCGGTCGGTGACTTCGCGCGAGAGATTCAGCGACGGATTGCCGTAGGCGACTGCGACCTTTTCGTGCTGGACGATCGATGCGGGCACCCTGCCACCGTTGTAGTCGGCCATGTGCTCGGGCATGACGAAGTGAAGTTGCACGATGTCGGTCAGCGGATTCACGGAGCGCAGGTGGCGCACGACGCCCTCGATGCCGCGCAGCATGTGCGCGGGATCGGCGGTATTCGAGGTGTCGTTGACCGCTGCTTCAAGGAACAGTAAATCGACCGGGCCGTGCGCCAGCACGTCGCGCTCCAGCCGAAACGCATGCGGCACAGAGCCGAGCGATCCGATGCCGGCGTTGATGAACGTGAACTTTGTCACGGGGAACTTCTTCGTGAGATAATCACCGGTGAGTTGCCGCCACGCGCCGCCCGCGGTGATCGAACCGCCAAGGAAGACCACGCGCCCGGCGTGCGTGCGCTCGAACGTACGGCGGCTATTCGCCAAGCCGTCGCGCAATTCGAAATAGTCATGCCCCTGCGGTAGAACGGCGGGGTTGTAGGTCGCGGGCGCGGCAGTCGCGCGTGCGGTGAACCAGAGGGTGGCGAGAAACAGGAGGCGGAGTTTCGAGGAGGAGGCGGCAGGCATCAGGTCAGGAGGTGCGGGATTACACCGGTGCTGTCGCCGTGGCGCTCCACCGCGACGCCCGAGCCCCGGAGCAGGGTGAGCCAGGCGTTGCAGAGCGGCGTGTCCCTCGCGACGACGACGTTTTGCCCGAGCCGAAGACCCGCGCCACGGCCGGCGAGGAGCGTGGGGCAGCTGTCCAGCGTGTGGCCGGTACGGATGTTGCTGCCGTAGACGACCGTCGTGTGGTCGAACAGCGTGCTGCCGTCGGGCTCCTGGGTCGACTTCAGTTTGTCCAGCAGGCCGGCGAGCAGCTCGCTTTGCGCCCGGTCGCGTTTCTCGGAGGCCTCCAGATATTCCGGGCCCTTCCCGAGGTAGTGGCTCATCGTGTGGGAATCGATGCGGATATCGAGGCTGGTGACCAGCGTGGACACCGGCTGCCGGTAACTCAGCACGCGCGTGCTGTCGGTGCGCAGCGCGGCGACCATGAGGTCATACATCAGCTTGATTTCCTCAAAGCCGGCGAGGCCGGGCTTCGGCTCCGGGAGGCCCGGCGCAGGCCGGGGCGCGCCCAGCCAGCGCTCGTCGCGGCCCAGCCGCGTCTCGATGTCCCGGATGCCCTGGAAATACTCGTCCAATTTCGCGTTGTCGGTCTTGCCGAGCTGGCGCTGCAACTCACGGGCGCTCTCCAAGGCGTGGTCGAGGACGCTGCGGCGCTGCCGGAGCATCGTCTTTTGCACTTCGATCGGCGTGCTGTCCTGCGCAAAGAGCCGGTGGAACGCCTCGACCGGCGTCTTGGGTCCGGACATCGGCTTGCCGCGCGCATCCCAGGAGAGCGAGAGGCCCGGGCCGTGCCCCGACGCGTTGGCTGCCGCGCCGCAATCTAGGATTAGGGAGTCGAAACGGGTTTCCTTCCCGAGCGCATCGGCGGCGACCTGATCGACCGAGATCGTGTTGTGGAAACTCTGGCCCGGCGCGCCGAATTCGTTGGCGCCGGTCAGCCAAAAGGTGCTGCCGCTGTGGCCGCCGGTGACGTCCTTGTTCACGAGGCCCTGCACGATCGTGAAGTCGGATTTGTGCCGGGCGAGCGGCGCCAGCCCGGTGGGCAGGGTGTAACCGGGGCCTTTTTGCGCGAGGTCGGGAAACCACGACTGCTCGGTCACGCCCCAGCCGAAGCCCAGAAAGATCATTCGCTTCGGGCGGGCGGTGGCGGCCGGCGCGGGTGCGGCGGAGGCGAAGCGACGGAAGCCGATGGACTCGAGCAGGGGCAGGGCGATCAGGGCGGTAGCGGTGCGCAGGAAGCTGCGACGATTTTGGGGCGCGTTCATAAGGGGGAGTTATTTGGATAGGAATTCTTTGCTGCGGATCAAGGCGTGGACAAATTCGCGGGTCGCGAACGACTTCGCCCCGGCCTGAGCGACGATGCTGGCGATCAGGGGCTCATCGCTGAAGCCGCATGAGCGGCCGAGGGCGTATTCGATCAGCGCGGAGGTGAAGCCGCGGGCGAAATTCTCCTGTTTCGCCGCGATGATCGCGCGCAGCTCGAAATAGTCGCGGAACGCGGGTCCCTTGTGCAGCGCGCCGCCGGCGTCGATGGTCCAGGTCTTCTTCGCGTTGGGCAGCGGCTTGCCGGCCTCGTCCCGGGCTTGGTAGCTGTCGGTGGTGCGCCATTGGCCGACGGCGTCGAAGTTCTCCAGGCCGAAACCGATCGGGTCGATCTTGCGGTGGCAGTTGGCGCATTGCGGTTCCTCCTGGTGCAGGCGGAGCCGCTCGCGCGCGGTGAGCAACTGGGCGCCGAGGCGCGCGAGCTCGGGGACGTTGGCGGGGGCCGGGGGCGGCGGTTCGTGGAGCAGCTTGCGCAGCACCCACGCGCCGCGCTCCACCGGGTTGGTGTGCTGGCCGTTGCTGCCCATCGCCATGATGGCCGCCATGCCGAGCAGACCGCCGCGCGCGGAGCCGGCGGGGAGCGGCACTTTGCGAAACGCGTCGCCCGTCACGCCGGGGATGCCGTAGTAGTCGGCGAGCAGCGCATTGATCATCACGTGGTCCGCGCCGAGCAATTCGCCGAGGCGTCCGTTGTCCCGCAGCAGGGCGGCGAAGGTCTCATAGACTTCCTGCCGCGCGGCCGACTTCACGGCATCGTCAAACCTGGGATAGAGGGTCTGGTTGAATTGAAACAGATCCAGACGGTCCATGGTCAACCACGGGCCCAGAAAGGGGCGAACGAAGTGCGCGGAGCGCGGGTGGTCGAGCAAACGGTCCGCTTGGTCCGCGAGGATCTCCGGTCGCCGGAGTTCCCCCGTGGCGGCGAGGTCGCGCAAGGTGCGATCCGGCGGGGAGCCCCAGAGGAACTAGGAGAGGCGGGTGGCCAGCTCGAACCCATCGAGCGGGCGGCGCGCGGTGCCGGCGTCGGGTTCGGCGCGGTAGAGAAAGCGGGGCGAGGAAAGCACCGCGGCCAGCGCCTGCTTGAGCGCGTCGCGATGCGTGCCTCCGGTCGCCCGGCGCGTGTCGTAGAGCCGCAGCAGGCGATCCACCAGTCCGTCGGGCGCCGGAACTCCGCGGTAGGCCTCCTGCACGAACTGCGCGAGCGCGCTCCGGAGTTTCTCCGGCGGGACGTCGGCCACCTTGGGGTCGAGCGGAAGGTCCAGCGCGCGGAGTCCCGGCGCCAGGGTCTCGGACGAGACCGGCACGCGCTCAATTTCCATCCAGTCGATCCAGATCGCGAATTCGGGGCCGTGGCCGTTGCGTTGGATGGCTTCCCGAAACTGTTGCTGGGATCTGGCGAGGTTGAGGAAGCCCCGTTCGCGCACGAAGAGACTGCGGTGATTTTGCGCGACATTTTCCCGCGTGAGGGTGAACGGAATTTCGATCACGGCTGGCGCCTCGATCGTGCCGCTGACATGATGGGTGCTGCGCGCGGGGGTGCCGGGGCCGACGGGGAAGGCTCCCTTCAGCCCGAAGTCCAGAAAGCGGCGCTCCGCGGGGGCGTCGGGCGTGGCCCCGGCGCGAATGCGGACCACGTAGTCACCCGGCAGAAATTCGCGCGGGATCGAAAGCCTTGGTTCGGTGGCAAGGCCAGTGCCGCCAAAGCCGAAGGGCTGGCTGTTGGATCGCACGGGCAGGTAGGTGCCCTGATCGAGGGCGGGCAGCCGCAGGTAATACTCGTCGTAACGGACGAACTCCGTGTAATCCCGGTGACGGTAGATGATTCGTGGATTGACCTCGGTTTCCTTGCTGAAGCCGAAGGTCATCGGACTCGGGGCACCGGGGATTTGGTGCCAGTAGAAACGCAGCTCGTCGTCGGTCGGGGCGTCTTTCCGGAGCTTTGCCGCGAGGGCGGCGTTCTCCGGGCGCGCGGCGGCGTCATCCACCGCCTTGATCCAGCGATTCATCCGGTCGATGGCGTCGAGCGACTCCTGATTTTTCTTCAGAAAGGCCGGATGGGTCTGCTCGGTTTCGAGGCGGAATTTTTTCGCCGCCGAATCGACGGCTGCTGCGGTGAAGGCTTCCTCGAGCGCTTCGAGCGCCAGCGCCTCGTAGATCTCGAACTGGTTGCCGTTCACAAAGAGGCTTGCGCCCACGGTATCGAAGTTGGGGCCGCCGGTGTCGGAAGGCAGCGCGCTCACGTCGACATGCACCCCGAGGAGATCGTGCAGCGTGTTGGCATACTCGCGGCGATTGAGCCGGCGGAGGGCAATCACGCCCTTCTGATCCGAAAGGCGCTGGCGGGCGGCGACCATTGCGTTGGACAGGTCGTCGAGGAAGTTCGCCTTCGCCTCGGGCGCGGGCTGCTTCTCATCCTCTGGCGGCATTTCTCCGGCGTTCAGCGCATTCAGGATCTTCTGCCAGCGTTCCGCCGTGGGCAGATCAGCCATCGTGAGCGGCAGGTCGTCGACCCGGAACTTCCCCTTCTGCTTCTCGGGCCCGTGGCAGCCCTGGCAGTTGCTCTCGAGAAAGGCGCGGTGGCGTTCCGCCATCACGTCCGCGGGCGTATCCGCCGCGCGCGCGCCCGAGAAGGCGGCGGCGAAGAGCAGCAGTGACGTGAGTGGTGGAAGGATGCGTTTCACGAGAATGTGCATTTTACTAATTGGATGCCGCCTTCTTTGCGGCGGCATCAGCTTGGTCGGCCTTCTGTTGGATTTCGCGGTCAAGTGCAGCGGACCGCGTGCGCAACTCGGCGAGGCGGCGCAGTTCATCTGCCGTCGGTGCGACCAACACAGGCACGGTCGCGCCGCAGTCTACGCGGCAATCCTTTTCAACTACGTCTTTGGCGTCGGCGAGTTTGGCGAGGCCGGGCACCGGCGCGGGAGCGCGGGCGACGACGCCTTGGAGCGTTAGGCCGTCGACATCATCTCCGGCGATGAAGGCGCGGGCATCTGGCTTTGCCAAGGTGAACCGCACATTTGTGAGACGCACGCCTTTGACATGCCGCAGATAGAGTGCCGAGGCAGGCAATTCGCCGTCGAAGGGCGTGGCCCATTTGATGTAGTTGGATGACTCCAGCAGCTCGCCCACGTCGAGCCGAGCGGCGTGCTCGGCCGTCCCGCCACCGGGGAATATGAGGTCGATGTTCGTGAACGACACGTTCTCGATGTGCGACCCTGGGCGCGAAACGACCGCCGAGCAAAGCCGCTCGAACGGATCCTCCGATCCACTCTTGCCCTTGTAGCCGACGTCGCCTCCCGCATCCACGACCACCCGAATGTCGGTGAACCGCACGTTGCGGATGCGTCCCACCGGGGGGCGCACTGATTGGCCATGGGCGCTGAAGGCAAATCGGGAAGCCAGCACCATGAATGGCTGGCAGACTTGCTTCATTTCGATCCCGGAGAACGACAGGTCCTCAAACTGAGCGCCCTCGTTGGCCTCGATCTTGATGCCTCCCTGACACTGCCTGAAGACGCAGTCGCGCACGCTCAGCCGACGGATGGGCGCGATTGACTCCGTGCCGACGCGGATGGCGTGCCAGCGTGAGGTGATGCGGCAGCCGCTGATCTCGAAATCTTCGTTCGGCCAGTCGGGGTGAAAAACCTTTGGGGCAATGCCATCGTCGCCGGCGTCGATGTCGCAGTCCTTGATGCGGACCCGTTTGCAGCCGTCGAAATCAAGCCCGTCGCCATTTGGTGACTTTCGACTGCGGATCGTGACCCCCTCAATATGGATATCCTCACTGCGCACGAAGAACGTCGTGAACGCCGCGGGATCGAGCAGCTTCACCTCGCGAACTGTCACCTTCCGGCAACCGACGAACCGCACGAGCATCGGTCGGCGGGGGTCATTCGCGTTCGGGAACACTTTGCGCTCGGTGCCGCCTTGGCCGTCAATCGTCCCGGGTCCCTCGATGCCGATCTCCTCCGCATTCTCGGCGTAGATCAGGCACTGCCTCCACTGGCTGGCGGCAAATTTCCAATAGGCGCTCCAATGCAGCTCCGCCGTCTCTACCGCGTAATCGGCGATGCGCGGACTTCCGCGCAGGATGGCATCCTTCCCTACTTTCAACGTGACTCGGCTCTTGAGTTGCAGCGAACCGGACACAAACACCCCGCTGGGCACCAGGACTGTGCCCCCACCTGCCGCATGGCAGGCGTCGATGGCTTGCTGGATCGCGGAGGTGTTGATCGTCGTGCCGTCGCTCACGGCGCCAAAGGCCGTGATGTCGAAGGCCCGTGGTTGAGCCGCTCGCAGTGCAGCCAGCGATGCGAGCAACAGGGCGGCGAGGAGGGCGAGGGTGGGTTTCACGGCGTCGGCTATCAATTCACCTTCCAAATTTTCACGTCGTCGATCCACACGGTGCTCGGCACGAGGAAGCTGAACCAGCGTTTCATCGGGTGGGCGAAGCCCGCGGAGCGATGGCGGGCGAGGAGCTGGCCGTCGAGGCTCAGGCGCATCTCGTCGCCTTCGGTCACGAGGACAAGTTCGTGCCACTCGGTGTCCGCTTTCCAGGGCACGGTGACCTGCTTCGTCTTGAGCAACGCATCGAGATCGGCGGGCAGCGGCTCCTTGCGGTCGAGGTAAGGTTGCCGACGCTGGCGGATCTCGAGGTCTCCCACGCCCGTTTTCCAGTCCCAGAGCATGAGGCCGCCCGGACCGAGGACGGCGTAGCACAAATGTCCGGCATGAATGCCCTTCGTCTCGCGATCGACGAAGCCGAGTTGCAGGGATTCGCCCTTGTTCAGGCCGGGGAACTTGAATCGTACCACGGCGCCGCCGTCGCTGAAACCGGCCTCATGGTGGATGTGCGCGGAGTGGCCGGCTTCCTTGGACGCGCTGGCGATCTTGAGGATGCCGCCATCGAGATCGGCCATCTTGATCTGCGGCACGCGGTCGGCGGTGGCGCTGTTCCAGCCGTTGCCGATGGCCTTCGCGAGATTGCCGTCCTCCTCGCGCTCGAAGGCGTCGTGGAAGATCAATGTGCCTCGGTCGCGCAGCCACGCGGCATCCTCGGGCGCCGCCTGGGCCGGCGCCGGAGTTGCGAGGGCGGCCCGGATGCTCCGCGCCACCTGCTGCGCGAGGGTGGCGGAGCCTTTCGTGGTGAAGTGGGGATTGCCGGGAATCTGCAGTTGATCGATTTGCGGCGCGGCGAAAGCCCAGAGGTCATCGATGGCGACGCGCTCCGATTGCATCACGCGGCGCGCGGCGGTGTTGTAGGGCAGCTCGGCGCCCTTGACGTAGGAATTAAGGTCGGCCGAGACGGGCGTGGTGGTCGCGAAGATCAGCTTCGCTCCGGTGCGTTGCAGGCGGGCGACGAGTGCGCGGAGGTTTCGTTCGTAGTCCGCGGGCGCGACGTTCTGGCGCCCGCCGTTTGACACGGTCGCGTAGATTCCCTGTGCGTTCCGGTTCGTGTCGTCGGGCCAGCGATAGCCGAGGTCGTGCAGGCCGAAATTGAAATGGATCGCGTCCCAGCGCGTCCCGCCCAGCCAAAGATCAAGATCGCGCAAGCCGATCTTCGTGGAGCCGCAATTGGCGGGCGGCCGATGGACGTTGGCCGTGCCGCCGAGCTCGCGGCGCACGGCCAGCGTGTAGCCGATGGAAACGGAATCGCCGATCAGCAGGACGCGGGGCAGCGCGGGGTCGTCGGTGATCGGAGCGAACTCAGCCGGCACGGTGGCCTTGGCGGGCGTGTCTGCCGGGCGCAGCGCGGTAAGCGGCGCCAGCAGCAGGGCGGCAAGGAGTGCGGTGGTCGTCGGGCGCATGAGCGGGCGGGGCTAGAACCGATACTCCGCGCTCAGGCGATACGAGGTAGGATCACCGATCGAGACCGAGCTGGGGTAGTATTTTTCGTCGAGGAGATTCGAGACGGTGAGGTTGTAGTTCACGGGACGGCCGAACGTCTTGGCGGTGTAGCCGGCGCGGGCGTTCACGACGACGCGCGGGTCGAGCAGGTAGGGAAAGGCGTCGTTTGTCTCGAAGGCTTTCGCCTGGCCGCGATAGCTGATGTTGGCGCCGGTGGAGACACCCTTGAGCCAGCCTTCGGAGAACCGATACGACGTCGTCACCGTCCAGACGTGCGTGGGCGAGCGAATCTGCGCGCGGCCGACGATCACGGGGTTGGCGGGGTTCTTGGAAATGAAGGAGTGCGTCTGCGTGTAGCCGCCGATGAGCTGGAGGTTTTTCGTGACGTTGGCAGCGAGACGGAGCTCGAATCCCTTGGCGCGGTTTTCGCCGACCTGCGTCTCGTAGGTGTAGGCCCCGATGGCATCGGTGGCGGTGAAGGCCTGGCGGCCGTTGAGGTTCTTCGTGTCGAAGACGGTGGCCTGCCCGCTGTAGCGGCCGTCGCCGAAATCGAATTTCACGCCGTAGTCGAGGCCCTCGGCGATCAGCGGGTCGAACGGCGTGAGCGAGCGGTCGGCGTTGGTGCGGAGCGTGGTGATCTGGCGGAACGACTCGGAGTAGTTGACGTAGACGCCGAGCGCCTTCGTCACGCGGAAGACCGCGCCGGCCTGCGGGGTGGTGCGATCGCGCTCGATGCGGACGCGGGTTCTGGCGAGGTGGTTGAGCGAGACGTTCTTGATCTTGGAGTAGTTGAGGCCGCCGAGGAACATCAGCCGCTCGTCGAACAGCGCGAGCGCATCGACGAGGTAGAACTTGTCCTCCCAGAATCTTCCTCCGGCGTAGGCGGAGACGCGCGCGGCGGCGAGCGGCGGGACGGTGCGATCCCAGGTGGCGGGATTGCCGAGATCCCAGTTCGCGGGCGTCGCCACGCCGGCGCCCGCGAGGAGGCCGGAGACGCGACTATCGTTGTCACTGCGCGCGGAGACGTATTCCCAGCCGGCGACGACGCGGGTGTAGTGGCGGCGCGAGAAATCGAAGCGCGCCGCGAGGTTGAGGGTGTTGGCAAACGTCTGGCCGTTGGCGTAGTTGCCGCTCAAGCTGCGCGAGAACGGTAACTGGCCGGCGGGTGTGCTGGCGGCGAGGGCGATCGCGGCGGCGCCGGCCTCCCAGCCGTTGCGCCGGACCGAGGCGACGCCCGCGACGTTGCGCAGCACGATGCGATCGGTGAACGCGTGCTCGAGCGTCGCCGAATAGATCCGTTTGCCGGTGTGCGTGCCGAGGCCCGGGCCCTGGGCGTTGAACGTGCGCGGAATCATGTCGGCGAACTTCACGTTGAAGGGCGTGACGAGGCGGTTGTTGTAGCGCGGCCAGTTCGAGGTGCCGGTGAGATCCATGTCGACCCACTCGGCGTCGAGCGTGAGCGCGGTGCCCTTGCGCGGCGCCCAGCGGACGACGGGCGCCACAAACCGCTTTTGCTGCTGTTCGAAATCGCGGTAGCCGTCGCGGTCGAGCCACGAGGCGTCGACGCGATAGGTGAGCGTGCCGGACTGATTGAGCGGCCCGGTCGTGCCGATCTCGGCACGGTAGTAAGCCCACGAGCCGAGTTCGAGGCGCAGATTGGAGGCGCGTTTGGCGGACGGCTGCTTGGTGACGGTGTTGGCGACGCCGCTGGGATCGAGCTGGCCGTAGAGGACGGACGCGGGGCCGTTGACGACCTCGACGCGCGCGACGTTGGCGGAGTCGTAGCTGTGAAAGTTGGTGCTGCCGTTGCGCGCGCTGAAAAACGTGGTGAAGCCGCGGATGGTGTAACTCTCGAGATTTCCGGTGGCGGCGCGCTGCGAGCTCTGCACGCCCGACGACATCCCGATGATGTCGTAGACCTCGGTGAGACCGTAGTCCTTGAAGAGCCGTTCGGTGATGATGTCGATCGACACGGGCAAATTCTTCAACTCGGTGGAAATTTTCGTGGCACTCAGGGAGTTGGTGGCCGCGTAGCCGGATTCGGTATCCGACTGGATGGTGAACGCAGGCAGGAGGATGGTGTCGTCGGCCGCGGGTTTGCCCGCGGGGGCGGACTGGGCGGCGAGCGCGAGCGGCGCGAGCAAGGCGGCGGCGGAAATGAAACGCAGGGGCGGGTTCATGGGAGGCGGGGGTGAAGGACTGAGGGGCTGATCAGGCGCGATCGGGTGATAGGGAACGGGCGCGGATTTGCGGGCAATAGCCCCCGGGGTGAACCCGTTCACCTAACTCTGACGCGCTGTCGGCCAATGGCCGGGCGCGGACGAGCTGAGCGGCGAGCTCGGCGTTGCGCCGGAGGGTGGCCCAGTCTTGGCGTTGGACGACCTCGCGCGGGGCCAGCCAGGATCCGCCCACGCAAAGGACCGAAGGCGAGGCGAGCCACGGCGGCAGCGACGCGAGGGTGATGCCGCCGAGCGGAAGGAAGCGCACGCCGAGGTGCGCGAAGGGCGCGGCCATCGTCTCGAGCGCGGACGGCCCCGCGAGATGGGACGCGGGGAAATATTTCAGGACGCGGCAGCCGTGTTCGAGCGCGATCTCCATGTCGGTCGGCGTCATGACGCCCGGGGCGAAAGGCAGTCCGCACTCGCGCGCGGCCGCGATCGTCGTGGGATTGCAGCCCGGAGCCACGCCGAACCCGGCGCCGGCCGCCATCGCCGCCTCCACGTGCGCGCGATTCAACAGGGTCCCGGCGCCGGCGAGAATCTCCGGCACCTCGGCGCGGATGCGCCGGATCACCTCAGCGGCACGGGCGGTGCGGAACGTGAGCTCGATCGCACCGACACCGCCGTCGAGCAGCGCGCGGGCGATCGGTGCCGCGTCGTCGGGATTTTCCACGGTCACGACGGCCGCGACGCCCGAGCGGGCCAGGCGCTCCGCGAGCGGATCCGGAAACATGGGTTTCAAGGTCATGGTATCAAAGCAGTCCGAGCCGAGTGGCAACCGTGAGTTGCCCGGCGATCAAGCAGTCGTCGGCGTCGAGCGTCGCGAGCGATGCGCGCACGTCCAGCGCGCGGAAGGCGTGCTGGTAGGCGGAGAGCAGCGGGCCGGCGCCGACGAGCGTGAGGGTCGCGTCCGCCGCGGCGAGTTCCCGCAACTCCGCGCCGATCAGCACGCCGCTCAGGTAGTGGAAGTTCTCCGTCGCCGCGGCGTTTGCGAGGAGCGCGCGCGTGCGCACGTGGAAGGCGGCGTTGAGCACGTTGCCTGTCGCACCGGCCCGGATGCCCGTGGCGAAACCGGCGAGATTTTCCGGCGTGCTGAGATCGGCGCCGGGCGTCACGGAGTTGGCGAGGACGCTCTTCGCCGACAGCAGCTCGAAAAATTCACCCGTCATGTAGGTCCGAAAGGCGACCGCGTGGGCGCCGCGCACGTACACGTGTTTCGAGTGCGTGCCGGGGAAAACAAACACGCGGATGCCCTCTGGCGCGGCGAGTTGGGCCGCGGCGAGAGCGCACGCGCCGATGAGTTGGGTTTCTTCGCCGCGCATGACGTCGTCGTGGCTGCGCACGCCAGAGATGATGACGATCGGATGAGGAAAATCCTCGCGGGCAGCGACGTGTTCCATGGACAGTCCCGAGCCGTCGACCGCCAGCGGCAGCACGGCGTAGGGAAGCTCGCGTATGCCCAGCGATGACGAGGCCATGCCGGAAATCACCAGCGGGAGGCCCGCGAGCACGGCACCGTTTGCATCGGCGATCGAGGCGAGATGCTGCGCAAGGATGCGCGAAAAATAGCTCCAACGATTCTCGGTTTTCCCGCCGGCGGCCTGCCACGCGGCGAAGGTGGCCGCGATGCCCTGCTCACCGCGGCTCGCGGCGAGGACCCGACGGGATGCGCCCTCGACGAGCCGCAGGCGAAACGCCGAGGTGCCCCAGTCGCAGCTCAGGAATCGCCGAGGGGTTGCGGAGGCCGGTGTCTTCATGCGAAGTTTTCGTCGAAGCGCGCGTTCCACTCGATGCCGAGGCCGGGCGCCTGGGAAACGTGATACTCGGCCCCTTTTCGGGTGAGCGGGGTTTGCAGGAAGGCGTTCGCGGAGTCGAACACGTGGGGGTTGAATTCGCAGAGCGAGCAGTTCACCGCGGCCGCCGCGAAATGCAGCGCGGCGGCGATCTGCGGGCCCATCGCGATGCTGAGGTGCGGGACGATTTCCCCGGGGAAGGCGGCGGCGATGCGCAGCGAACCCGTGATGCCGCAGCGACCGAGATCCGGCTGGAGCACGCCGACGCTGGGCAAGAACGGCTGCAGCTCGCGCAGGCTGCGGTAACTTTCGCCGAGCGCGAGCGGCGTGCGGATCGCGGCGGCGAGGGCGGCGTGGGCCTCGACGTCCTCGGGGTAGAGCGGGCACTCCAGCCAGCGCGCGTGGCGCGCATCGAGATCCTGGCCCATGGCGACGGCGCGATCGGGCGGCAGGTGCCAGAGCCCGTCGACGGCGAAGCGCATCCCGGCCGGCAGCCGATCCGCGACGGCGAGCAGGTCCTGCCACTCGCTCTCGTAGTAGAGCTTCACGATCGAGATGCCCTCGTCGGCATAGCGCGCGGCAAAGGCGGCGCGCTCCGCGGGACCGTGGCCGGAGGTGCCGCTGAGGTAGACCGGGATGCGGAGCTTCGGCGCGGCGCTCAGCAGCGCGCAGACGGGTTTCCCGGCGATCTTGCCGGCGAGATCCCAGAGCGCGAGGTCCACGCCGCTCATCGCATCGAGCATGAAGCCGCCGTTCTGGCCGCGCACGCGCATGGTGGCATACATGCGGTCCCACAGCGCCGCGATCCGCTCCGTGGTGCCGTCGAACTCCTCGCGCTCGAGCGCCGGACGCAGCAGGTGGGTGACGATGCTGCACGCGACCTCCGGCGCCAGCGGCGCCTGCGCTTCGCCCCAACCGATGAGGCCGTTCTCCAATTCCACGCGCACGAGCGCAGTCTCGAAGTTCTCCGAATAGAGGACCGGGTAGGCGGTCGACCAACGGTAGGCGCCTTCGCCGCAGAGCGCGGTCGGCGAACCCGCGGTACCGCGCGAACGCGCAATGTCGCGGGGCAGTCGGACGGGAATGGCTTGGACGGACTTGATACGCATGGCGCTAAACGGCGATGGGCTGGCGGACGAAGCGACGGGTGATGAGATAGGACACGGGATGCAGCAGGCCCATGATGACGAAAATGGCGGCGTAGCCGAAGCCCTGCACCACGTGGCCGGTCATCCAGACGAAGAGCGTGCCGCCGAGCCCCGTGCCAAAGGCGAGCAGGCCCGAGGTCGCGCCGATGAGGTGTTTGGGAAAGAGATCGTTCGTGAGGGTGTTCTGATTCGTCTTCCAGGCCATGTGCGCAAACGTCACCACGCAGATCAGCGCGATGGTCGCGGTGCGTGACGGCGCATGATGGATCGCCAGGGACACCGGCATGAGCAGGGCGCACGGCAACATCACGCTCAGGCGGGCCGACAGCACGGATTTTCCCCGCGCGATGAAACGGCCGCTCAGCCAGCCGCCGGTGAGCGCGCCGAGATCCGCCGCCAGATACGGAATCCACGCGAGCATGCCCATCTCGACCATCGTGAAGCCGCGCTGCTCCACGAGATACTTGGGCAGCCAGAAAAGATAGAACCACCACACCGGATCCGAGAAGAAGCGCGCCGCCATCAGGCCCCACATTTGCGGATAGCGGGCGAGTTGGCGCCACGACACGGCACTCGCCTTGGCCGTCGGCACCGTCTCCGCCAGCACGAGCGCCCGCTCGGCGTCGGTGATGCGCGGGTGTTTGTCCGGCGAGTGATACAGCAGGAGCCAGAAGAGCAGCCACACGAACCCGAGCGCCCCCGTGATCGCAAACGCGGGCCGCCAGCCGTAGAGCGAGTAGATCCACGTGACGAGCGGCGGCGTGATGATCGCGCCGATGGCCGCGCCGCCCTGGATGAGGCCATGCACGAGCGCGCGCTCCTTCGCGGGATACCATTCGCTCACCACGCGAAACGCCGCCATGAAGTTTCCCGACTCGCCCAGACCGAGCAGGAAACGCAGCACGCCCAGCGACCACACGCCCACCGCGAGCGCGTGAGACATGTTGGCGAGGGACCACCAGACGATGAAAACACTCAGCGCGAGCCGCGCCCCCCAGCGGTCCACCAGAAAACCGGAGCCGACATACATCACCGTGTAGGCCGCCAGAAAGGCCGTGAGGATGTTCGAATACTCGATGTTTGTGATGCCGAGTTCCTTGGTCAGCACGGGCGCGAGCACCGACAATGTCTGCCGGTCGACGTAGTTGATGACCGTCGAAAAGAATAGGAGGCCAGCGATCCCCCAGCGCAGATGCGGAATCTTCGTCTTCATTTCTTTGCCGGAAAATCCGCCAGCAAGTCGGCGAGCATCGTGGCCACGTCACGCTCCGTGAACGCATCCATCTCCGGCAAAGGTGCGCGCACGTGCTGAGCGTCGGCGATGGCGCGCTGCGCGAGCACGAGCTTCGTCAGCCGCATGCGATAAATCGCCTGGGCCGTGAGCAGCGGCAGGCTCAGGCGATAGAGCCTTCGCGCCTCCGTCCGATCGCCGCTTGCATAAGCTTTCCACAGCGCCACGTGCAGATCCGTCAGCTCGACCGCCGGCATCGCGCCACACGCGCCGCGATCCAACTCGTCGATGATGTAGCGCGCGCCGCCGCCGCCGAACACCCCCTGCACACTTGGGATGGCCGCCGCACGCAGCGCGGTGATGGCCGGACCCGAGGGCAGCGTCTCTTCCTTGATGTAGGTGATGGCCGGAATGCTTGCCGCAATTTCGATGATGGCCTGGGCGCCGAGTCCCGCGCCGGTGGGCGCGGGCGCGTTCTGCAAGATGATCTCCGCGCCCGGCAGGCCGAGGGCGACTTGGTGGAAGAAAGTGCGATGCGCCGCGACATCCGCACCCAGGCCCACGGGCGCCATGATCATCAGGTGTCGGATGCCGTGCCGCAGGGCGATGGTGCCGGCGGCGACCACTTCGGCGGCGGTGGGCGCGCTCGCCCCGCCGACCAGCGGCACTTTTCCGGCCGTTTCCGCCGCCACCAACGCCAGGAGTTGCTCGCGCTCCGGCAACGAGAGGTGGCTGTATTCGCTCGCCACGCCCGGGAAGACGAGCCCGTGCGCGCCCGCCTCGAAGGCGAAGCGTATCACGCGGCGCTGCCCCGCGAGATCGAGTTCGTTGCGAGCGGTGAAAAGGGTCGGGATGACCGGGAAGATTCCTTGTAGCACGGGGAAAACGGATGGGGCGGCGCGGGGGGGGATGGGCTCAGAACGTCACGTTGGTCGTGAGGGCGGTTTTGCGCGGGGAGTATTGGTATTGAAAATAGCGGATCACGCCGGTGGTGCTGCGCGGTAGGGCGAGGACGCGCTGGCGATCGAAGCATTTTCGATGTTCAGCTGCAAGGTCATCTGCGATTTCGCGAAGCCCTTGAAACGATAGACGAGGAAGACGTTGTTCTGCACCTTGTCGGGGTAGTAGAAAAGTTTTCTCCTGCTGGCATCGGCGGCGTCGGTATACATGTAGCCGCGGAAGCTGCGCGCGTAGGTCGTGGCAAGACCGCCGACGAGGCCACGGAAGCGGCCCTCGCTCACCTGAAACCGGTTGATCATGCTAAACGAATTTTCCGAGTAGCCGGACGTGGCTTCGCCGGACTTGCGCACGATGAGCTCGGGCACGGGCGGGACGAAGCCGAGCTGGTGCGCACTGATCGGCAGCGCGGTTTTTGTGGTGCCGACGCCCGTGGTGCGGAGGCCGAGCGCCTGCGAGTTGAGGATCGCGCCGGAATCGGGATCGAGGTCGGCGAAATACGGGCTCGCGCGGTCTTTCATCATCGCGAGTGAAAGCGCGATGGTGGCTCCGGCCGGTTGAGCCGGATCGACGGGGACCAGGAGAGGAGTGAGCGAGTTGTTGCCCGCATTCCGGATCGCGACGACCTGCTGGCCGCCGACGGTCGTCGTGTTGAACTCGTCGTTGTAGAAGATGGGCAGGACGACGTCGCTGCGCTCGGAACCGTTGGCCTGCGCCCAGCTGAATGTGATCTGCCACGGCTTAAGGGGACGGGCGCTGAGGCTCGCGCTCAGGCCGTCGGAGGTGCGGCTGAAGACGAAGCCAGCGCCGCCGTTGCGGCCGTTGATGCCGTCGGGATCAACGTCGTTGCGGATGGCTCCGAGCGAGGCGGCAAAGTTGGACCCCGTCGTTTGGTAGTAGGTGAGGTTACCCGACAGGCGGTGATCCCAGAGCGAAAGTTTGAGGCCACCCTCCTTGGTCTCGCCTTGGCCGATTGGCAGCAGGTTGTTGAACACGTCGCGGTCGGTGGCGAAATTGATTTTCGCATTGCGGGAAAGATTGGCGTAGCCGCGGAGTCCGCGGAGCGGGGTGTCGAACACGACGCCGAAAGTGCGGCTCGCGTAGTCGATCGGGCCGCGGGCGATGGTGGTCGTCGTGCGCACGGTCCCGGCGTTTTCGAAACGGAGGCCGACGAGCGTGTCGATGCGGCCCTTCCAGAACGAACTGGTGAAGCCGGTGCCCCAGCCTTTCTCGGTCGTGTCGTCGTTGGAGAAGGCCGTGCTGGTGGGCTGACCGAGCGCGTTGAGCGGGCCGCCGAGGCCCTCGGGGTTCATCGGCGTCGCGGGCACAGTGCCGGGCGCCACCAAAGTGTCCCACGCATAGCGTTTGCCGTTGGGGTGCGTGATGATGTCCTGCGGCCACTTCAAATTGCCGGGCATGGCGGTGGAGAACATCGGGCGCCACATCGCGGGCATAAGGTTGCGGCCGGAATCGGCGTTGCGGATGTTGGCTTCGTTGCGGACCCACGAGCCGTCGGCGTTGATCTCATAAAAACGCGCGCTGCGGCTGACGGTCCACGAATCGAGGCGGGAGTAAAAGACGCTGAGACGGTGGTCGCCCCAGCGGCCGAGGTCGCGGTGGCCGACGACGGTGAACTTGTAGCCGTGTGCGCCGGTGGAGAATGGCGAGCCGCCAAGCGAGGTGAAGGCGGCCCACTGGCGGAGCGGCGCGCCGTTGGCATCGGTCGCGAGATTCGTCGGCAGATCGGGGTGCAGGAACTGTGTGCTGAGCGGCGAGAGCGCGCGGTTGATGCGGTCGTCGTGGCTGTAGCGGAACTGGAACGCGAGGTCGCGGTGCGGCGTGAGATCCACGGTGAGGCCCTTGGCCTTGTTGATCCAGTGCTGGCGCGGCACGACGCCGGAGAGCGAGTCTTGGTTGCGGAGCGTGATCAGGTTGTTGAGCAGCGCGGAGCCGCCTAGGCCGGTGATGTAGGCGGGCGACTGGTTGTCCATCGTGACGCCGTTGTTGAGGACGAAGCCCACCGGCGTGCGGAGAGTGGCGCCGGCGGCGATGATCGCGGCGCGCTCGTAGCGGCGGTATTCGGCAAAAATACTGATCCAACGGTAAGGCCGGAAGGTGAGCGCGGCCTGCAGGCTGTTTTGGTCGAGGCCAAGAATCGGGCGATAGTAGCGGTCCGCGTTTTCGAGAACGTTGAGGCGGAAGGCGAGTTGGCGCGTGCCGACGTTGAAGTCGCCGGTGTAGGTGTGCGAACCCTCCGAGTCGAACTTGGTGCTCAGGGTGGCGGAGCGCTGGTTGACGCGGGCGCGCTTGCCGTTGATCACGACGATACCGCCGGGATCGCCCGAGCCATAGAGGAGGTTGTTGGAGCCGTTGACAGCCTCCGCGCTCTCGACATCGAAACCGTTGAAACCCGCGGTGGAAGAGCGAAGGAAACCGTCGCGCCGCGGCTCGCCGATCGAGAAGCCGCGGGCGTTGTAGGCGCCGGGCTGGGCGGCGTCGCCCTCCTGCATGCCGCGCTGGTCCTCACTGCCGCCACCGAAGAGCATGGCGCCGAGGCCACCGTAATCGGAGAGCAGGCGGAACACATCCCCGCCGCCGAGCTCGTCCATCATCGTGCGCGTGAGCACGCGGGCATCGATCGGCGCCTTGTTCAACGGCGTGCTGATGCCGGTGAGGGAACTGGTGTTGGTGGCCTCGTAGGAATCATTGGGATTGCCGGTGACCTCGAAGGGCGAGAGCACGACAGCGTCGGTCTTCGCGGCGGGCGCGGTGGCGGATTTGGTGGGCAACGACTGGGCGACGAGGGAAACCGGCGCGAGGAGTGCGGCGGCGAACCGGAGAGACAGGGGGGTCTTCATTTTTGCGGTGGTGAACAGTGGGGTTGGTACGTGAAAAGACAGGCGATTTGAAATGCGCCAGATAAGTCGCTGATGCACCTACCCCATGCAGTCGGGGATTGCGCGGCAATCGCCACGGAAGTGAACTCGTTCACCGTGCCCACCACTCCCCAGCCAGTCGTCACCCTCAAGGCAGTTGCCCGCCACGCGGGGTTGTCGCTGGCCACCGTGTCGTATGCGTTGCGCGAGCACCCGAAGATTCCGCCGGCCACACGGAAACTCGTCGCCGCCGCGGCGCGCGAATTGGGCTACCGGCCCAACCCGCGCGTGGCGGGTCTCATGGCCCACATCCGCGGCGCGCGCGTGCGGCCGCAGGCTGAGCGAATCGCATTCGTTTGGGTGCACACGAGCCGGCGCATCGCGGCGGAGAATCCCTACTTGCGCTCGGTATTCAAGGGCGCCGCGGCCCGCACGGAGCGCCTCGGGTTCGCGTTGGAGGAATTCTGGACCGACGACCCCGGCATGACGGAGCCACGGCTGCAGGAGATCATCGTCGCGCGCGGCATCACGGGTGTGCTGCTTTCACCCGTACTCACGCCGGAGACCTCGCTGGCGCTCGACTGGGACTGGAGCCGCGTCGCCGCCGTGGTGATCGGCAACGTGACGTGGACGCCCGAGTTGCACCACGTCGGCCACCACCACTTTTTCGCGATGCGCAACGTGCTGCATGAACTGGCCACGCTCGGCTGCCGGCGGCCGGCGGCGGTCGTCGACGCGGTGATCGACGAGCGGGGGAAGCACGCGTGGACGGGAGCGTTTTTCGCCAATCACCCGGAGCCGGCGAGTGCACGGCAACTGCTCCATTTGCACGACGCGATGAAGCCGCGCGGTCTGGCCGCCTGGCTGCGCCGGAGCGGTGCTGACGCGCTGATTGTGAGCGCGGTCGCGCAATTGTCGGCGCCGGGAGTGCGGGCGCTTTGCCGGAAAGAGCGGCTGCCGATTGCCGCGCTCCGCTGGCCCGGGAAAGTTCAGGCTCTGATTGGTGGTATCGATCAGTGTGACGATTTGCTTGGCGCGCAGGCCGTTGAACTCTTGATCGCGCAGCTCGACCACAATGAGCGCGGGCCGCCGCGGCAGCCCGGCATGATGCTGTTTCCCGGGCAATGGGTGGCAGCGAAGAGCGAGGCGCCATCCCACAGCCGTGCACAGCCCAGCGGGTCTGCCCCAAGGACCAGCAAGGTCTCGAAGGTCGCACACTAGCCAGCGGATCAACCGCGCAAAATCAGTAGGCGGAGATGCGGAAGAGTGCGGCGGGGGCGCCGCTGGGGGGGCGGGTGAGTTGGACGGTCAGGCGACGCGTGCGCAGCGGCGCGGCGAGCGTGAGCGCGGCCTGGCTGAGATGTTGGTCGCGGAGCTCGCCGACCAGGCGGCCGGTGTCGTCGAGGACGCGGAGGGCGGGCACGCAGAACGGTGCAACCGTCTCGGGGTTTAACATCAGCACGGTTTCAAGCGGGTGGTCGAAGTCCGCGTCGAGGTCGAATTCGAGGCGCGAGAGCTCGACGGGCTCGGGCCACTCGAGCGTGAGGGTGGGCGCTGTGTCGGTGAGCGCGGCGAGCCAGACGTTGGGCTGGTTGGTGGGACGGCTGAAACCGTTGCGGAGGTTTTCCGGAGCGAAGAGCGCGAGCGGGGGCTCGACGCGGAGTGCGAAATTTTTCCCGCCGGGGCGGCGCTGGGGAATCCAGAACTCGAAGCTCTCGATGCCGGTGCCGGGCGGTGGCTCTTGGCGCGGGGATTTGGCGACGGCGCGGTTGAATTTTTGGGTGACCGAGAGGACGCCGGTGAGGCGTTGATCACTGAGGTGCGCGGTGATCGCCGGATTGGCGGCGAGGCACACGAAGGCGTACCGCGGGGCGTCGATCGACGTAGGGAATTTGAACGTGACGGCCTGCGCGGCGCCGGCGGTGAGCGCGACGCGGAGCGTGGCTAGGGTGACGTCGGGCGTGTGGTTGTTGAGCTTCGAGCTGACGCGGAGTTCGGCGATGAGTTCGGTGGCGGTCGCGACGTCGAGCGTGAACGTGACGGCAGGCATCGGGCCGGGGGGCACGGGGAACAGCATGGCCCAAGCGTCGGTGAGCGGGAGGCGGTCGGGACCGGCGGGCAGTTCGGAGAGTTGGTAGGTAGATGAAGCGGTGACGGTCGCGCGGGCGGCGAGGTCGGCGTTATCACGGAGTGCGACCTCGGGGATAAATTGGCCGGCACGGATGAGGCGGCGTTGCAGTTCCGCCATGCGCGCTGGGTTGACGAGATCGCGCGGGGCGAGACCGTCGCGGCGGCAGAGCGCGGCTGCGAGGCCGACGGCCTGGCCGCTGTGGGCGCAGGTTGCCATGACGCGCGTGGAGCCGAAGGCGATGTGCGTCGCGCTCGTGATGCGTCCGGCGAGGAAAAGATTGGAGATGTTCCGCGAATAGAGGCTGCGATACGGAATCGGGAAAACGCCTTTGGCGTGCCATTGTTGGCAACCGGGCTTTTCGCTGTAGACGCCGGCAGGCGGGTGGAGGTCGATGGACCAACCGCCAAAGGAAACGGCGTCGGGTTGCGGACGCTGTTCGATGAGGTCGCGCTGCGAAACCATCGCGTCGCCTTCGAAGCGGCGGCTCTCGCGTTTACCGGGAATGGTGCCGACCCACTCCAAGGTGAGATTGGCGGCCTCGGGGAATTTGCCGGAGTTCTTGATGTAGTTCCATACGCCGTAGGCGACCCTCCAGAGCTCCCACTTGATCTCTTCGGTATCGTGCACGGTGTCGCGCAGGCCGCCATATTCGATCCACCAGAGGCGGCAGCCGAACTCGGCGGCGTTGAAATCGCGGTAGCGCGGGACCTGTGTGATGTCTTGGAGCGCGTAGCTGGGTGCGGTGAATTTCACCGGGCGGCCGGTGTCTTTGGAGTAAAAATAAATCGAGTGGCCGAGCAGTTCTGAGTTGGCGACTGCGGGAGCGAAAGCTTCATCGAATTCGGCGGCAGCCTCGGCGCCGATGCGGAACGCGGCGCCGGCGAGGAAGCCGACGATACCGTCGCCGGAGGCGTCGACGAAGAGCGGCGCGGTGAGTTCGTAGGCGGTGGAGTTTTGGGAATTGAAGGCGCTGACGGCGCGGATGGTGTCGGGGGCGGATTTTTCGAGATCGTGGACGGCGGTGTTGAGGAGGAGCGTGAGGTTTTTCTCCGCGATGGTTTTCTCGAGGAGAATGGTGTCCCAGATGAGCGGGTTGCCCTCGGGGTTGCGGTATTGGTTTTCGAGGAGGAATTCGTCGATGACGCCGCCCTCGCGGGCCCAGCGGTTGTTGTTACCGAGATGGGAAGTGGCGCCGAGCACCCAGAGACGGACCTCGCTGGAAGCGTTGCCGCCGAGGACGGGGCGGTCCTGCACGAGGATGACCTTTAGACCGGCGCGGGCGGCGGTGATGGCGCAGCAGGTGCCGGCGAGACCGCCGCCGACGACGACGAGGTCGGCGGAGAGATCTTTTTGGGTGAGGGCGCGTTGCGCGACGGGAGGAGAGAGGAGCATCGGAAGAGGGATGGATGAGGAGATGGAGAGAGGGGCGATCAGTCGTGGCTTGCGGATCGCATCAGATGCGCCAGCATCATTGGGATGAGAACCACTCTGGATTTGGACGAAGATGTCATGCTGGCGGCGAAGGAACTCGCGGCCCGCTCAAAGCGGTCGGCGGGCAAGGTGATTTCGGAGGTGTTCCGGCGCGGGCTGCACGCGGGCGAAACATCGGTCGCCACGCGACGCATCCGCGCGAACGTCGCGGCGGGATTCGAGGTGTTGCCAGCGGGTGGCCGGGTGGTCACCGCCGGGCTCGTGAGCAAGCTGCGGGAAGAGACCGAGACCCGATGAGCGCGCTGCTCGACATCAATTTTCTGATCGCGCTGTTCGATGCAGCCCACGTGCACCGTCGCCGCGCACACGCGTGGCTGATCGAGCACCGATCCGAAGGATGGGTAACCTGTCCGCTGACAGAAAACGGCTGCATCCGGATTCTCGCGCAGCCGAGTTATCCGGGCGGCCTGCCGCTGCCCGAAGCGGCGAGACGTCTGCGTCAGGCGCGCATGGCGAAGGACCATACGTTCTGGCCCGATGATGCTTCCTTGTGCGACGCGAAACGTTTTGATCTTACCCGAGTTTCCAGCGCGAAGGTATTGACCGACGTCTACCTGCTGGCGCTCGCTGTGAAGCGAGGCGGTCAACTGGTAACGTTTGACCGCAGCATTCCTGTAGCGGCCGTGCCCGGAGCGACGAGCGATCACTTGGTTGTGCTCTGAAGCGGACATAGGGCTCAGGCGGTGCGCGGGCGGAGTTGCCAGGCGAGGAGCCACGCGAGCGGGTGCAGGAGGAGCATGAAGCCGAAGGCGGGATCGTAGGAGGTGTTGGTCACGAGGGAACCGACGGCTTTGTTCATCATCAGGCCGCCGAGGGAACTGCCGGCGGCAATGACGCCAAACGCAAAGGCGAGCGAGCCGCGGGGCACGAGGTCGACGACGAGGGCGCTGAGATTGATGAGCCACGCGAGGTGCGCGAGGACGGCGATCATGCCGAACGCGAGGACGAGCCAGAGCGCGTCAACGTGCGGGATCATCGCGCCGAGCGGCACGAGCGCGGCACAGCCAAGCATGATCCATAGTCGGCTGCGCGCGGGAGCAGTGCCGCGCTTGATCAACAAACCGGAAAGCCATCCGCCGGAGAGCACGCCGATGTCGGCGGCGAGATAAACCACCCAGGTGACGCTCAGGGATTTTTGGTCGAGGCCGCGCGAGTCGTAGAGATACTTGGCGAACCAGAACTGGAAAAAATACCAGACGGGGTCGGTCAACATACGGGCGAAGATCAGCAGCAGGACTTCGCGTCGCAGGAGGACACGGTGCCATTTACCCCAATCGGGAGCGGCGGCGGGATTGGCGGCGAGATCGGTGGCTTGGCCGGATTCGATCAGCGTGCGCTCCTCGGGGGAAAGCCGGGGATGTTCGCCGGGCTTGCGATAGAGCCACAGCCACGGAATCAGCCAGACGAGGCCGGCGGAACCGGTGACGATGAAGGCCGCTTGCCAACTGTGCCACGAGGCGAGGCCGATGATGAGGATGGGCGCAAGCGTCGCGCCGACGGTGGCGCCGAGCGTGTAGATGCCGATGGCGAGGCCGCGTTCCTTGGCGGGAAACCACTCGGAGACGGCCTTGGGCGCGGCGGTCCAGTTGCCCGCTTCGCCGAGACCGAGGAAAAACCGGCAGACGCCGAGGGACGCGGCGGAGCGGGCGAAGCCGGTGAGAATGTTGGCGATCGACCACCAACCGACGAAGAGCGCCAGGCTCCAACGAACGCCGAAGCGGTCGACGATCTTACCCGAGACGATCAGCGCGACCGTGTAGGCGATGAGAAACCAGTTGAGGACGGAGGCGTAGTCTTCGTTGGAGAGAGCGAGATCCTTCTGAATGGTGGGCGCGAGGATCGAGAGCGCTTGGCGGTCAACGTAGTTGAGGACCGAGGCGAAGAAGATCAACGAGACGATCCACCAGCGGAGATGCGGGATGCGGGGCATGGGGCTTGGGGTCGGGTGGAAAGCGAGAAACGGGGTGCAGGGCTGAGGCTCAATCGGTCGATCGCGCGGGACAATACGGCGGTTGGTGATGCCGTTCACCGGCGAGCCGTGCGGAGGGCTGGCAGGCCTGAAGTCCCGGGATGGGCAGTGTGGTCATTTCCACGAGAAAACGGAGAGGTCCCATTGGTTGCGCCAGCGAGTGATCGGGCGGTCGCCTTCGAACTCGATCGGGAGCCAGATGAAACCGGACGTGATCGGATTCTGCGGCAGCTTGATGTCGAACATGGCAATCCACGCGTCGCGGCGGCCGGCGACAGGATAGACAAACGTGCTTTGGCCGCCGAAGGTTTGTTCGGGGCCAAGATTGTTGTGCGGATTTACGCCGCGCACGGGATTGCCGAGGTCCTGATACGGGCCGGTGACCCGATCCGCCACAATCATGCGGGCGGCGTTGGGCGCCCAGCCGGTGCTGCCCGAACCGAGGGTGGATTTGAGGGCAGAAGTGGGCAGAGGGTGCATGATTGGCCGACGCAAGGTGCAACGGGCCGATTAATATTTCAGACTGGTGGTGAAGCGGATTTCCCGGCCGGGTGGCGTAAACGCAGCGGCCGTGAGTTTCATTTCCTCGAAGAGATTGGTGACATTCACACTGAGCACGGTGCTGAGTTTCGTCCCTCAGCAGCGGGCGTGGAGGGCGTGCTGGTCTGCGCCGAAAGTTCCGCGGCGCTGACGAGGAAAAGACAGGTGGCCGACCAACGTGCGTGAGTCGTACGAATCAGCGATGGAGCGAATGGCGTGGTCATGGTGTAACAGCGTGCGGGTTAAAAGAACAATGGACCGATGAAGGGAGAGTGAATCCCGCGGGTGCGGACGCAATTGTCGTGTTCTTGAACCCCTTCAATTCGGAGACGAGCGGGCATCGCGGCGGCGTGACTTGGGTCGACCCAAGGGGCTACCCCGAAGATTTCCCAACGCGGCAACCGCAACCGAAGGAATTAAACCGCTGGTCACAGAGGTCACTGAGGCCCGGCAGGAGGTCACAGAGAATACCACCGGAAAAGAACGCCCGCTCGTCCGCTCTGTGGCCTCTCTTTTCCCTCCGTGATCTCTGTGGCAAAAAATCGTCTCAACCAGGATCGAAATGGATCAATAGTAGCACAACGCGGATACCTCAACCGAAGGAATCCAAAGACATTTAACCGCGGATTACGCAGATGGCGCGGATAGTTGGAGATCCTCCAGCCTCTATCCGCGTGATCAGCGCAATCCCGTTCGGCTCCTCTCAGGGCCTGAGCTTGTCGAATGGCCGCGGTCAAGAATTCTGCGATTTGAAAATCGTCGCGGACTTTCTCCCGGACTGCGCCAGGAAAAAGAGGCTTCGCAGCCGTGAGGGCCATGCGGGCGGCGGCGGCGTGCTTCGCCTGCCACCGCTTCGGCAACGAACGCGGCATGATCGGCCCGGATCTCACGAGCGCTGGTGCCCACTACAACGCGCGCGACCTCCTCGACCAAATCCTGAATCCGAGCAAGGAGATCAACGAGCAGTTCGTTCCGACCGTCATCACGAAAACAAACGGCGACACGGTGACCGGCACCATCGTCGGCCTCGGCAACGACAACGTGACGATCAACACGGACCTTTCCGATCCGATGCAAAAGGTCGGCGTGGATCGAAAGCAGATCGTGAGCATCGGGCCGTTCAAGGTGTCGCCGATGCCGCCGATGCTGCTGTCCTCCCTGACTGAGTCCGAGATCCTCGATTTGCTCGCGTATATTTTGAGCGGAGGCGATTCCGGGCATCGGTTGTTTCGCTAGCGCGCAGGCGCCGGAAGCGTTTTTGCCGTTGGCGAATCTTTCAGCGGCACGAGCGGGGTAACCCAGGCCGCGGTCGCCACAAAGTCTTCGCCCGCCAGATCGGCGACAACTGGCTGCATCAGCGATGCTGATGCACCCTTGCGGGCTCCCTGCTGCAAGTCGCATAGCTGGCGCACAAGACAACTGGGCTTGGCTGCGAACCCTCCTTCGCTGCATGGGCGATGTGTCCCCGACCTCAAATCGACCACCCAACGCCTTGACGCGCTTGAAGCCCCCAGCCTTTAGCCGAAGGCGAGAGCCGCGCCGCGGCAGCGGCGACCCCGGTGATTCATCACAGCGCGAGCGACACGTGCTTCGTCTCGACGAAGGCCTCGATGCCCTCGCTGCCGAGCTCGCGGCCCCAGCCGCTTTGCTTCACGCCGCCGAACGGGCAGTTGCTCGTCGTGGGCACGCCGTCGTTGAGGCCGAGCGTGCCGGCCTCGAGCTGATTCCATCAGGCGAAACGCGCGGCTCAAATTTGTGGTGAACGCATACGCGCTCAGGCCGTAGCGCGAGGCGTTGGCGCGGCGCACGACTTCGTCCTCGTCGTCGAACACGCCCACCGGCGCGATCGGTGCGAAAAAATCCAGTTTCCTTTCAGCAGTTAGTTTTCTGGGACCACGAACAAAAGCAGGGCTGGCTGATCTGCAAAGCCGGTAACGACACCTCATCGCCCGATCCGGCCATGCGCCTGGTCAAACTGTTCAAGTTGAGTTGGGACGGCCTGCGTTTGGAGGACGAAGGCCAGGTCATCTATCGCGGCCGCGGGAGCGAGGCGGCGAAAATCTACCGGATCGACGGTCAGTTCTACGTATTCCTGGTGGACAACGATGCCCGCGACGGCGACCGCAAGCAGGTTGTCCTGCGCGGCCCGCGGCTCGACGGCCCGCTGGAGCGGAAGGTGGTGCTGGAGCGCGGGAACGGCGCGACCCGCAGTTGCAGTCAGGGCGCGCTGGTGCAGGTGCGCGAAGGCAGTTGGTGGCTGATTGAGCATCGCATCTCTCAACGACCTTGCTTCTGTGCGGCCACGCGCCAGAGTGCGGTCATGAGCGTGACGCTGGAAATCCCTGATGACGTGTCCCAAGCAATGCGGGTGCCCCCTCCAGAACTGGAGGCGCGCTTGCGGCTGGAACTGGCGGCCGCCCTCTACGCGCAACAGGTCTTAAGCCTCGGCAAAACCGCGCAATTGGCCGGGCTGACCCGATTCGAGATGAACTCGGTGCTCGCCCGTCGCGGCGTGCCCATGCATTACTCCGCGCAGGAACTGGCCGAAGACCTCGCCTATGCCCGTAGTTGTTAGCGATGCTTCAGTTTTGATCTCGCTGGGAGCCACAGGCCACATCGACCTGCTCAAAGACTTCTACCAAACCGTCGTGGTTCCAAATGCCGTCTGGCAGGAGATTACAGGTTCTCCGCTGCCACTGCCCGGCACGACAGAGGCGAAGCAGGCCAGACAGGAAGGATGGCTTCGGGTCGAGACACCTCGGAATCGCGCGCTGGTTTCCTCGCTCGCGGCGAGCTTGGACATCGGCGAGGCCGAAGCCATCACACTCGCTTCCGAACTTGGAGCAGCGCTCCTGCTCATCGACGAGAGCGATGGCCGTGCGGCAGCGAGAAACCTCGGTCTGGCCATCACAGGAACGCTCGGAATCCTCTTGCGTGCCAAGCTCTGCGGTCGTCTGTTCGCGCTCAAACCAGTCTTGGACCAGTTGGTGCACAGCCAGAATTTCCGCTTGAGCCGTCCCCTCTACGAGCAGGTCCTTCAGCAAGTCGGCGAGCAGGCTTGAAATTTTCCGCTTTGGGGGCAGTCCCGCGGCGCCGAAGCCCGCCGCACCGCCCGCGGAGGAGCAGCGCATCAAGCTTCTGGCCGGGAACGTCTGAACGACCTTCCTGATCCATCCGTTCGACATGGGGCGCGTCATCGCTCAGATGCAAGGCAACCGGGCGACGTTTTCCTTCAGCCTGGACGACCGGAAATGGGAAAGGCTGGGCGCGGAATTCGAGCTGCGGATGGGCGATTGGCGCGGCGACCGCATCGGCTTCTTCTGCTGGAATGACGAAACCGACGAGATTGAGAGCTCCGTTCTTTTCGGCCGTTTAGGCTTGCTCGCCGCAGGAGGGTTGCGGTCGCCGCAATGAACAATTTCGAAACAATTTGTGATCTCAGTGTAAACGAAACTGCCGCCGGCGCCACCAGATTGTAACGACCATCACCCTCAACCGGTCGCTGCACCCTGCGCCGATGAATCCTCCTCCGCCTGTCCCGTCATCCTCCGTCCTTGCTCGCCGGACAATTGCCGCCTGGGGGCCGCTCGCCCGCGTGGGCCTCATCGCCCTGTTGGCGGTCACCCTTGGTTTCGGTGCCGAGGCGCCCAAGAAATCTTTCAACATCTCGGCTCCCCTGCATCGGTGCGACTGCGGGCACGGTGTGGCTCATGGGGCCTCGGTCCGTTCCACCGACAACGTGCACAGTTGTCGCGCCGGAAGTTCAAATGACATAGGCGACGACCATCGCATCGGTCAGCTCGGTGATGACGCTCGGCCAGAGGCAGTAGGAATGCATGAAACCGCCGCGCACGACGGGCTCCCACCAGTTGCGGCCCGCGAGGGCCGACTGGCCATCCGGCCATCGAATGGCCGCCGGAAGCACGCCGCCGGGTTTCCCGTTTTCTGCGCGCGCTGTCGCATCGACCCAGGTATCGAGCCAGGCGGTGACGAGTGCACCGAAGCCGGCGTCGCCGGTGCGCTGCCAGGCGAGCAGGGTGGGGTTGATGGCGCCGACATTGGCGATCACGTCGAGGGCGCGCTGGGGCGACGGGCTCACTTCGCGATCGCTGTAGTAGAAGCTCTTGAACTGGAGTTGGCCGCGGGCGTTGCGGCCGGTCCAGACATCGCGCATGAGCGGAGCGAAACGGAGAGCCCAAGACTGCCAGCGGGGTTCGTCGGGTTCGAGCACCATCAGGGGCACGAGGTTGTCGGTCGTCGGTTCCGCGGCGTGCTCGACGTCGGTGAGCGTCTCGTTGAATCCCGTCTTGGCGACCTGGTTCAACCCGGCGCGCGAGAACTTGAGCTGGGCCGTCCGGATCTTGGGATCGTCGAAACCGAGCAGCACCGAAGCCCACCAGAGCCGATCCGAAAGGGTCAGGCCTTGCTGTTTGCGGTTGGAAGTAATCGCCACGATTCGAACGGCACACGTCGCACCCGCCGCTCGTCGCAAGCTCTTCCCGTCGGTGTTACCGATTTTTTTGCCATCGTAGTTTTCCCCGAACTGGCGTCATAACGGTTTTCGGGAAACCCCTCCCGGATCCGATCCCCCTGAAAATCCAGTTTCCGATCAATAAATTCCACCGGACTTGCGCCGGCCATGAATTCCCCTCGGAAAGCCGCTTGCGTTGTGCCGCGCCAGCCATCCTCATTAACCGCACTCAGACTACCCCATCATGATCAAAATCCCTGCTCCCTCTCGGTGCCTTGGGCTTTCCGCCCGCACCCTTGCGGCTGGCGTTGTCGCCGGCGCCTTGTCCCTCGCACTGCCGGCCGTTCGCGCTGGAGACGCTCCCCGCAATCCCAACGCTACGGCCGGAGGCGAAGTGATTTCCATGCAAAGCTTCGTCGTCACCGGTTCGAACATCCTGCGCCTCGACATGGAGAAGATCGTCCCCGTGACAGTCCTCAACCTGGATGTCATCAACACGCGCATGGCCTTTACGCCGGTAGAATTGCTGACGTCGCTCCCGCAGATCACGAACCTGCCGGAAAACGAGACACGCCTGGGCTCGTCCGGCGCGCGGGGCGACAACGCCAACATCAACCTGCGCAACCTCGGTTCCACCGGCACACTGATCCTCGTGGACGGCCGCCGGATGGCGATCAATCCCATGACGGCCGGCCTCTCGCAGGCGGTGAATATCAACCAGCTCCCCACCCAGGGCATCGATCACGTCGAGGTCCTGCGCGACGGCGCTTCGGCCATCTATGGTTCCGATGCGGTCGGCGGCGTCGTCAACTACGTCATGCGCCGCAATTTCGTCGGTACCGAGCTGATCCTGCGCTACGGCGATCCCGAGGGCAGCGGCGGCAGCAACTCCCAGGCCTCGATTTCCTTCGGTCGGCACTTCGCGGGCGGCAAGGGCCGCGTCGTCGTGACGGCGGAGTATCTCTTCCGCGAGGCCATCTGGCTGTCGGCGCGGAATTTCTCCAACAATTCGAACAATTCGGCGCGCGCGCCGGCGCCGTTCAATGTGCTCGGCAGCCAGTTCGATGGCCGCGTCAATCGTGGCTATTATCCCACGTTCCGGATCGGGACCAGCACGACGAACAATTTCTTCCACCTCGCCAATGGCGTCCCCGGCTTCACCACGACGACGCCCGCCCGGGCGACCAATCCCGAGTTTTACCTCGATCAAAATCAATTCGGCATGGCGGCCCCGCGCACGCACCGGGCGAACTCGTTTGCCACGCTGGAGTACAAGCTCACGCCCACCGTCACCGCGTTCAGCGATCTCTCGTACTACAAGTCGAAGTCCACGATTGCCCGCCAGCCGGTGGCGCTGAATGCGCCGAACACGGATGCCGTGGCGGTCATGTCGATCGACAATCCGTACAATCCGTACGGGTCCAGGTTCTACGATGTGGCGGGCGCCCCTGGCGCCGGCGGCACGGCCCGCCTGGTCGGCGCTCCCCGCACGGTGGGCCTGACCGCGCTGACGGTGGCCGACTTGGGCAAGGAGTACGTTGAGACGGAGGCGGACGTCATTCGCCTCGCGGCCGGGTTCAAGGGCAAGCGGGCCAACAATTGGAAGTGGGAAGCCGCCGCCTTCTACAATCGGGTCAAGGGCAAGGACAATGGCTACCCGAACGTCCGCGAGAGCCTCTTCCATCAGGCGCTGGCGCGCACCGACGCATCGGCCTTTAACCCCTTCGGTTACATCTTTAGGGTCCAAGGTAACGCCGTGGTGGCCGACCAGCCCTACAAGAACCCCGAGGCGGTCGTGAAGAGTTTTTCCGACACCTTCTCGCGCAATG
>SYGN01000335.1 GCA_005799525.1 Opitutaceae bacterium | reverse complement strand
GCTCCCACTTGAAGGCGTCGTACGCATCCGCACCGACGAACGTGGCGACGCGGCGATCTAAAGTCGCTCGAACCACGGCGTCCTGATTTTCAAGCCGGCGTCGCGAATGCGATGCCGGCTTTTTTGTCGTCTGACGCCTGCCGTTTTCAGGGTGCCGCGCGGGTTCCGACAACCCTCGACTACATGCGCGTGAGGGTACGGAGGCCGAGCAGGTGAAGACCGGTCTCGAGTGTCAGCAGCGTCCGGGCGCAGAGCATCAGGCGGCGAGCGCGGAGGACCGGATCATCGACGAGCACTTTATCCGCGCTGTTGAACGAGCTGTATTCGCCGGCGAGTTCGAAGAGGTAGAGGCAGAGGAAGTGCGGGCGCAGACTCTCACCGGCGATTCGGAGCGCATCGGGGAATTTTGCCAGTTTACGCGCGAGCATGATCTCGGCCGCCGTCTCCGGTGCGGTGGCGGCGGAGTTGAGTGCGAGCTCGGAGGGAGTGACGCCGGCCTTGCGGAAGATCGAGTGGATGCGCGCGACGGCGTAGAGCAGGTAGGGTGCGGTGTTGCCGTCGAGGGCGAGCATCTTGTCCCATGAAAAAACGTAGTTGCTGCTGCGATTTTGCGAGAGGTCTGCGTATTGGACGGAAGCGATGCCCACGGTCTGCGCGATGGTGCGGCATGCTTCCGAGGAGAACTGATCGGCCTCGGGGCGCTCGGTATTTTTTGCGGTGACGATGGCGTGGGCGCGTTCCTCGGCTTCGTCGAGGAGGGCCTTGAGTTTGATGACGCCGCCGTCACGGGTTTTGAGGGCCTTGCCGTCTTCGCCGGTGACGGCGCCAAAGGTGACGTGATGTAACTCCGGCAGACGGTAGTTTTTCGCCACGAACCACTTTTTTACGGTGAGGAAGAGTTGCTCGAAGTGGTCCCCTTGGCGAAAATCCGTGACGACGACGATGCCGTCGGCCTGGAAGTGCTCGGTGCGGTAGAGCGCGGTCGCGAGATCGGTGGAGGCGTAGTTAGAGGCACCGTCGGCCTTGCGCACCAAGAACGGCTGGGTTTTGAAACGCGGGTGTTCGGGGTGGAAAACCACGAGGGCGCCCTCGCTGATTTCGGCGAGCGGCGGGTTGGTTGCGGTCAGTTCGCGGTAGATCCGTTCGACCTGGCCGTTGTAGAACGATTCGCCGAGGTGATAGTCGAACTGGATACCCAGGCGGTCGTAGATCGTCTGGAAAGCGGCGAGGCTGACCTCGGAGAATGATTTCCAGAGCGCGACGTTGGTGGGGTCGCCGTTTTGGAGAGCGACGAGCTCGCGGCGAGCTTCGTCGAGTTCGGGAGAGTCATCGGGCGTGGCGGCATGGCCGAGTTTGTAAACGCGCTCGAGCTCCTCGATCGCGTCGGCCGCGAGCGCCTCGGCGTTTACCCAACGTTTGTAACCGTAGATGAGTTTACCGAATTGGGTGCCCCAATCGCCGAGGTGGTTGTCGCGGATGACGCGCCCGCCCGTGAAAGCCAGCAGACGGCAAATCGCCTCGCCGATAACGGCCGAGCGGAGGTGGCCGACGTGCATTTGCTTTGCGGTGTTCGGTGAGGAGTAGTCGACCACCCAAGTCTGGCCAGAGTGGGCGGCGGCGGCACCTGTAGCCAGCGCCTCAGGCGTGGAAAAAGACTGAAGCCAGGCGAGGAGCGCGGCGGGTTTGAGGGTGAAATTGATGAAACCGGGGCCCGCGATGCTGACCTCGTAGGAGTCGCGAACGGAGGCGGGGAGGGCGGCGACGAGTTGTTCGGCGGTGGCGCGGGGGTTGAGTCTGCGTGCCTTGGCGTAGCCGAGCGTTCCGTTGGCTTGAAAGTCGCCGTGCTTGGGGTCGGCGGTGCGCACCTCGGGGGTGAAGGCGGCGGCGTCCGCCAGTCCGGCCGTGGTAGCGGCGGTCCTCAGGGACGTGTCGAGGTCGACGGCAAGGTGGAAGGCGACGTGCATTCAGCGAGGAAACGAAATCGCGCGGCGGGCGCGCAAGCGTGGAGTTGGATCAGGGGAGTTGGATATTGGCTTGGCATCGAAAGCTCATGAGGAACGAGGCCGACGATCGCGGACGCTCACCTCAGGGAATTTCTCAGCGGGTTCTACAATCCGCAGAAATATGCGGTCGCGCCGGCTGCGCTTCCGTAGAAACTGCATTGCTTGAAATGGGAGGCCGACACGACGTGGCACGATCATGGTGGCGAATGGGTTCTTCGTGATCATCCCCGGGTAAAAAAAGAGGGTCGCAGCGATGCGTGCAGGGCAGGTGCCCGATCCGATCTACGGCCAGCGCAGCAAGCAGCGCAGGGCGCACCATAATTATTTCACGCTGCCAGTGCTGTTTATCTTGATCAGCAACCACCATACCTCGACCTATGCGCAGCAGCATGGTTGGGCGGGATTGGCGTTGATTTCGGTGGCGGCGGTTTCGATCCGGCATTTTTTCAATCGCTCGCACAAGGGTGTGCATCACCATGGGGTGTTACCTGTATCAGGCCGCTCGGAAATTCAACGCGGATGACCGACTACGAACGCGCAGTCGTCGGGGCCTGGATCGCCGGTGGTGCCAAGACAAACTAACCGCCTGGTGCGCAATCATCGGGCGAACGGCTCCGGGTCCGATACTGGGCTCTGCATGCAACGACAGAGGTGTTTTTACCCGACGGACGGCCATTGTGCGCCGTGGCAAATGGGAATTTTGGCTCGACTTCCGCCATGAACTGCATTGGATAACGAATCTGTCCGGTCTGCGGGCGAAGTCCGTTCTCCTTACACACTACTCATGACAAGCAAACGAAACATCCCAACCCGTCGGTTTATCAAGCCTACTTTCGAGTTCTTGATCGAAAAAAAGCGCGACGGTGGTGAGTTCAGTCAGGAAGAAATCCGCTTTATCATTGACAGCACGCTGGATGGTGAAATGCCCCGCCATCAGTTGGCTGCGTTAGCGATGGCGATCTATTTCTCGGGCATGTCGGCGCAGGAAACGGCCGATCTCACGGAAGAAATGATGCTGTCCGGCGAGGTCATCGACCTCTCGCTGATCGCGAAGCCGAAGATCGACAAATACTCGACGGGTGGCGTCGGCGATAAAACCTCTCTCGTGCTGGTCCCCTTGGCGATTGCGGCGGGCGTCGTGGTTCCGATGATGTGTGGAGTCGAGCACGATCACGTCATCAATACCTTGGAAAAACTCGCGGCCGTGCCCGGCTTCAAGAGCCACCTAACGAACGAGCAGTTCGTCACTCAACTGGCCAAAATCGGCGGCGCGATCATCGCCCAGACCGAGGACCTCGCTCCGGTCGAGGCCAATTTCTACGCCCTGCGAAAAGAGACCGGCACGATCCCGAGCCTCCCGCTGATTACCGGTAGTGTGCTTTCGAAGAAACTCGCCGAAGGCTCCGAGGGCCTCGTGAGTGATGTGAAGTGGGGCAACGGCTCGTTCATAAAGGATCTCGAGCAGGCCAAGCAGCTCGCTCGCTCGATGACGCGCGTCGGGCGCTCCATGAAGCGCCGTTGCGTCGCCCTGGTTACAGATATGAACCAGCCGCTCGGTGACAGCGTCGGTACGTCGCTTGAGGTGAAGGAAGCGATTCAACTCCTCACGGGCGGAGGTCCGGAAGACATGAAGGAACTCGTCCTGAAGCTCGGCATGGAGATCGTCCGCCTCGCCGGCGTCGCGGGATCCACGCTCTCCGCGAAGCAGACGGTTCAGCGCCATCTGACCGATGGTTCGGCGCTCGAAAAATTCAAAGATCTGATCAAAGCCCAAGGTGGCGACACGACGTTCATTGATCATCCTGAAAAATTCCCGGTGGCGAAACATATCCGCAAATTGCCCGCGCCCAAGCGCGGCTATGTTCATACCATCAACGCCGCCATGATTGCGCACGGCGTGCATATCCTCGGTGCGGGGAAGAACGCCGCGGGCGACAAGCTCGACTATTCCGTCGGTGTTTCCGAAATCAAGAAGGTCGGCACGCAGGTGAAGCAAGGTGAGCCGCTCATGATGATTCACTACAACGACGAAGCGAAGCTCGAGCAGGCGCTCGATCACTTTAAGAACGCCTACCGGCTCGCTCCGAAGCGGCCGACGCCTCCGCCGCTGATCGTCGAGCGCGTGGCGTAAGGCTGTTTGCTGGAGATGCGGCGCCCTCGCCGCGTTTGCCTGATTCTCCAAAGCCGACCGGAATTTTCGGTCGGCTTTTTTATGCCGTGCGGTGGCCGTACAAGGGGACGAGGGCGGAGGCCACCGAGGCGACTGCGACCACCCGCGCTGCCAACTCCGCGGGATCGGAAAATAAATCCCCGCGGGAGACAGGCGCCCGAGCACCGGAGGCGAGGGCTCGCTTCAAAATTTTTGGATAAAATTTGCCGAGTGCAGCTTGGACCTTCCCAATCAGGCGAAATGGCCGACGAATCCGAGGATGTTGAGTTCACGCCCGAGAAGCCCACGAAAGCCCCCCCCCCGGTGATCGACCGCTCAGCGTGGCCGAAGCCGTGGGCGCAGTTGAAATATTTCACGTTTCAGCCGGCGATTTTCCCGCGTCTCCTTGGCCAGTGTTCCCCGGACGCGCGTCCGGGAGACTTCGTCAACGTCTACGACAAGAACGGCAACCTTACGGGTGGCGGCCTCTTCAATCCGCGTGCGAAGATTCCGCTCCGCGTGGTGTGTCACTCGACCGAGCCCGTCAATGAGAGCTACTTTTACGGAGCGATTCGTCGTGCAGTCGCGTTGCGACGGGACCTCTTCAAGCTCGATGAGACTACCGACGCGTATCGCCTCATCAGCTCGGATGGTGACGGACTCAGCGGACTGACGATCGACCGCTACGGCGATACGCTGCTGTGCGAGATTTACTCCCTCGGCATCGCGCAACGGTTGCCAAAATGGCTGCCGCTCTTGCACGAGCTGGCCGGAACGAAGTCTGCGCGTGTTCACGTGGATCACGACCTCGGCAGTCTCGAGGGCATCAAGCCTTCGTTGTTTAAGGAAACCAACGCCGCGGCACCCACCAAAGTGAAAATCCGCGAGCATGGCGTGCGCTACGAGGTGGACTTTGCGGAAGGGCACAAGACCGGTTTTTTCTGCGATCAACGGGACAATCGCCGGGCCGTGGTCCGATTCGCCAAAGACGCGCGGGTGCTCGATCTCTGCTGCTACACCGGTGGTTTTTCGCTCAATACCAAGGTCACGGGTGGCGCCGCCGAGGTCACGAGTGTCGACCTCGACGAGGTCGCGCTCGAGCAAGCGAAACGGAACGCGAACCTAAACCAGGTTCGGCTAAAGTTTGTGCACGCCGACGCGTTTGCCTACGCGCGCCAAATGCAGCAAAACGGAGAAAAATGGGACGTCGTGGTGCTCGATCCGCCGAAATTTATTTTTACCCGCGACGCGGCGGGAAATTGGGAAGGGCGCCAGAAATACGAGGACCTCAATTTGCTCGCGATCTCGCTCGTAAAACTGGGCGGGATTTTCGTCACGTGTTCTTGCTCGGGACTGCTGTCGCTGGAAGATTTTGAGGCGCACGTCATCAAGGCGGCGCATCGGCAGAGCCGGCGACTGCAGTTTTTTGATCGCACGGGGCCTGGGGTCGACCATCCGGTTTACTCCAACTGCTTGGAAAGCCGGTACCTGAAAGTCCTTTGGGCGCGGGTCGTATAGGTTTGGATTCACTGCCAGCGCGTCATTCCCTCGGCTCGGTTTTCTCGCCAATTTTTCGGGATATTTTTTGGGAGAAACCAACGCGCTGACGCCCGCCGCCCGCAGCGAGTTAATGCAGGCGACGGCAGCCAGCGAACGCTCCCCAAACTGTCCGCCATGTGACGTGCGGCTGGTGCGTGCGGACGGCGGCGGTGGGCGTTGCCCGAATCGCCCGAAATGTGAGGCGACGACTCCAGCGGTGCTTGCGTAGTCGTCGATATGGGTGGCCCGAGGCCCGAGCGCTTGCAGCCCGCGGGATTGAAGGTGGACATTTTTCCCGGCGCGAAAACGATCGCGTCCGCATGGACAACCTCAATCAGCTGTTTGAGCAGAACAAGGCGTGGGCGGACCAAATTCGCGCCCGCGATCCGGATTTCTTTGAGAAGCTTTCGCGCCAGCAAAATCCCGAGTATCTCTGGATCGGTTGCTCTGACAGCCGCGTGCCGGCCAACGAAATCATCGGCCTGCTCCCCGGGGAGGTCTTTGTGCATCGCAATATTGCCAACGTGGTCGTGCACACCGACCTGAATTGCCTTTCGGTCATTCAGTTCGCGGTGGATGTGCTGAAGGTGAAGCACATTATGGTGGTGGGGCACTATGGGTGTGGTGGTGTGCGTGCGACGATTCGCTGTGAGCGGGTAGGCCTCGCCGACAACTGGCTGCGTCACGTGCAGGACGTGCGTGAAAAACACGACGCCTGTTTGTGTCGGTTACCCACTGAAAATGCTCAGAGCGCGCGCCTGTGCGAGCTCAACGTCGTCGAGCAGGTCGCGAATGTGACGCAGACCTCCATCGTGCGCGATGCGTGGCTACGCGGGCAGGACCTGACGGTGCATGGCTGGATCTACGGTTTGCGCGACGGCCTCCTTCGCGATCTTGAATGCACGGCCAGCACGCAAGCCGAGGCGTCCGCGCGTTACAAATCGGCGATCGCGGCACTGGCCTCGTAGGGCCACGGTTGGGACAAAAAAAAGCCCGCAGATTTTCTGCAGGCTTGGAGTTCGCGGTAGTCCGGGGCACCCCGGAGCCAGGTGAGTTAGGCGCGACCGAGGTAACTGCCATCTTCGGTGCTGACCTTGATGATCTCGCCCTCTTTGATGAAGAGCGGGACCTGCACCACGAGGCCGGTTTCCAGCTTGGCGGGTTTCTGGACGTTGCTGGCGGTGTCGCCCTTGATGCCGTCTGAGCTTTCAACGACCTTGAGCTCAACGGTCGAAGGCAGCTCGAGTGTCAAAGGCTTGTCGTCCACGAAGAGCACGTCGCATTTGCCACCAGCGGTGAGGTAGTGCTTCGAATCGCCGAGCAATTCGGCGCTCAGTTCGATCTGGTCGAAGGTGTCCGGATCGATGAATGCGAAAGCGTCGCGGTCTGCGTAGCTGAACTCGAGGGTGCGCTTTTCGGTCGCGAGCACCTCGATGGTGTCGGTCGAAGCGAAACGTTGGTCCAGTGCCTTGCCGTAGCGAAGATTGCGCATCTTGACCTGCACAAACGCCCGAAGATTTCCCGGAGTGCGGTGTTGGGTTTCCATGACGAGGTGCGGCTCGCCGTTGAATTTAATGACTTGGCCTCGGCGGATATCGTTGGCTGCTGGCATGACGGGATTCGGTTCGAACGGAGGGTTTCTGAGTGGTGAAAGGGTTCACAGTGAGGAGTCGCGTCATCGGCTGTCAAGGCCGCGGCTGACTCCACGCTTGCGCTCCGCCCAACGTGTTTCCGAGACTGACCGCTAACAGTTATGAAACAACGCACTCTCGCGCGGGAAGTCTCCATCAAGGGCAATTCACTGCACACCGGCGACGCGGTGACTTTGACGCTGAAACCTGCGCCCGTTGACCATGGTTTCGTCTTTCGGCGGGTCGATCTCAGCGGGGCGCCGGAGTTGCGCCCGCGCGTCGATTTCATCACCGATCTCGTCCGCGCGACCACCATTCAGGTGGGCCACGCGAAAGTCCAGACGGTCGAACACGTCCTGAGTGCGTTGAGCGGCTGCGGCATCGACAACGCCATTATTGAAATGGACGCCTCGGAGCCGCCCATCCTCGATGGTTCGGCCAAACCCTTTGTCGATCTGATCATGCAAGGGGAGCCCATGGAGCAGGCCACGGATCGCGAATACTTCACGTTGGATGCCGCCGTCTCGGTCACGAAAGGGCAGTCGTCGATCATCGCGCTGCCGTCTGACGATCTCCGGATCTCCTGCACGTCGGCCGATGATCGGGGCATCCACACGCAGCATCTTTCGCTGCTCATCGATCCGGATTCCTACATGACGCAGATCGCGGCCGCGCGGACGTTCACGATTTACGAGGACATCGAGGAGCTCCTTAAGCTCGGTAAGATCAAAGGCGGCTCGCTCGATTGCGCGGTCGTGATCAAGGGCGACAAGATCATTTCGAAGGAAGGCCTGCGCTTTAAGGATGAGTTCGTGCGCCACAAGATTCTGGATATCATCGGTGACATCACGCTGCTGGGTCTGCAGTTGAAGGCGCACATTATCGCCACGCGCCCCGGCCATGCGATCAACGCCGAACTGACCAAGGTGCTCGCCGCCAAGTTGGAGGAACGTAAGAAGGGGCCGAAGAAAAAGCCGCGTCCGGCGATGGTTATGCCCGACGAGACGGCCCTCGATATCCGGCGTATTCTCGACACGTTGCCGCACCGTTATCCATTTGTGATGATTGACCGCGTCGTGGAGTTCGTGGGGAGCGATGCGCTCGTTGCGATCAAGAACGTGAGCATCAACGAGCCGTATTTTCAGGGCCACTTTCCCGGGAATCCGGTGATGCCGGGCGTGCTCCAACTCGAGGCGATGGCTCAGGCCGCTGGTATTTTGATGCTCCGACGCGGATCCGCCGAGGGTAAAGCCACGCTGTTCATGAGCGCGGACAAGGTGAAATTTCGGAAGCCCGTGCGTCCCGGCGATCAGCTCATCCTCAACGCTAAGCTCACCAAGACCCGCGGTGAGAAGCTCGCCGCTGCTGAGGTCACCTGCACCGTGGATGGTCACGTCGTGTCGTCGGCTGAGCTGATGTTTGCCATTATCAACAGCTCCGAAATGGACTGAGCTCATGGCCGCAAAGATCCACGCCACGTCCATTATTGAATCCGGTGCGCAACTCGGCGCCGACGTCGAAGTCGGTGCTTACGCTTACGTCGGCGCGAGTGTCACTTTGGGCGACGGCACGCGCCTGCACCACCACGCGTCCGTCGAAGGCAACACCCAGCTGGGCAAGTCCTGCGAGGTGTTTCCTTTCGCTTGTATCGGCGGAAAAACCCAGGATCTCAAGTTCGTCGGCGGCAATCCCGGCCTGCGCATTGGCGACCGCAACGTCTTCCGCGAATACGTCTCGATCCACTGCGCCACCAACGACGGCGACTTCACCCAGATTGGTGACAACAATGTCCTCCTCGCGACCTGTCACGTCGCGCACGACTGCGTGTTGGGGGACAATATTATTATGAGTAACGGTGCGGTGTTGGGCGGCCACGTCACGGTCGAGAACTACGTCGTGATCGGTGGCTACGGCGGCATTCACCAGTTCTGTCGCCTCGGTGCTTATGCCATGCTCTCGGCGACAGCCAAGCTGGTGCACGACCTGCCGCCATTTTTCATCGCCGACGGCACGCCGGCGGAGGTTCGCGCGATCAATCGCGTGGGACTCGAGCGCAACGGGTTTACTCCCGAGCAACTCGACCGCGTAAAGCAGATCCACCGGTTGCTCTATCGCGACGGTCTCAATCGCTCCCAAGCTCTCGAAAAACTCGCCGCGCACCCGCAGGCCGCGAGCGCGGAGTTCGCCCGGGTGCTCGCTTTTGCGCAGTCGAGCGAACGCGGGCTGGCTCCGGGTGGACGCTAGCCGCGGCCGGACGTGGCCGCGCATTGACAGGCTCGGGCTGCCGAAGCCACGGTGCGGGATGCGCACATCGTTCGGCCTATTATCATTATTCTGGGGGTGTCTCGTCACGCTGCGGGCCGCAGTGCCCTACGATGTCGCCGTCAAGGATATCGACGGCAAGGCCACTTCGCTCGCGGCCTACAAGGGTCGGGTGCTGCTCATCGTCAATGTCGCCTCGGAGTGTGGCTACACTTCCCAATACCGGGGACTGGAGGCCGCGTTTCGAAAATATCAGGAGCAGGGCCTGACCATCCTGGCGTTTCCGTGCAACCAGTTCGGCGCGCAAGAACCGGGCTCCTCCGCCGAGATTAGAAATTTCTGCAGCACGACGTTTCACGTGACGTTTCCGCTCTTCGAAAAAATCGAGGTCAATGGTGCGAAGCGGCATGCGCTCTACGCCGCGCTCGCGGGAAAGGACTCGCCGTTTCCGGGCAATATCACATGGAACTTTACTAAATTTCTCGTCGGTCGCGATGGCGTCGTGCTTCAGCGATTCGAGGCTGACGCCGAGCCCGACTCGCCCGAGGTGATCACGGCGATCGCAGCTGCGCTGCGGCTGAAATAACCCCTGCGCGAAGCGGATAAAAGGTTTCCCTCGCGGTGCGGCGCGCTTCATCCCTTGGGGATGTCATTTTCCTCCCTCGGCCTTTCTGCAGCGCTGCTCCGGGCGATCGCCGAGCGCGCCTATGCCGAAGCCACGCCGATCCAAGCCGCCGCCATCCCCGCCGTGCTCCGGGGTGGCGATGTCTGGGCATCGGCGCAGACAGGCTCGGGCAAGACTGCGGCCTTTGCCTTGCCGCTCCTGCAACTCCTCGCGGGCGCACCGCGCGAGCGAGGGCGGTTTGTGCGCGCGCTTGTTTTGGTTCCGACCCGTGAACTCGCAGCTCAGGTCGGCGACGCGTTTCGCGACTATGGTCGCTATCTGCCCGCACCACCGTTGAAGACGCTCGTCGTCTATGGTGGGTTGTCCATCAACCCGCAGATGATCGCACTCGGCGGCGGTGCGGACATCATCGTGGCCACGCCTGGTCGGTTGCTGGATTTGATCGCGCACCACGCCGTCTCGCTCTCTGCGGTGTCGACGCTCGTGCTGGATGAGGCCGATCGGCTCTTCGCGCTGGGCTTCGCCGATGAGCTTACGCGGATCTTTGCGCTGCTGCCCACCCGCCGGCAGACCCTGTTTTTTTCGGCCACGTTTCCCCCGGCGGTCTGGCAGTTGGCCGAGAGTCTTTTGCGGGAGCCAACGCGGATTGAGATCCCGACGGCACCCGCTGACGCTCCGGATATTACGCAGCGGGCGATCGAGGTCGACGCGCCGCAGCGCACGCAGCTCCTGCGCAACCTGATCGAGCTGCACGCGTGGACCCGCGTTTTGGTGTTCGTCGCCACCAAATATGCGACGGAGCACGTCGCCGAGAAACTGCGCCGTGCCGGGATCGAGGCCGCGGCGCTGCATGGTGAACTCAGCCAAGGTGCGCGCACGGCGGCGCTCGCTGAATTCAAAGCGTCGCGTATCCGTGCTTTGGTGGCAACGGATGTTGCCGCGCGCGGTCTCGATATCGCGGGGCTCCCCGTCGTTGTGAATTACGATCTGCCGCGTTCGCCGGTGGATTACGAACACCGGATTGGCCGCACCGGCCGGGCCGGGGAGAGCGGGGTGGCCGTGAGTTTCATCAGTGTGGAGACGGACGCCCACTTCCGGCTCATCGAAAAACGCAATCGTTGTAACCTCCCGCGGGAGCAAATCGCTGGGTTTGAACCGTTGCACACGGCTGTGCCGGCGGTCGCTTCTACGGGCGGCGTGAAAGGAAAGCGCAAGAGCAAGAAGGACCGCCTGCGGGAGGCCGCCGGAGGGTCCGCCATCCGGCCCGTCGCGGCGGACGCGCCTGTCCGAATCGAGGTCCAGGAATATTTTCCGCTGACTCCGCGCATCCCGACCCAGCGGCGCGTGGGGCGCTGACGCAGTCGCTCCTGCCGTCCGCTGACCGATCGCGGTGCGCGGCAGCTGTGAAGAGCGCTGCGGGGAGGTGGCCAGATGGCAACGTCCTTTGAACGCTGGACTTTTCGGTAGCCGCGAGCGCCAGCGAGTGGAGGGATCACCGCTCGCTGGCGCTCGGGGCTACCCGGAAAATCAAAGTATGAATCTTTTGGGCGATTGACATGAGGAGTGACGAGCGGCGGCCCTACGGGATGAGGGCTTCGTCGTCCGCTGTGTGGTGTTTTTTATCGGGGCCGGCGCTGCGGACTTCCATACGCGAGCCGCTTTCGGCGTGGAAGAAAAACGGGGTGCCCCAGCGGTCGAGGAGTTCGCCGGTGGAACGATTGATCGCGGAGTGATCGGCGGGGATGAGGGCGAGTTGCAGTTTGTTATTGCCGGCCAAGACCGCGGTGATTTCGGCGTTGGTGCCGACGGGATTGCCGGTGCGGGGGAAGTTGGTGCGAAAGGTCTCGAGGATTTCGCTCACGACGCGGAGGTCGTCACGGATATTCTTGGACGGGGCGTTGAGCAGATCGGCGAGGGTGCTGCGTTCGGCGGGCGGCGCGGGAGTGGTCGGCGGAGTTCGGGGAGCGGAGGTCGGAGACGGATCCGACGCGGAGGACGAGGGGACGTGGGTCGGAGCGGAGGGGTCGGCGATCGGTTTTGTGGGCGAGGTGGGCCAGAAAAACCAAGTCAGGAGTGCGAAAATGAGGGCGCAGAGCGTGAAGGTGAGGCGGTTGTTTTTCATGCGGAGGGGCATTGGGGAGGTGGGGCCGACTGCGGATGGACGGGGATGGTCCGGGATGGCGAGCGAGCTGTGCTTCAGAGAAATGGGATGCGTCCGGCGGTTCACCCGGAGGGGCGACTCTTCAGCCGACCATGCACGGCGACAGGACTGTCGCCGGTCCGGCGGACGTATGATCGCTGCGGTGACGCGACGTGGGGGTGGGTTAATTGGGAAAACGGGCGGAACGCCTGTGCCGCGGGGGGAACGGGAGCATGGGCTGGAAAGCCCATGGCACGGGAAACGCGGAGCGATGACCTCACGGGTCGAGGTCGTAAACTTCCACGAGGGCGGTGCCCGTGGTATTCGCGACGCCAAAGGTCACGACGGTGTAGCCGCCCGGAGGCAGCGTAAGGACGATGGCGGCGTCTTTGCTGTTGTCGGCGGCGAGACTAAACGCGCCGGCGGCGGCGAAGGCGGTTTTGAGGGTCGCGGTGCCACCCCAGTCATTATTCGTGGCGATCGCGACGTCGGAGCCGGAGGGGAAGACGGAGAACTGCGGGTCGTTGAGGAGGCCGCCGACACCGAGTTGGGCGAGGCCGGGGCCGACCGCGCGGATGAGCACTGACTTGGCGCCTGTGCCGCGGATGACGAAGCCGGGCGTGAGGACATTTTCGCCGGTCCCGACGAATCCGAGGGTGGAGACGTTGATGACGCGGACCGGAGAGCTGTCGATGTCGGCGTCGTAGACTTCCGCGAGGGCAACGCCCGTGGTGCCGGCGCCACTGGCGACGATCTTGACGCTGTAACCACCTTCGTTGATCGGCAGCGTCGCCTGCACGGCGGCGTCCTTCGACGAGGCGGTCAGCGGGAAGGCCCCGAGGGTGGCGAAAGCCGTGGAGAGCGGAGCTGTCCCGCCCCAATCGTCATTGGTCGCGACGGCGGCCTGGGTCTGCTGGTTGACGACTTCCAGTTTAAGGTCGCTGAGGCCGGAGAGTCCGAAGGCGGACAGGGTGGGTCCGACCGCACGCACGACGACGTTTTTCGAGCCAGCCCCGCGCAGCACGACGCCGGGGGTGAGCGAACCGCCCGCGGGGACGAGGCCGCGCGTGGCGACGTTGGTGAGGCGGGATCGGCCGAACGGGGGATTGACCGCCTGGATGATGGTACCGCCAAAGCCCGTTGCCACCGTGCTAAAGGCGTTCGAGGCGATCGCGTTCATAGTTTCGGCGGCGGCCACCGTCGGAAGAAAGACCCAAGTGAGTCCGTCGAGCGAGAAGAGGGCGACGCCCTGGTCGCCGACAATGGTCCAGCCACCATTGGACCGAGCGATGCCGCGGTAGTTGCCGTTTCCGAGAGCGGGAGCCGTGCTTGGAATCCAAGACGTGCCGTCGGTGGAGGAGAGGATGGTGCGGTTACTGCCGACGACATACAGCGTGGTGCCGTCGCTGCCGAGGCCGTAGAGGGTTTGGGTGGTGCCGGCGCCGAGCGCAGTCCACGTCGTGCCATTGTCCGAAACGAGAATCGTGCCGGCGTTACCGACGGCATAGAAACGACCACGGAAGGCGGCGACTCTCCAGAGCACCTGGGTCGTGCCCGAGGGGGTCGTGGTCCACGTGGTCCCGTTGGTGGAAGTGACGATCGTGCCGTTGTTGCCGACGGCGACGAAGCGGCCGTTGGAAAAGGCAACTCCGTTCAGGCTTTGCGTGGTCGACGAGGCCGCTTGAGTGCCCGCCCACGTGACGGAGTCAGTCGAGGAAATGATCCAGCCGGTGTCGCCCACGACCACATAGCGGCCGCCGCCGAAGGTGCAGCCTCGCATCCACGTCCCATTGGGGGTCGTCTGACGGGTCCAACTCGCGCCGTCGGGGGACGTGAACACGCCACCCGTGCTACCGACAGCCAGCCAGTGTTGGTTAACGTAGGCGACGTCGTAGTTGACCCAGCGTGTGCCCGTCGCACCGCGCGCGGTCCAAGTCACGCCATCGGGCGATGTCGAGATTTCACCGCCGGATCCGACGGTGGCGAAGACGCCTGCTCCAAACGCGACGCCCCAGCGCGGCGCGGTGAGATTGTAGGCGGGGATCGTGATATTGGTGTAGGTCGTCAGATTGGGGGAAACGACGACGTGGTTGCCATCGGTGACGAAGACGTATTGGGATCTGTTATACGCCACACCATAAATGCTGTTGCCGTTGGCTGCGCTCGTCCGGGCCGTCCACGTGACGCCGTCGTTCGAAGCGGAGATGACGCCGGAGGTCCCGGCCGTGACGAACTGGCCATTGAGAAAGGAAACGGCGAGCAAATTGGCCGTGATGGCGGTGCCAGTGGCGGTGGTGAGGGGAACACGCGTCCAAGCCACCGCATCGGTGGAGGTCATCAAGGTGCCGGCGTTGCCGACGGCGACATAGCGACCATTGGCGTGGGCGACAGCGTTCAAGTTTTGCGTGGTTCCCGCGTTGCGTGCGGTCCACGTCGCACCGTCGAACGAGGTGGTCACCGTGCCAGCGTCGCCACACGCGATGAAGCCACCGGCCGTGCTGGCGACGCCGCGGAGATTCACGGTCGTGGCAGCGTTGCGCTGAATCCAGTTGGTGGTGTCGATCGAGCTGAAGAGCGCGCCGCCGAAGCCGACGGCAACCCATTGGTTGCCATCGCCGGCGACACCCAACAGGGTGGCGGTAGGGACGGTGGCGGCGGGCGTCCAAGCGATTCCGTCTGGAGAAGTGAGTACGCGGCTGCCGGTGCCGACAGTGACGAAGCGGCCGCCGGCGTAGGCGACGGATTGAAGCGTGCCGCCGCTGGGAACAGGATTGCGCCACGCGAAGTCGGGTAGCGGGGTGACGCTCAGGGTGGCGGCGTTGCTGGTGACGGTCCCGGCTGAGTTGGAGAGGACAGCCGAGTAAGCTCCGCTGTCGGCGAACTGCGCCGAGGTAAACGACAGGCGATCGTTGGTGGCGCCGGGAATCGGATTGCCGTTTTTCAACCACTGATACGTGAAAGGCGGCGCGCCGGTCGGGGAGACCGTGAAACTCGTAAGGCCTCCGGCAATCAGGCTGCGGTCCGGGACGGGGTTGGCGAACGCGGGTGCACCCGCTGCGGCCACCGCGACGGTATCGTAGGCTTGGAGGATCGAGCCGCCGGAACCGACCATAACGGTGGAAATGCCGTTGGAGGCGACGGCAAGGAGGCCTTCTCGGAAAGCGAGATTGGGCAGGTAGGTCCACGTGACGCTGTCAGGCGAGAAGAGGGCGACGCCTTGATCACCGACGACAAAGAGGCCGCCATTCGCGGAGGTGACGCCCCGGTAGTTGTTGTTGGTGTTGTTTTGTCCTGGGACAGTGCGGGGGGTCCACGTCTGGGCATCGGTGGATGCGAGGACGGTGCGACCGAAGCCAACGATGTACGCGGTGCCGCGATCAACGCAGAGGGCACGCAGGGATTGCGTCGTGCCGGACGGGGTGGGCGTCCAAGTCAGGCCATCGACGGACGTGAGGATGAGGCCGTTGTCGCCTACGGCGATCAAGGTACTGCCGAAGGTGGCGAGGGCGTTGAAGCTCGTGGTGGTGCCGGAGGTCACGGCGGTCCACGTGGTGCCGTTGGTGGAGGTGCGGATGACACCGCCGGCGCCGACTACGACCCAACGGCCATTGACGTAGGCGATGCCACGCAGGTTTTGCCCCGTGCCGGAAGCGGTGGTGTTGCCATTCCACGTGTCGCCATCAAGGGAGGAAGTGATGTAACCCTGATCACCGATCGCGATGTAGCGTCCGGCGCCATAGCCGATGGCATTGAGCGAGTTGGCGGCGGGGATTAACAGGCGCGTCCACGTGATGGCATCGGACGAGATGAAGATGCCGGTGCTGCTACCGACGGCGAACCACAAGTTGTTGACGAAGGAAATTCCGTTGAGCTGCGACACAGTGCCATTGCCGCCGCGCTGAGTCCACGTCAGCCCATCGGGCGTCGTGGCAATTTCACCGCCTTGGCCGACGGCGACGGTCAGGCCGTTGGCCGAGGTGCTGGCCCAACGCGGAGTGCTCACGTTGAAGGGCAGGTTACGCGTGAGGAAGTTCGCGAAATCGGCGGTGACCACGGTGCGATCGCCGTCGGTGGTGAGAATGAATTGCGAGCCGTTAAAGGTCACGCTACGCAAGTTATTGGTCAGCGCGGCGGTCGTGCGATTCGTCCACTCGATACCGTCGGCCGAGGAATAGATCCGGCCGGTGTCGCCGACGGCGATGAACTGGCCGGTGAGTACGGAGACGTTGTTAAAATTCTGAGTGACTCCGGGGAGGGTAATACGCGTCCACGTGACCGAGTCGGGTGAGGTCAGAATCGTGCCGGTTTGGCCGACGGCGACGTAGGCTCCGAGGCGGCCCGTGATGCTGGTGAGCTGTTGAGTGACAGCCGGAGTCGTGGGCGGGCGCAACGCCCACGTGATGCCATCGGGCGAACCGAGAATCGTGCCGGTATTGCCGCAGGCGACGAACTGGTTGTTTACATAGGAGACCCACGTAAGTCCCTGGGTCGTGGGCGAGGTGCGCGGGGTCCAGACTATGGTATCGGTCGAGCTGAAAAGCACGCCGCCATCACCGATGGCGACCCACACGCCGCCGCCAAAAGCCACCCCGCGGAGATTGGTGGTGGCGAGCGTGGCAGCGAGCGACCAGTTCGCGGCATCGGTCGACGTGAGTATTCGGCCGCCGATGCCGACGGCGACAAACCTGCCGGCCCCAAAACTTACCGCGTAGAGTGTGCCCAGCGCGGGAGTGGGGTTGCGGAAGACCGGAGTCGGGGTGACGGCGACCGCGATCGTCGCAGCGTTGCTCGATACCGTGCCGGCGGGACCGGTTACCTTGACGACATAATTGCCGGCGTCAGAGGATTTAATCGGTGAGAGCGAGAAAGCGGCGGCCGAGGCGCCGCTGATGGCCTCGCCGTTACGCGACCATTGGTAGGACAGCGGTGGGGAGCCGCTGGGTGCAACGGAGAGAGTCAGGATTCCGCCCGGCAGAACGGTCTGACCGACGGGTTGGGTGGCGAGGGTGGGAGCAATGCCCGCCGGGGCCGTGGTATCGGGCTTGGTCTCGAAAGCGCCCATGTCGACCCCTAAACCGATCGGACGGACCGTGCCGTCGAAGTCAGTCGGAGCGGCGAAGGCGGAGCCGCCGTTGTCGATCGCGATACTGCCGGGGCCGGGGCGGAAATTGTTCGTATCGGGAGCGGTGAGACGGGGGTCGAGGAGGTAATTGCGCGAGCCGAGGACGGTGGTCGAAGTGGCGGCGATGGAGAGGGAGCCGCCCCAAATGACGTTGTGGTCCCAAGTGGAGTTGGTGTTGCGGGCGTCAAAGATCGCGTTCAACGACGGGGCGCGCGTCACCAGAATATTGTTCACCCAGCGAACGTTGTCGGTGTCCTGGCAGCTGAAATCGCCGAGGGTGGTGATGGTGTTGCGGAGGGGGAGGTTGTTGTAGGCGGTGTTGTGGCGGACGGTGATATTGTCGCTGAGACTGATAACGATGGCGCGGCCCACATTGTCGTAGATGAGGTTGTTTTCGATCAGGGTGGCCGGGCGGTAGACGCCCGCGGTGGAGCCCTCGAGGGTATTGCGGAAATCATCGAGCTGAATGCCGATGCCAATTCGGAAGTTGGTCCCGCCGGCCTGGGTGCTGACCACGCTGTCGTTTTCGAACGACTCATTGCCGCGAATGACGTTATGAAAGCCGGGCGCTTGGTCGATCGCGACTGGCTGGTAGAGCGAGATGCCGCTGGCTTGATTGATGTTTTGATCGCCATTGCGGAAGAGGCGATTGCCCTCGATGGTGAGGTAGTCGAAGGAAAAGGCGCTGATGCCGTGACCCGAACAATTGTGAATATCATTATTCAGGACTCGGACCCGGTCTCCGGAAACAATGACACCGTTTCCGTTACGATTCGCGATATCGAAGCCGGAGAGCGTGAGATTCGAACCGAGGATGCGGACTTGGCCCACAATTCTGGCCGCCCCGCGCGTGAGCGAACGAAAGGTGATTGGGGCGGCGACCGAACCGGAACGCAGCAGGGATACCGTCTCGGTGTAAGTTCCAGCAGCCACCGTCACGTTGTCGCCTGGAGCGATGGCGAGCAGAGCCGCCCGGGCGATCGTGCGAAACGGTCGGGCGGCAGTGAGGCCGTTGTTGTTATCGTTGCCGTTCGTCGCGACGAAATAATCGGCGGCATGGAGCGGCGCGGAGAATACGAGGAGGAGGAGAACCGCGAGGGCGCGGCGCGGCACAAGGCGGAGCGGGAATTTCATGCGAGAGCGGATAGGCGGGAGTAGGGCGCAGCGTCTCGAGGACTCGGGCGCGTGGCGACCCGGGACGGTTGCGCTCCCGCGGGCGGGTCGGAGACCCGGCCCTACTTTACACGAAGCCGAGATTCGATTTCGCGAATCGTCCGATGTTGGGGAGGACCGTGGGAAGCTCGGTGGCGCTGACACCAAACCACGTGGCGAGCGTCGCGGCGTATTCGTCCACGCTGGTGGTCGGAATCCATCGCCCTTGGGCCGTATCGTCGGGTCCGCCGATGGTGAGATTGGGCATTTTACCGTAGATGTCGCCACCTTTGACGGCACCACCGACGATCATGTGATGGTTGCCCCAGCCGTGGTCGGAGCCGTCACCGTTGGAGCGATACGTGCGACCGAAGTCGGAGGCGGTGAAGGTGGTCACTTGATTGGCGGCGCCGAGTTCGACGGTGGCGTTGTAAAACGCATTGAGACCCTGGCTGACCTGTTGCAGGAGTCCGGCATGACTGCCCATCACCGGGGCAGTATTGTCTAGTTGGGCGGAGTGGGTATCCCAGCCGCCGATTTGCACGAAGAAGACCTGGCGTTTGAGGTTCAGGGAAGAGGATGCCGCGATGAGGCGCGCGGCCATCCTGAGCTGGTTGCCCAGGTTGGTCGTGGGGAACACGGTGGCGAGCGCGGGTGCAGTGGCGAGGGTCGTGTTGAGGAAATCGCTGTTGGTGATCGAGCTGCTCGAAATGCCGGCAAACGCGGTGTCGAAGAGACCGGGCTGCGTAGCGTTGAAAAGATCTCTCTGGGCTTGGTAGCTGAGGGCATTGTTGCCGCCCGTGGTGCCGGCGAAGGTGACGGCGCCGTTGTTGGTGACGGCGTATTGGGAGACCTTGCTGCCGACTTGGAAGAAATTGGTGCCGGCGAGACTCACCGACATGGAAATCCGGTTGTTCGTATTGAAGGCGTTGACAAGGTCGGCGACGCGGCCACCCCAGCCGGTCACGGCCGGGCGGTCGGGCACGCTGTGGTGCCACTGGACGGTTTGGTCGCTATGGGAAAATAGCTGGGGTGGCAGGGGGACGGAATTGGTGGTGTATTGGGCGCGCGTCGTGGGGTAGACGAGCGTGCCGACGTTGGCGAGGAGGGCGGCTTTGCCTGAGCCGAACAGGTTGTTGAAATCGGCCATCGATGGATGGAGACCGAAGGTGCGGCCGTCAGTGGTCTTCGGGGAGAGGCTAAGCACGGATGCGCTCGGAATCGCCAGGTTTGAACGGGCGGCGGCGTAGCCGGCGTAGCCGGAGCCGGTGGGGATGATGAGATTATTGGCGTCATTGCCGCCACCGAGAAACACGCACACGAGGGCCTTGTAGTCCGAGGCGACGGCGCCCGCGGTTTTTGGAGTGACGGGGCCATTGGTCGGGCTGGCGGCGGCCCCCGTCAGCCGAAGGCTCGACAGGGCCGAAAGCATGCCGGTCATGCCGACGCCAGCGCAGCAATTGCCGAGGAACTGGCGGCGGGAGGGATCAAAGGCGGCCGCGGCAGAGGGGGACGATTTTTTGCTCATGGGGATAATCGGAGGAGTTGAGAGCTGAGAGTGGGATGCGGGGGTGGAGGTTACTTTTGGACTGAGCCGTCGGGCGCGGTTGCGAGCACCAAAATGGCGCGTTGGGCACGTTCCAAGGTTGAGGTGCTGCTGGGTAAGGCTGCCAACATGGTGGTGACGCGGGTGCGGGTAGCGGCAGTGAGGTTACCACCGCACATGACGTTGTTGAGGTGGTCGAGCAGGGCGGCGGGCGTAGCTACTAACGACTGCTCGTAGCCAAGGTTGAGCACGACGGTGTCGGGGTTAGTGCCGGCGGTGTTGAAGACAAAGCCACGCAGGAAATTCGGGACGCTGATCGCGTAGGTGGCGTCGGTAATCTCATACTCGGGCGCGACCAAGCCGGCGGCCGCCAGAGGACCAGGCAAGACGTAGTCGGGACGGAAGAAATTGAAGACGGTGGGGGATCGCACCGCGGACTGGGCGAGAGGGGTCTCTGTGTTCGAGAGTCCGGAAATGTAACGTCCGCTGGCCGGGTTGGCACCAAACGAGCGCAGCAGGGCGGTGGCGCGAATAAGGGGTTCGCGAAGTTTGCCGAAACTGGGCGAAGTCAGGTTCGTTGAGGAGCGGGCTTCGTAGTCGGTAAGGATGGCACGCACTACGGCATTGAGATCACCCCGTGTGCCCGCACCGTTGTTTTCGAATTTTTGAGCCACGCGATACACGTAGTCCGGGGTGGGATTGCTGGTGACCAAGCGTTGGATGAGCTGCTTGGATATGAAAGGCGCAGTGTTCGGATGGGAGAAGAGCGCGTCGAGTGCTTGCTTCAGATCTTGAGTACCTCCTTGGCCGGCCGGCAGGACCACACCATTCAGAATACTCTTCTGGGTATTGTCGTGGAAGGCGGGGAAGAGCTGCAATGGACTGAAGTAGTCGGTCGGTGCGCTGCGGAACCGAGTCAGGTCGGTGGAGGGGTAAGCCCAACCGGTGAAGACCTTGGCCATCTCGGTAACGATATTTTGATTGTAAGTCGGAATCGGCAAGCCGGTCGGGTCGAGCTTGAGCGTACCATCGGGGCGCAAGAGATACAAACCGACCGAGAAGAGCTGCATCACTTCACGCGCGTAGTTTTCATCGGGGGTGGTGAGAGCGACACCGGCGGAGTCAAACGTGGCCTTCGAATTCCGCAGCGAGCTGAGGTAAATCGACATCATCGGGTTGAGCGAGACGTTCTCCAGCAGGGTCCGGAAATTCCCGAAAGCACCGTTACCCAAAATGTCATAGTAGTTCGCGACGCCCTCGACGCCGACATCGCCACCGTTGTCCGAAATCACGAGGATTTCACTGAGGGCGAACGCGACCCGTTGCCGAAGTTGGTCCGGTGCGGTGATGACGTTCTTCCACCACGCGGCTTGGCGGTTGCTGGGGCCAAAGAGTCCGTTGCTACCGCCGCCGAAGATCCGGTAATCGCTCACTGTAGCAGCGCGATGGGCAGTGTAGGGCAGCGCCATTTGGGCATCGATCCAGGTGCTGTAGCCTTGGGCTTGGACGGCAGCGATTTCACTGCGCAGGGGGCCAAACGTAGACTGCGTTAGGAAACGCGCGGCTTCGTTGGCCGTGGGTAAACCGGCGGGCAGGGCGGGCGGGGCGGCGGGCGCGGTGAAATCTTGGGCGCCACTCGCGACAATGAAGGTGCCGCGCACTTCACCGGACGGATTGTTGGCGGTGTCGAGGCCGACGTAGATATTGCCGGACTTAAGGGCTTCGAGGAGGGCGGCGCTGGTGTAGGTGCCGCGAGGTTGGAAGGCCCACGTCACGTTGGTCGCTTGGCCGGTGGGGAGGTCGAGGACGAAGTCGCCGCTGGGTCCGATTTGAAGGTGCGAACCGGTGAGTGCGGAGGTGAGGCCGGAGAACGAGACGCTGACGCTCGCGAGGGTGCCGGCGGGGTTAACCAAAATGGTGGCGGTGCCGGTGGCGGAAGAGCCCGAGACAGACGGGGCGGGGCGCAAGTTGGAAACGTAGAGAGTGGCCGGACTGTCGGCGATGGAGACCGTGGCGGTGTTGGCGGCGCCAATGGTGTAGGCGTTGCCGGCCGTCAGGATGGTGAGGACGGCGGTTTGCACGCCGGTCGCGAGCAGGGCGGGATTCGGGGTGACGGCGAGCTTGGCGGACGTCGCGCCGGCGGGGAGGGTGATCGTGCCGAGCAGCGGGGCGTAGGTGAAGCCGTTGACGGCCGAACCGCCGAGGGAATAGACGACGTTGACGGCGGTGGTCGTGTCACCGCCGCGAGAGAAGGTGAATTCGCCGGGCTTGCTGCCGGATTTGTCGGCGGAGGCGATGCTGGCGGAGACGGTGATGGAGGGAGGGCCAACGGGGGTGACGTCGTAGATTTCGACGATCGCGAGGCCGCTGGTGCCGCCGACGCCGCTGACGGCAATGGTGTAATTACCGGCGGAGAGATCGACGCTCAGCGCGGCGTCTTTGCTGCCGGGAGCAAAGGCGAAAGCGCCATTGGCGGTGAAGGACGAAGTCAGTTGGGCGGCGGTGGAGGCGCCGAGGCCGATGGGGGTGCCCCAATCGTTATTGCTGGCGTAGGTCAGGGTGCCGGCGGAATTGGTAACGACGATTTGGGGATCGACCAAGGTTCCGGTGAGACCAAAGGCGGCGAGGGCGGGACCGGCGGCGCGGACGAGGAACTTGCGGTTGCCGGTGCCGGGCGCGACGACGATGCCGGGAATCATGACGTTGGCGCCGGTACCGACGGGACCGCGGCTGGAAATGTTGATCAGTTTCGCGCCAGTGCCGCCGACTTCGTAGACCTCGGCGATGGTAAGACCAGTGGTGCCGCCAACGCCGCTGATTTGTGCGGTGTAGCCGCCGGGAGGGAGGGTGGCGACGATGACGGCGTCTTTACTGTTGGCCGGGAGAGCGAAGGCTCCGGCCGCGGCCATGGTGGCGGCATCGGTAGCGAGCCAGTTGTCATTGGTGGCGACCGTGGCCTGAGTGGAGGCGTTGATCAGCGTGAGGAAAGGATCTGCCAGGAGGCCGGAAAGGCCGAAGGCCGAGAGGGTCGAGCCGATGGCGCGGATGACGACCTGTTTGTTGGGACCGGGGCCGATGACGAAACCGGCGGTGAGCACTTCGGCACCGGTGCCAGTTTGGCCGCGGGTCGCGAGATTCGCGAGGCGGGCTTCCTGGGCCGGCAGGGTGGCAGCACCAGCGAGGGCGAGGAACGACAGCACGAGCGAACGGAGGGACTTCGAATTCATGGGATAAAATGAAACGGGCTGAAAGTGGGCGGACGATAATTTGTTCGCCGAGGACGCGGAGAAGAGGGCGAGGCTCGCGCGCAATTGCGAGCGAAAAACCGGCGGAAACTACGGTGAGGGTGTAACTGGAAGTGAAGTCAGTTTTTCTGCCAGTAGTTTTCCCACTGGAGGTTGGCGCGCAGAGTGCGGAGTTGGCAGAGGGCATGGGCGTTGGTTGCGGTCCACCAAGCGCCGGCTTTCTTGATGCGGGCCTGAAGGACGTGGCGGTGGCCGCTTTCGATCAAGCCGGAGCCGACGGGCAGATCGAGCGAGAGGGCGCGGGCATAGTCGAGTTGGTCGGTGCGATTGCCGAGGTAGCGGAGCGCGGCGCGCACGGGGGCATCTTCGTCCGGCACGTCCGGGGGCTCCGCGCGGGGCCGCAGGGTGGCGAGTACGCTGGGGTGATCGCTGGCGCGAAGCGCCTCGCGCAGCGGCGCGACAAACGGTTTGGTGTGGGCCGGGTCTGGGGCGGCGGCGGCGAGATAATCGCAGACGTGAAACAGATCGACGGTGTAACGGCCCTGCTGGCGAAACTGCAGCCGGGCCTGTTCGGCGATCCAAGGGGCGCCGTCGCCCAGGGCGTGAATCTGGCTGTCGACGGCCCAGCCCACCGCGTGCACCGCCTGGGCCCAGCGCAGGCCGGTGTCGTTCACGTCGTGCAGGGTGGCCCCGAAGTGGGTGGTGATCGTGCCGTGGGCCTGCGCGGCGACAAGGCGCGCTTCCTGATAACGCACTTGGCGATGTTTGCGCCGGTCGGCGCCCGGGGGTGCCGCGCGCGTGTCGACGATGGGCACCATGGTGCCGTCGGCTTCGGCCACGATGTGCGCGGGGCCGTGGGCCGGCAGGGTCCGCACCGGCTGCGGCGCTTGCGCCGCCAGCACCTGGGCGTGCTGCAGCGTCACGGTGCGCACGCGGGCCGCTGGCACGCTCACCCCGTAGTGCTCCTGCACTTTGGTCGCAGCGGCACCGAAGGCGTGATCGGCGCCGAAGTCGGTCAGCGCGCGCTGGAGCCGCCGCGAGCAGCCCCGCGGCTGCACTTGGGTGGCGGCGCGAAACGGTCGCCGGGTGTGCGACCCGTGCCGCCAGAGCTGTTCGTTTAACCGAATGGGGCCGAGAGTCGTCTGCCAGCAGAGTTTTTTTTACCCACTTGGCGCAGGCCGGGGGTGCGCTCCGGCTGCACCGCCGCGTGCCGCTGCTCGGCCCACTGCGTCAGCGCCTGCCGGCCGAACTGGCGCATGCGCTCGACAATCGCGTCCTCGGCTTCGTCGCCGGTGTTGAGCGCGCCGGCGCGATTTTCGACCTCGT
>SYGN01000334.1 GCA_005799525.1 Opitutaceae bacterium | reverse complement strand
ATACCCCTATACGGCGGGCCTTACTATCTTATTTACCCCCTCCTCCGCTAAGCGGGGGAGATGGCAGAACGATGTTTTCTGTTTTACAATCCACAATCACAGAGTTAGCTTTCTTCCTCCGCAGTAGCCGCGCACTCGACCAATATTAGGCCGGCCAGCTTTCCACGTCCTCCGGCGATTTTTTGCGCCGCCACACCGCCGATTCTCCGCCCTACGCCCCGATCGCAGATTCAAAGAACCGCCCCGCCGCAACAGGCGCGGCTGGACTCACCACCCGAAACCCTAGATTCTTTCGCCCTCCTCACCCCATGAAATTCCTCCTTACGCTCGTCCTCGCGACCCAAGTCTCTCTCGTGTTCGCGGCCACCCCGCCGGCCCCGCGTCCGAACATCCTCTTCATCTTCTCCGACGATCACGCGCAACACGCCATCAGCGCCTACGGTTCAAAGGTGAACCGGACGCCCCATCTGGACCGCCTCGGCGCCGCCGGCATCCGCTTCAACCACGCCTTCGTCACCAACTCCATTTGCACCCCGAGCCGCGCCGTCGTGCTCACCGGAAAATACTCCCACGCCAACGGCACCCCCGTCTTCAACGTCTTCGACGGTGCCCAGCCGACCGTCGCGAAAATGCTCCAAGCCTCCGGCTACCACACCGGGATGATCGGCAAATGGCACCTCGGCAGCGACCCCACCGGCTTCGACCGCTGGATGATTCTCCCCGGCCAAGGCGTTTACTTCGATCCCGATTTCATCACGCCGCACGGTCGCGTCACCCTGAAGGGACACGTCAGCCAGATCACCACCCAGCTCGGACTCCAGTTTATCGATACGCGCCCCACCGACAAACCTTTCTTCCTGATGCTGCACCAAAAAGCTCCGCACCGCGCTTGGGAACCCGACGCCAAAAACAAAGCCCTCTTCAAAGACAAAGTCATCCCCGAGCCCGCCACCCTCTGGGACGACTACGCGACCCGACCCGCCGCGCTCCCGGCTAACCAGCAAACCGTCGCCCGCGATCTCACCCGCCGGGACTTGAAACTCGAGCCACCCGCCGACCTCGCCCCCGGGCCCGCCCGCCAACAATGGCTCAACGCCAAACCGATGGAGCTCGAAATCACGCAGACCGACGGCACCAAAAAACTCCTCACCGGTAAAGAACTCGTCCGCTGGAAATACCAGCGCTATATGCAGGACTACCTCGCCTGCGTGCAGGGCGTCGACGACAGCGTCGGCGAAGTCCTCGACTACCTCGACCGTACCGGACTCGCGAAAAACACCATCGTGATCTACAGCTCCGACAACGGTTGGTATCTCGGCGACCTCGGCCTCTACGACAAACGCTTCATGTATGAGCCCGGTTTCCACATCCCGCTCCTCGCGCGCGGCCCCGGCATCAAGCCCGGTGCCGTCACCGACCTCTTCGCACTCAACGCCGACTTCGCCCCCACCTTCCTCGATTTCGCCGGCGTGAAAATCCCCGCCGACATGCACGGCCGCTCACTCGCCCCAATTTTACGCGGCGAAAAACCCATCGACTGGCGCGACTCTGTTTACTACCGATACTACCACGATCCCGGCCACCACAACACTCGTGCCCACTACGGCGTCCGCACGGCGACCCACAAACTAATCCACTATTGGAAGACGGACGCTTGGGAACTCTTCGACCTCGTCAAAGATCCGACCGAGCAGAAGAACCTTGTCACTGATCCGATCCAAGCCGCGACCATCGCCAAACTAAAAAGCGAAATCGTCCGGCTCCAAAAAGAACTCGGTGACACCGGCCAATTCGCCAACGAAATCCCCCGCGACGGCGTTGACGCCCCGAACAACGCCCCGAAACTCGGCGTGAAGACCGTCAGAGAAGCCGTCGCCGCCGCGAAGCCGTAGCCCGCCCGCGCTCCCCTCTGACTCGTAGCCCGCTTCGTGAGCAGCGGGACCGAAAAGCGGGACAGCCCTCACCGTCCCGCCCTCAACTTCTCCGCCACCAGTGCCGCCAGTGCCTTGCCCCGCACATCCTTCGCGACGATGCGCCCCTCGCGATCCAGCAGGAAACTCGCCGGCAACGCCGTGACACTATAGCGCGCCGCCAACGGTGATTTCCAACCCGTGAGATCGGCAATGTGACGCCACGTCGCGCCATCCTTCGCAATCGCCGCTTTCCAGCCGCGCGCATCATGATCCACCGAGACCGCAAGAATTTCAAAGCCCGCGGCGCGATGCCTCTCGTAGAGCTCCCCATACCCCCGGTTCTCCAAGCGGCATGGCCCGCACCACGACGCCCAAAAATCCACGAGCACGAAGCGCCCGCGCAGTTCCTTGAGCGAAACCGTCTCCCCTTCCGGAGAAGATCCCGCCAACTCCGGCGCGACCGCGCCGATCGCCGTGACCCGGAATCGCGCGATGCGTTCTTCCATCAACCGTGAGATCTCGGCCTCGGGAAACTTTCCCGCGAAATCACGCACGGCTCCCGCCAACGCCTCCAGCCGATCGTCGCCATCCCATCGCAGCGACGCCGCGTAGAGCGCCGCTGATCCGTGCAGCTTCGCCACTGTAAACTCGTTTAATTCCCGGCGGTGCTCTCGATACGCCGCCACTTCTTTTTCCGTCAGACTCGCGACCCCCGCCAGATCCCCCGTCGCCTGCCGCGCGGCGATGGCCTCGCGCACCGGAAAAACCAGCCGCGCGAGCGATTCCGCGCGAAACGCCTCGTAGGCCGCGAACAATTCTTGGTCCGCGCCGCCAATCACACGCAGCCCGCTCCCCTCCGTGCCCACCGTTACCCGCAGCGCCTGCCCATCAGCCGCCACGAAAGAAATGTCAGCGTCTCCCACGCTCAACTTGAAGAGTCCTGGGCCTTGCTCCGCACGCAGACTGAATCGTCCGTTCACGAGCCGGGCAGTGGCCACGGGCATCAATTCCCGCGCTTCGAGCGACTCCCGGCTCAACGTAACCGGCCCATCGGCAAACGAGGCGGGCAATTGGGCCGAAAGTTCAAAGGCCCCCCGCAATCCACCACCGCAAAGAGCAAAGCCAACAAGGAGCATCCGGCGAAGCAGCATCGAGGAGCGGGTTAACATGCGCACACCGTAGCGCGCGTCTTCAGCCCTGCAAGTCGCCCGATTTCTCGCTCGCGCGCGGCTCCTCGTCAACGAATCGTCCCTGCTCACACCGCTTCCCCATGCGCACTCTTCGTCTTCTCCTCGTCACGCTCAGCCTGCTCGCGCCGTTCGTTCGCGGGCAATCCCCCGCCCTGCCGGCGAAGGAAACGTTTCACCTCTTCGTCCTCGTCGGCCAATCCAACATGGCTGGACGCGGCGTTATCACACCCGCCGACAACATCCCGCACCCGCGTGTACTCATGCTCACCAAGGCCGGCGCATGGGTGCCGGCCGTGGACCCGCTGCACTTCGATAAGCCCGCCGCGGTCGGCGTCGGTCTCGGTCGCTCCTTCGCCAACACCGTCGCCGAGGCCACTCCGGGCGTGACCATCGGCCTCGTTCCCTGCGCGGTCGGAGGCTCGCCGATCGACGCGTGGCAACCGGGCTTCTACTATCAAGCGACGCAAAGCCACCCGTGGGACGACGCGCTGCGCCGGGCGAAACTCGCGCTGCAATCCGGCACCCTCAAAGGCCTTCTCTGGCATCAAGGCGAATCCGACTCCAATCGCGAACTCGCCCCGGGTCACGAAGCCAAGCTCCACAACCTCATCGCCCGCCTCCGCGTCGAACTGGCCGCACCCAACGTGCCCTTCATCGTCGGCCAACTCGGTCAATTCGCCGGCAGCCCTTGGAGCGAATTCAAAACTCAAGTCGACCGAGCTCACCGCGATCTCCCAGCGAAAGTGCCGCACACCGCCTTCGTCAATTCCGACGGTCTCAAGGACAAGGGTGACAAAACCCATTTCGACGCCGACAGCTACCGTGATCTCGGTCGCCGCTACGCCGAAGCCTACCTCAAACTGAATCGAAAATAATAGACCGGCGTTCACTTCGCCGAGGACCCGGCAGACGTGAAGGCAGGATTTTTCAGATCGGGCTCGGAACGGGGATGTAAATCCTCCCCGCTCTGCGAACCGGACGTGTTCGGGAACCACCACACAGCGATGCAGGACCCCCGGTTGATCGGCGACAGATCACAGGTTGGTTCCGGCCTGTTGTGAACCGTTACTTGCGCTCGAACACGGGGCGGCTCAGAGGAGGAATGAAGTGGTGCGGGCGGCGGGAGTCGAACCCGCCTCTCATGCTTGGGAAGCACACATAATACCGATATACTACGCCCGCGGAGCCTAGGTCAGATATGTGCAAGGCCCGATGGGCTGACAATGGAAAAATCGCTGAGCCCCGCGCGCCCAAGGTGAATTACACTGGATTCCGACTTACCGCGACACCCGGAGGTCGCCCGCGCGCCACTGTTCACCGGTAAATTCGCCTGGCTGCGAGCGCGCTTTTGAGCGTCACCGAGTCAGCATACAGGACTCCTCCTCCGCTCGGCAAACCAAAGCCAATCCGCGTGACATTCAGCGATCGCTCCGCGGCCATCGGCGGCAAATGCTCCGTCAAGTAGTGGCACGTCGCCTCGCCCTCGACATCGTTCGACAACGCGAGAATCAGCTCGACCACCTCGCCCGACTCCACCCGCGCCCGGAGCGACGCGAGGTTGAGCTCATCCGGCCCCACCCCGTCGATCGGAGACAGCTTTCCGTGCAGCACGTGATACGAACCTCGATACGCCCCGCTCCGCTCGATCGCCACCAAGTCAGGCACATGCTCGACCACGCAGACAACCGAGCGGTCGCGCCGCACGTCGACACAGACGGCACAGTGGTCCGTCTCCGCGAGATTGCCGCAGCGTACGCAGCGGCGCACTGCCCGCGCCGCGTCTTCCAAGGCCGACACGAGCGCCGCGAGCTCCGCCGGCTTCTCCACCAGCAAATGGAGGGCAATCCGCTCGGAGGCACGGTAGCCCAACCCCGGCAGTTGCTTCAGATGTTTCTGCAGCTTTTCAAACGCCGGCGTCATCGCGATCCGGGGTCGCCGCTTAGAAACCGCCCGGCACCTTGAATCCGGACGTCACCTTCTGCATTTCACTGTCATTAAAATCCTTGGCCTGCTTCGCCGCGTCTTGAACGGCCGCGAGCACGGTGTCGGCCACGATCTTTGCGTCCTCTTTCAGGAAGTCCGGGTCCAGCGCAAGCGAGAGAAATTTACCCGCGCCGCTGACCTTGATTTTCACCGCACCGCCACCGCTCGTGACGTCGATTTCCTTCGCCTCGAGTTGGGTTTGGAGCGCCTCGATACCGCGCTGCATTTTCTGAGCTTGTTTAAGAAGTGTGCCTACACCGGCCATAAATTTTGATGAGTTAAGGGTTGAAGGGAAGAGTTGAGAGACTGCGCCAATCCTAACGCGACAATATTTTTCCGTAGCCCTCTCGGAATGTCGGATACTCCGGCCGCCATCCGAGCATCGCTTTCGCTTTCGCATTCACGATCACCCGATCGGGCGTCACGTCGCGACGGCCCTCGGCGGGCACCCCTGTGAAACGTGGCGGCGGCACACCCAGTTGCGCAGCGAGCCACGTAGTGATCTCCGCCTTGGTCGCCGCCGCATCGTCCGCGAGGTTGATAATTTCGCTCCCTACGAGCGCTGGCACAGCGAAGGCCGCCCACAGCGCCGTGCAAATGTCATCGCGATAAATCAAATTGAGCCGGTAGACCCCCAGCCCCGCGACCACACCGGATCGCACCTGCTCCAACAAGTGATGCCGAGCCGGTCCGTAGATGCCGGCGAGTCGCAGCACAAACCAGCGCGCGCAGACCCCGTTGTTCGCCCGCAAAAGATTCTCCGTCTCCCGCAATATTCCGGCGCGCTCCCCCGCCCCGTCCGCCGCCGCCGTCTCATCGATCCGCGCGCCACCACCTTGCCCATAAACCGAGGTGCTGCCGGTGTAGACCATTGTTCCGGCGGCACCGCGCGACTGCGCCCAAACGAGGATCGAGGCCATTCCTTCGAGATAACTTCGCCGATAACCTTCGATCCCGCCCCCACCCGAACTCACGCAGTTCAAAACAAAATCGGCCCCACCGCCAATTTGCCGGTGCCACGTGTCACCGGCCAATTCCGCCACCACCACGTCGATCCCCTCCGCACGCAGCGCCGCTGCCTGCGCCGCGTTGCGCGTTAATGCGGTCACGGCGAGTCCCCGCGTAACCGCCCGCCGCGCCACCTCGGCGCCGACATACCCACAACCGAAAACAATCAGACGTTTTCCGGAATAATTTTCGTGCGCGTCGTGATTCATGCGTGCTCACCTCAGATCATGACTGCGGTTCTCGCAATCCTTGCAGCAAGGTTTCGCGAGATTACCCAAGCCGAGCCTGCTTCGTCCTGTGCTGCCTTCATGTCGAATGGACTCGCGTCCTCATCGCGTCGGCGGCCATCCACTCCGCGCAAGCATCGGTCCAAAAACCCGTTCGACCAGCCCTGCTGGCACGCCCGTCATCGGCCCTGCGATCGCCCTTCGCGGTCCAGCTGACCGCATGCTTGCTGCCCTCGAAACGCGCCCACCGTCTCCCGTTCGTTGGGTGGGTAAGCCTTTCGCCGATCACGCTGGTTGCCATGGCGCGCCGCTTGCCTTCGCCTCTTTTTGTTTGGGGTAACCCCCAGCACTCACACCTCACCATGATCCCGCTCAGCAGCCCCAGCTCCATTCCGACGATTGCCCTTGCGATCGTCGCCGTCCTCGGCGCCGCGCGGCTTTCCTTCACACGCCTGAAGTTTTCCGGAGAAACCGAGCGCCGTTTGCACGGCCGCCGCCCGGCTTCCCTGCCCACACCCATCCTATGAAACCCTACGATTTCCTCATCCTCGGCGGCGGCAGTGCCGGCTTCAACGCCGCCCGCGTCGCCGTTTCCCTCGGTCTCCGCACCGCCATCGTCGACGGTGCCCGCGACCTCGGCGGTCTCTGTATCCTTCGCGGCTGTATGCCTTCCAAGACGCTCCTTTACATGGCCGACGTTCTCCATCTCGCGCAGAAAGGAACCACGTTCGGCCTCCAAATTCCCTCCGCCTGCGCCGACATGAAAGCCATCCATGCGCGGAAGAAAAAAATCATCGGCGAGTTTGCCGCTTACCGAGAACAGGCGCTCGCTTCCGGCCAATTCGACCTCATCCGCGCCCACGCTCGTTTCCTCGATCCGCACACGGTGGAGCTCTCCGACGGACGTCGGCTCAGCGCCCAACACATCCTCATCGGCACCGGTTCAAAAGTCAGCGTCCCGCCCGTGGCGGGTCTCGCCGAATCAAAATTCTGGACCAGCGACGACGTCCTCGATCTCGATTTCATCCCCAAGAGCGTGATCGTCCTCGGCGGCGGCATCGTCGCCTGCGAACTCGCCCAGTTCCTCAGTCGCATCGGCAGTCGCGTCACTCTGGTGCAACGCAGCGCCCACCTCCTGCGCGACCACTCCGCGGCTGCGGCGACCGTGGTTCAACAGGCCTTCGTTGATGAAGGGATCGAACTCTTCACCGGCACGAAGCTCGAACGCATCATGACCGACCGTCGCGGCGTCACCGTCGAGTTTCTCCACGACGGGAAAAAAATCACCCGCCGCGCCGCGCACCTGTTCAACGCCCTCGGCCGCGAGCCGAACACCGCCACCCTCAATCTCGCCGCCGCCGGCGTCCGCGCCCGCCCCAACGGCCAGATCATCACGAACCGCTGGCAGCAAACGAACGTGCCGCACATCTACGCCGGCGGGGATTGCTCCGGCCCCTTCGAAATCGTCCACGTCGCCATCCAACAGGGCGAACTCGCCGCCCGCCACGCCGCCGGCGTGAAAAAAATCAAATCCATCGATTGGTCGCTCCTCCTCAATGTCGTCTTCACCGACCCGCAGCTCGCCACCATCGGCCGCCTTGAACGCGAACTCGACGAAGCCGGCACGCCCTACCTCGTCGCGAGCTATCCGTTCAACGACCACGGCAAATCCATTCTCATGGACGCGAATTACGGCTACGTGAAGGTCATCGCCGAGCCGGCGCGCGGCCGTATCCTCGGTGCCGAAATTGTGGGCAAAGACGCGGGCGAACTCATCCATCTTTGCAGCGGCCCGCTCGCGATGAAAGCCACCGTCTTCGATTTACTCCGCGCACCGTGGTATCATCCGACCCTCGCCGAAATCGTCACGTATCCGCTCGAGGAGATTGCCGAGACCCTTTCGAAACGAAGGTCAAATCCGTAGCGCCGATTGCGCTCCGCTGCGCGTGCGGCTGCTCGGCTTCGACCACCACGCGGCCGCCGTAAAATGAGCGGGCCACGTTTCGTCAAAAACGATATCGCCCGTCACCGCCCTCCCAGCCGGAATCCATCGCCCGCTATTTTCCGGTGCTCTTGGGGCACCTAGCGCGCGATTTCCAGCAGATCTGACAGCTCCACGCGCTTCTCGTAGAGCGCCTTGCCGACGATCACTCCGTCCAAATTGGCGTAACGT